>VGXL01000170.1 GCA_016873315.1 Phycisphaerae bacterium | reverse complement strand
TCGCCCTCGCCAGAGCAGGGAAGCGTCTCGCGAGAGCGACTCTTCTCCATCCGGAACACCATGGACAATGGCTCCCGACACCGACGAGGTCGACACGGCCAGCATACGCCGTTGACGTAGTGCGCCGTTGACGTAGACTGATAGGGGTGAAGGTCTCCTGGAATCCCGCGAAGAATCGCGCCAACGTCAGGAAACATGGCGTTTCCTTCGAGGAAGCTCAGGAGCTCTTCACATCGGGGGTCGACTACCTGGAGATCTTCGATGACGCCCACTCCGATGACGAAGAGCGCTTCCTTGCGATCGGCCCGATCCGGCGCGGGTTGGTGCTGGTCGTCTGGACCGAACGCGACGAAGACGAGATTCGCATCATCAGTGCGCGCTGGGCGACGCCTCACGAAGCTCAACTGGTCGCGGAACACCTGGAGCAACGATCATGACCGACGAGATCCCGAAGCTGACAGCGGCTCACCTGGCTCGCGCGATCCCGGCGAGCGTGCGGCGACGCCTGATGGCCGGCGACATTCGTTCCGGCGACGACGTGGTCGCGGTCCGGCGCTTCGTCGGCCTGTCGCAGGTCGAGTTCGCGGGTGCGCTCGGCATCAGCGTGGCGACGCTCCGAAATTGGGAGCAGGGCCGTCGCCATCCGGAGGGGCCGGCCATCGCGCTCCTACGTATCGCAGCACGCCATCCGAGGATCATCCGCGAGAACTCCGTTCGCGCTGCCTGATTCAAGTCGCAGGCCGTGTGTTGGTTCAGCGTGAACGAGACGGTCGGGGTTTGGTGATTGCGAAGGATGGTCACTGGAGCAAGGGCGGTCAAGTCCATCGAGCACCGGCACGATGCCTCCGCGCTCGATGGCGTGCAACGGCTGAGGTACCCCCTCAAATAGTGGCGAAAATCCCAGTGAACTTGGTGCGCTCACGGAGAATCTCCTCGAAGGCGACCATGAGCGGTTCGAACCAATCGTCACGCATCGTCGGGATCGCGCTGAACCAGAACAGGCCCTGGCGGAAGAGCGAGTGCGTGCGCTTCTTGGAGGTGTTCGCCTTGAGGCGCCGGTCGAGGCCGGTGCGCTCGCACGCGGCGCCGAGGAGGGTGAGAAGCGCCTGGGCGAGAGCGCAGAGGAGCAGCAGGCGATCGCGGCGGGCGGGCACGCCGATGTGCGTGGCCGAGAGACCGAGGCCGAAGCGGATATCCTTGGTGTCGCGGAAGTTCTCCTCGGTGGTGAACCGCTTGCCGTAGAGCTCAACGATCTCCGCAGCGGTGAGGTCCGCGCGGCTCGAGACGAGGCACCAAGACTCCTTCATCTTCGCCTTCTTGACGCAAACGATGACGGGCACCTGGGTGGCCTTCGCCGTGATCGCCGGCCCCTCGACTCGCTTCGGGCGACCGTTCGTGGGAACCCACTCACGCGCGGGCTTCGACTTGCCGAACGTGTCCGTCACGATCGTGTCTTGGCGGAAACGGACGACGTACTCGAGCCGCATCGCCTGGGCGGCTGGGTAGAGCGCCTGGTCCGCGAACCCGCGGTCGGC
>VGXL01000169.1 GCA_016873315.1 Phycisphaerae bacterium | reverse complement strand
GCGCACTGCTCGGCCGCATGCCGAGCGCCGTGGGCTACCAGCCCACGCTGAGCACCGAGATGGGCCAGCTGCAGGAGCGCATCACCTCGACGCGTCAGGGCGCCATCACCAGCGTGCAGGCGATCTATGTGCCGGCAGATGACTTGACTGACCCCGCGCCCGCGACGACCTTCAGCCACCTCGACGCGTTCATCGTGCTCGAGCGCAAGATCGCGGAGAAGGGCATTTACCCCGCGGTCGATCCGCTCGCTTCGACGAGCCGCATCCTCGACCCGCAGGTCGTCGGCGATCGTCACTACCGCGTCGCCCGTCGCGTGCAGGGCATCCTGCAGCGCTACAAGGACCTGCAGGACATCATCGCCATCCTTGGCGTCGATGAACTCAGCGAAGATGACAAGCTCAGCGTGGCCCGCGCGCGCAAGCTCGAGCGCTTCCTCAGCCAGCCGTTCTATGTCGGCGAAGTCTTCACCGGCCTGCCGGGCGTGACCTGCAAGCTCGACGAGACCATCGAGAGCTTCGAGCGCATCTGCAACGGCGAGGGCGACGACCTGCCCGAGAGCGCGTTCATGTATGTCGGCTCGCTCGACGATGCGCGCGCGAAGGCCGCCAAGATGGCCGCCTCGGTCTGACGATCCGAGTTCGATTCGAAACCACGCAGGGCCTGCCACTCGGCAGGCCCTGTTTTCTTGGGCGAAGCTAGAGTCCGGGCCCTATGCCTACGGAACCCATTGTCACGCGCACGCTGGCGGACCTCGGCGGACTGCTGGCCTTGTGCATCGGCGGCGCGATCGGGCTGATCCTGGTGCGTGGGCTCATCGCGCTCATCCGCCGTTTCGCGCACGCCAGTGCCAACCCTGTGCACGAAGCGTTCGTGCGTTCGATCACGACGCCCTCGATGCTCTTGGGAGCCCTTCTTGGCGCGCGCGTCAGCCTGCGCTGGATCGATGTCGAGCCCACACTGTTCGCGGACCTGCACACTGGCATCCGCGTGACGATCGTGCTGCTCGTGGCGTGGGGCATGCTGCGCGCGGCGTCGACTGCAGGCGAGTTGGCCCGAACGAGACTGCACGCGCGCGGTCGTGTGAGCGTGGCGATGCTCGTGCCCGTCGCCGTTCGTGTGGCCCGATGGCTGACGATCGTCGTGGCGATCTTGGGCGTCTTGGCGCAGTTCGGCGTCGATGTGACGCATCTGGTGGCCGGCTTGGGCATCGGCGGCATCGCGGTCGCACTCGCCGCACAGAAGACGCTCGAGAATCTCCTCGGCGGATTGAGCGTGGTGCTCGATCAACCACTGCGACCCGGCGACTCGTGCCGGATCGGTTCCGTCAAGGGCGTCGTCGAGGAGATCGGCCTGCGCAGCACGCGCCTGCGCACGGCGGATCAAACAGTGGTCAGCTTGCCCAACTCGATGGTCGCGACCGCTGAGATCGAGAACATGTCGAAGCGCACCGGCCGGCGGTACCACATGGTGCTTCCCATGCGGCCCGATGCACCCGCGGATGTGCTGGAGGCCTGCACGCGAGAACTCGCAGCCCTGATGAGG
>VGXL01000168.1 GCA_016873315.1 Phycisphaerae bacterium | reverse complement strand
ATTCGTGCGCATGCTCGGACAAGACGACGCAGCGCCGAGCGAAGCGCTCGCCGCGCAAGGCGATCCGCGCAGCTACCGAAGCGCACCCGTTGCCAAGCGCATGGTGGTCATCTCCGGCGGCGTCGTGATGAACATCATCTTCGGCATCCTCTTCTTCATGATCGCGTTCCTCGCGGGCGTGAAGGCCGAGGCTCCTGTCGTGGGCGCCGTCGCGCCGGGTTCTCCGGCGGCACGCGCGGGCATCGTGGCGGGCGACCGCATCGAGTCGATTGATGGCACGCCGACGGCGACCTTCACCGACATCATTCTGGGAAGCGCCATGCATGTCGGCGCGCAACCTCTGAGCATTGTCGTCGATCGAGCCGGTCAGCGGATCGAGGTGAAGGCGCTCCCCGAGTACGAAGCAAGCGCAGGCTTGCAGCGGTTGGGGCTCGCACCGGCCGAGGGTGTGTCACTCGCTGTGGACCGTGAGAGCGTTCCCCTGCTGCACCAGGCTTTGGTCAGCGCGGGCTTCTTCGATCGATCACGCGTCGAGGGCGCACCCGCTGGGTGGTTTGAGTGTGCGGGCGATCGCGATGCGTTCGTGAAGGACTGGGGCGGCGCAACGCTGAAGTCCATCGATGGCCGCGATGCGACGAGCGCAGCCGGATTGCGCACGGCTGCGCAGGCATGCGGCGGCGCGCGAATCGCGACGACGTGGGACCTGAATTGGGGCGACGCCACGACCACGATCTCGGTCGCACTCGACCCCATCGCGGAACTCCAACCAATCCTGTACGCCCCCGGGTCCAGTGCCGGCGCTGTCGATCTTGAACTCGGCGTTGCGGGACTCGTGCCCCTCGTCATGGTGCGCGATGTCCTGCCCGGCAGTGCGAACGCGGGCATTCTCAAGGCCGGCGACACGATTCTGGCAGCTGGAGACGAATCAGGTCCGCGCATGGACGAGTTCCGTTCGCTGCTGTCCAAGCGTGCTGGTTCCACGGTGCCACTCTTCGTCTTGCGCGATGGCGAGCGCGTCCACGTCAACGCGCGCGTCGACGCGAACGGCCGCCTCGAGGTGATGATCGGCTACGCCACGAGTCTGCCGATGATCGCGGGACCGATCGAGTCGACGCAGGATGGCGACGCGGTCACGACGACACCGGTCGCCGGCTTGGGGCTCGTCCCCTGCAGCACAGTCGAGTCGGTCGCGGGCGAGCCCGTGCGTGACTGGACGTCGATCCGTGGCGCCGTGCAGCGCGCGCTCGCGACAGGTGCGCGAACCGTTCTGATCACTGTTCGCATGCCCGGCTCCGCCGACGCCACCGTCCACGCTGATCTGCGATTGACCGATGGCCAAGCGAAGTCCATTGCGGCGCTGACCTGGTCGAGCCCCATCGGACCCGAGTGGTTCGAGCCTTTGATGGTCTCGATCGATGCGAACGGCAACCCGCTTCAAGCCGTTGCGATGGGATTCAAGGAGACGCGCAAGCTCGCGATCATGACCTGGCTCACGATCGACCGGCTGGTCCGAGGCACGGTGGCCGTGAAGCAACTGCGCGGCCCCGTGGGCA
>VGXL01000167.1 GCA_016873315.1 Phycisphaerae bacterium | reverse complement strand
TGCATCGCGACGCACTCGATCGAGGTCCCCTTGGTGGACATGCACGCACCACTGCGCAACTCGGTCAACGGCAGGTCATGCACGACAGTCGAGAAGAGATGGATGGTGGGGTGCACCAGGTCCTTGCAGTCGAGCACGGCGCCGTAGAGCGGGCTGAGCACATCGTTCATGCTCCCGGAAACATCGAGGTAGATGTGCACGCGCTCACCGCCGCGGCCCGGCCGCGGGCACGGCAGTGCATGGCGATAGAAGATCGGTCGCAAGCCGAGTCGGTGCAGGACCGCCGATCGGCGATCGATCCGTGGGAGTGGACTCTCGATCATGTGTTCTCGATCCGATGGCCCGCGGTGCAGGTTCGCTCCGCCGCGGCCGGCGACGCGACGCAGGAGTGCACGCAACTCGCTGCGCTTCGATGGTGCGATCGGCGCGACCTTCACCGACGACATGAAGTCGGACATCGAGCGACCGACGATTGGGGTGGGTGGTTGCGGCCATCGCTCCACGATGCGCCGGACTTGCTCAAGGAGTTCCGGCGCGCGGTGCTCAAGATCGCCGTCGCTGGATGAGCCCGCGCCGTGCTCGCGGTGATCGCCCAGCAGCACGACGTCTGGCGGGAGTTCTTTCGCGAGGCCGTGCGCTTGCAGGGCCTGACGCAGTTCGTCGTAGCCCACCCCCTGCTCGCTGTAGAGCCGCTTGTGCAAGTCGGCAAGCTCGGCACGCTCCGGGCTGTCCAGCGCTGCAGGCGGCGGACCGTAGTCCGTGAGCGCCCATCGCGGCGGTGGCCGAAGGAAGCACTGCACCGGATGGTGGTGGTCGTAGAAGTCGGTGAAGAGCGCGCGCGTGGAGCGCTCGCTCAACATCCAGCAGAGCATGGCGTTGATGACGGCGTCGAAGACCAGGTTGTCGAGTGGAGTTTGGCGCTCGTAGAGCCGCGTGTGGCCCAGGATGACGTGGTGCAGCTCGTGCATGATGAGCATGACGAGCTTCTCTGGCGTGTTGGCGTGCGCGGCAACGAACTCCGGATTTACGAAGAGCCGCGGCCGCACCGTGCACTCGACCGCGGCGGTCGGGACATCGGTCGTTTCGACGATCTCGGAGAGTTGCAGGAGCGCGGGCAGCCCATAGCCCGCGGATGGAAAGGCGTTGAGCAAACGATCAGCGATGGTGGTGTGCAGGTTCATGGTGTGATTGATGGGTTTGGGGTGAGAGGTCGGGGTGAGTGGTCTGGAGTCACGCGTTCACGGCGTCCACGTACTCGGCAGCAGCAGCGTCACGCTGCGCTGGAAGCGATCGGTCGCAATGACGGGCGGTTGGTCGCGCAGGAAGACCTTGGCCGTCGAGCGCGCGAGCACAGCGAGGATGAGGTCGGGGTCGTCGGTCCACCCGGGCAATTCGTCGCCGCCAGCATTCGCGAGCACGCTCGCGACCGCAGGCAATCGCACGAGCAACGGATGCGGCCGGGCTGCGCGCGCGACGAGCAGCGGATAGCCGTCGTCGGTTGGCGCGCACGGAATCCCCAGTCGCTGGCAACTCTCGATCCACTTGAATGTCCTGAGTGGTCCG
>VGXL01000166.1 GCA_016873315.1 Phycisphaerae bacterium | reverse complement strand
TGTACGCGGCCGTCGAATCCACGAGCACCGACCCTGCCTGATCATCGAGCCGCCGCACGACCATGGGCGCCGAGATCGCCTTATGACGCGGCGACAACGCTCCAACCTGCATGATGCCGTGGCCGGCGGCGGCGGCAAGGTTCGTCTCTTGACCTGGGTTGGAGTAGTCACTCCCACAATCGATGAGGATCGGCTGGGAGCCACGGTACACAGAGACTTGACCTTGATCACGGTGTGCGTGACCATCGCGAAGGCCGCCACCACGAACCCAAAGTCCGAGGGCTTGGCTTGGTTCAGACGGGCGCTCCCACGCCGTTCGCCAAGTCACGAGCTGCTGCGACGGGAAGTACGACCACGTGGGAAGCGTCATCGAAGGCTGCACCGCACCTGGCCGGATCGCAGCGGCATAGCGCAACCCAGGAAGGTCGCTTCGTCCAGCAGGGAACATCCAGGCGCAACTAGCCAGCGCCGCGGGCTCTGAACCTTCTGCCACGATGCCGATGTGCGGCATTGGTGCATCAAGGCCCCAATCCGGCAGTCGCGATCGACCGCTGTCGTAGCAGTTCACGACGTAGCCACCGGGCATGATGGTGTGCAGCAGCCACTTCCAGTTGTTCTCGGCGAATCCGAACGACGAACAACGCTGATCTCCATTGAATCGAAGGTCCTCGATCAACTCAAACATTGGCCCAACCGACTGTGCCGCATAGGAGAACCCTTCGAGGTACGCGCCATCGGCCCCGTGGACATCAAGCGACGCCGCCACACTCTCGACACCGAGGTTGTACGCCGGAAGGAGCTCAGGATCCCCGAGGAACAGGCATGCTCGGGTCAGGGCAATGGCTGGTTCGGTCCACTGGTTGCTGTTGAAGGCGCGCGAGCGGACGTACCAAGGCCGCTGATCCGCCCAATCGACGCAGATGTTCCGAATCTCACGCCGCAAGACCACTTCAAGCTCGTCCTTGAGGGACTGGGGCATGCGATCGCCGAGGGCAGACGCCATGCCGACGATTCCCTCGATGCCCCAGGCCGTGCCAAGCCAAACCCCATCTCCACCGACTGGCAGCGAGGTTGTCGACGCGAGGGTCCAGCCTGGTCGTTGCAGTGGCACATGCTGCGTGTACGCCGAGAGAATCTCGTTGGCCTTGTTGACCATGTCCGGGTCACCACTCTGGGCAGCAGCGACCGCTAGGGGAATCCCGTAGTTCCGGATGAATGCACCCTGGGCCACGTCAGCCTCGGCAAGCGCATAGGTTTCAAGGTTCACTCCCGCATTGGCCACACCAGCATCCAGCTGCGAGGGGTGAATCTCGGTGAGGGTCTGAGGGCGCGTCCACTGCCGCGCATCTGCCGTGAGCATCGCGGAGGATTGATTCTTGATGGAGTTGAGATAGGCCGTCAGGGGCGAAGACGTCGCTGACCGCTGCAGAACTTCCGCCCAACGATCGCGCCGATACGAAAGGCCACCCGTCCAATCCGACGTGCGGCGGCTCGTGAAGAGCGTGCCCATCGCCTCGGCCGCGCGCTGGCGCGTCTCCGAAGTGAGTTGCGCAATCAGCACCGCGCGAGCGGACTCGAGTGTGTTGCCGGCTGAACCCGATGC
>VGXL01000165.1 GCA_016873315.1 Phycisphaerae bacterium | reverse complement strand
TCGGCAACGCGTTCGCCCTCGGGGCGCTCGGTGCGATCTTCGCACCATGGATTGCCGGCCAGATCGCCGACCGGTACTTCAACACCGAGAAGTTCCTGGGCCTTGCGCACATCGTTGGTGGCGTGCTCGTTTGGATGCTCGCGTCGATCGAGACCGTCGATCAATTCCTCTGGTTTAGCTTCTTCTACAGCATCGTCTACTCGCCCACGCTTCCGCTGACGAACTCGCTCGCGCTGAGCCACTGCGACCGCGATCGAGACTTCGGGAAGGTCCGGCTGTGGGGCACGGTTGGATGGATCGTCGTGGGCATCGCCATCGGTCAGTGGCTGCTGCGCATGCACACGCCGGGCACCGATGCGCTGGCGGGGCTCGATCAAGCCGCTGCCAAGGCCAAGATTGATGCCACGCACTTCGCCGGCATGGCCGACGCCTTCAAGCTCTCGGGAATCTTGGGCGTAATCATGGGCTTGTATTGCTTGCTCGCCTTGCCCAGCACGCCGCCGCAGCCCGGGCGACAGAAGAGCGCGATCCGCGAGGCGATTCAACAGGTCCGCCTGGCTCCGCTCGTCACGCTGTTCATGCTCGCGGTGCCCGTGAGTTGCATTCACCAGTTCTACTTCGTCCACACCAGCGGTTTCGTCGGGGGACTTCAGGGCGACACGACGGACGGCTTCAGTTCGTTCGTGAACTCCATTTTCGGCGTTGGCGGCGGGGGCCTGATGACGATCGGCCAGATGAGCGAGATCGCCGTGCTGGCGTTCATTCCCGCGCTCGCTGCGACCTACAGCCGAAAGTCGCTGCTGGCGATCGGGCTGGCGGCGTACGCCGTGCGCATGTTCCTGTTTGCGTACGGTCCGGGCATGGCCGAGGGCGCCGGCATGAGCCCGCTGGCCTTCGTGATCCCCGGCATTGCGCTGCACGGTCTCTGCTTCGGCTGCTTCATCTTCGTCGCCTTCATGATCGTCGACGAAGAGACCAGCGGCGATGTCCGTGCGAGTGCGCAGAGCCTGTTCAACCTCGTGATCATCGGGATCGGCATCATCGTCGGCAGCAAGATCGCGGGGGCGGTCTCGGAGATCACGAAGGTCAACGGCGTGCAGGACTACAAGGCGATGTTCACAGTGCCCATGTGGGCCGCGCTCTTCTGCCTCGCGATGCTCCTGATGTTCTACCTGCCCAAGAGTCCGCGTCAGGGAACCGCGGCCAACTGATCGCGCACGCTGCGGCCGTCGCTCGCGCTTGGCACGACTCCTGCGGCCGTCGCGCCTTGGGGCGTCGGCGGGTCGCGTTGCTTTCGCACCGTGCGTCTGCGGCCGTCGCCCCCTTTGGGCGCCGGCGTTTCGCGTTGCTTTCGCATCTTGCGCCTGCGGCCGTCGGTCCCTTTGGGCGCCGGCGGGTCGCGTTGCTTTCGCACCGCGCGTCTGCGGCCGTCGCTCCCTTTGGGCGCGGCATGCCTCGTTCGCTCAGACAGTCCTCGCCTGCTCAGAAACTGGCGCGGATGTCACACTTTGGTCACTGACTGGCACTGCGCGCCAGCTTTCCTCGCAGGCTGCGGAACTCGCTCGGCGAGGCATGCCGCGCCCCTTTTCCGCGACGGCCGCAAGCTGAGACAACCCGTGCCTTGCTTCGCGACGGC
>VGXL01000164.1 GCA_016873315.1 Phycisphaerae bacterium | reverse complement strand
ACGCGCCCGCCCGCCACTGGCAGCAGCACATGGCGATCCAGATCGCAAGCAGATGGACGGTCACACGGCGCACGGGAGAAGAGTACCGTGGCGTGCTTGGAAGGCAAGAATTGCGCGTCGACTTCGGCCAAGACAGGTCGACGAGTCATCGCGCATCACCGACCCGAGACCCACCATGCGTCATCGCTTTGCAGTCCTCGCAGCTCTGATCGCCACGCGCTTTGCGATGGCCGATGTGCTGTCCATGGTGCAGGCGCAGACCGCCACGCAGCATGCCGAGGTGACGCTGTCGAGCGGCGAGGTCATCACGGGCGAGTTGCTCAGGCAGGACGCTGAAGGGATCGTGCTCAAGCACCCCATCTTGGGTGATGTGGCCTTGCGCCCGGATCAATTCAAGGAAGTGAAGGAGATCGCTGCGCCGGCGCCGCTCTCGCCATGGTCGTCGTACCTGAACACGTCGGTCTCGGGTGTTCAGTCGACGAACAACACGATCGATCTTCGTCTCGCAGGCGGCGTGCTCTACAAGGAGGATGGTTGGCTCGCTCAACTGGATGCGCAGTGGTACTACCGAGCCAACAACGGTCAGGCGCAGGACAACAACATCTTGGTCACGCAACTCATCGAGCGTGAGATGGGCGAAAGCCCGTGGACCCTTTTCGAGAAGGCCCAGTTCGAGTACGACCAGTTTCAGTCGTGGAAGGACCGCTACAGCATCTTCGGTGGTGCCGGCTATCGGCTTTGCGACGAGAAGCCGCTCGAGCTCACGCCGCGCGTCGGCCTTGGTGCCACGCGCGAAGAAGGATCGAGCGATCGCTGGTATCCAAGCTTGATGATCGCGGTCGACGGGCTCTGGACGATCAACGATGACCAGCGTGTGAAGTTCGGCGGGCAGTATGTGCCGGATGTCGCCAACTTCCAGGAGTTCTTCTTCTTCAACGCCTTCGCCGACTTCGTGTGGGACATTCCCAACACCGAGCACCTGTCGTTCGTTGCGGGGATTCGCGATGAATACAACTCGAGCGCCACCGACGGCACGGCGAAGAACGAGCTCCGCTACTACGCGGGCATCCAGTTCACCTTCTGAAGGCGACGAGTCCGGGGGCAGAACAGCACTGGACTGGAAGGGCACTGACCCCATCGCTGCCGTACGCTCTCCGCGTGCTTCCCGACCACCAGATGGATGCCATCCGTTTCGAGGAGTTCTGCAACGATCTCCTGCGTCCGATCGCCATGCCCGCGCGTGTGCCACTTGCGGTCGAGGTAGCGCACTTTGCCCAGCGTGTTGCACCGGCGGATGCGAAACGAGCGCGTCGATCAAAGGTCCAGACGGGCTACCGATGGGGACCGATCTGGTCCACCGCGTGGTTCCGGGTCCGCGGCACGATGCCACGCGCGTTCGCCGGCGAGCGCGTGCTGCTGCGGTTCTCAAGTGGGACCGAAGCGTGTGTCTGGGTTGACGGCGTCCCCCACGCGGGACTCGATCCGTATCACGACACCGCGCCCATCGCGCCGCTTGTGTGGGGCGACCGCGCGCGCGGGCGCGCGGGCCAGCGCGTTGATCTGTGGATTGAGGCCGCATGCAATTTGCCGCTGGGCGCTACGACATTTTGGTGGGACCAGCCCGAAGTCCGCGCGCGATGGAGCGAACGCAAGCCCGGCCGACTCGAGTGCGCGGAGCTCGTGGTCCTCGACGAAC
>VGXL01000163.1 GCA_016873315.1 Phycisphaerae bacterium | reverse complement strand
CGCTTGAACTCTGCGAGAGCCTTGAGCAACTCCGTGCGCTCGAGCACGGCCACGCGATCGCCGTCGCGTTTGGCACGACAGCGTTCCAGGGCATCGATACGCCTGAGCAGTACGAGGCCTTCGTGGCGCACTGGCGCGCCACGCACGGCTGAGTCTCAGCCAATCTCTTTCAGCCAACCCTTCGCTGCCTCGCGCATCGATGGGCGGCGGTCGCTGCCGGCCATGCGCTCGAGCCGTTCGCGAGCTTGCGCCAACTTCAAGCGCGCACACTGGCTCGCCGCCGCGCGTGATGCGCGCTCCTCCTGATCGTCGATCATCGCCACGAGCTCGGCAATGACCGCCTCGCGTTGGGCGAGCTGCTCGACCGGGGGAAGATTGGACGCCATCGCACGGATCGCCGACGGGCGCATGCGGTCCAGATTGCCCAGCGCGGCGAGCGCGCGGATCGCCGGCAGTGCAGCGGGCACGGGAACATCGGCCAGTGCATCCAGGGCGGCCATCCGGACCTTTTCGCCGCTCGACTCGATCGCCAGAGCATCGACGAGCACCGTTCGCGCTGCTTCTGCCTCATCGCCCCAACGATCCTTCATCGCGGTCAGCGCACCGATCGCTGCCGCCTTGCACGCTGGGCTGCCATCGTCGCGCACCAGACGCATCGCCACCACGATGGCGGACGGATCGGTGTCCTGGGGCAGCCGCTCGATCACCGTTCGACGCACTCGCGGATCACTCGCGGCTTGCGCCGTCGCCGGGTTCGCGGGCACACCCGTGAACTCCGCGAGCACGAGCATCGCGACCTCTCTCGAGGCTGGAGATCCAAGTGAAAACAGCGCCTCGACCGCGTCCTGACGCTCGGACCATCGGCGCGCAGGATCGCGCACGATCGAATCGAGCGCCGTCGCCACGCCCGGCTCGTCGCGCGAACCGAGTGCTTGGATCGCCTGCCGACGGCACGCCGCATTGGGGCCCTTCATCGCCTGTTCAAGCCACCATGCTGTGGGCATCTCAATGGTGGCGGTCTTCAGCACGGCCACACGCGGGTCGACCGCGACGAGCACCGGCGGACCATCGAGCTCCCATGTTCGCGTCGCGGTCTTCTCGCGCGTCTCGATGGCGAGCATGCGCTCGCTGCCGGCGGTCCGAACGAGGATGGGCAGTGTGAATCGGAATGCCGGTCGCTGCTCATCGATCGTTTGCACTTGCTCCACGGTGACCGTGAGCGTTCGCGCTGCGCCATCCCATGTGGGCACGACCTTCAGCTCCGGCGTGCCGGGACGCATGCACCACTGGTCGAAGAACCACTCAAGGGAAAGCCCGCTTGCATCCTCGAGGCACTTTCGGAAATCATCCGTCTCGACCGTCTGCAGCCCGAACCGCTTCATGTACAGCTGCACGCCCGCAAAGAACACGCGGTCGCCGAGCATCTCGCGAAGCATGTGCAAGATGCTCGCTCCCTTGGGATAGGGATTCGCCAGACGCGAGAAGGTCTCGCCAGGATCACGCCAGCACTTGGAGCACATGGCCTCGTGCGGCACATCCACTCGGTCGCGCCGGGCCACGCGCGCATTGTCGAGCACTTCGTCGTAGTAGCCATCGGTGCCGTCACGGCGCTCGAACCACAGGTTCTCGCAGTAGGTTGCCCAACCCTCATTCAGCCAGAGGTGATCCCAACTCGTGCAGGTGATGAAGTCACCCGTCCACTGGTGGCCGAGTTCATGGGCAATGAGGCTCTCGAAGTCGCTGTCCTGCGCAGCGGCTTCGCTCAGCCAGGCGC
>VGXL01000162.1 GCA_016873315.1 Phycisphaerae bacterium | reverse complement strand
CGCGCCGGCGCTGCGTGGTGAAGACCGCGCTCGATGGCACCGTGGTATGGACCGCGACCTGCCCGATGCAGAGCGGCGTGTACGGCTCGGCTTCGGAGTGGTGCCCGACGAATGTCGCGTTCCATCCTGATGGCGATCTTTTCGTGGGCGATGGCTACGGCAAGGGCTTCATCCATCTCTTCGGTGCTGACGGCCAGTGGAAGAAGATCATCACCAAGCCCGGCTCGGGCAAGGGCGAGACGAACTGCCCGCACGGACTGGGCATCGATCCGCGCGGCAAGGAGCCGATGCTGGTCGTCGCCGATCGCGGCAATCGACGCATCCAGGTGCTTGCGCTCGATGGCACGCCGGTGGCGATCCACACGGACGGCGTGCGCATGCCGTGCGACATGAAGTTCCGCGAGAACCTGATGTTGGTGCCGGACCTTGAAAGCGTCGTCTGTATCTACGACGAGTCCTTCAAGCCCGTGGTCGCGCTTGGCGACGGTCACCCCACGAACCTGCGCGGACAGCCGACCGAAAGTTTTCAGTTCGGCCGCTTCGTGCACCCGCACGATGCGATCTGGCTTGCCGATGGCAGCATCTTGGTCGCCGAATGGGTGCCGCAGGGCCGCGTGACACGGCTGGTTCCTGTGAAGGGTTGAGCGGTCAGGATCCGAGCAGTCGCATGATCGGCGCCGCCGGCTCGATCACTTCGATCGCCACCCATCCATCCTTCTAGCAGTCGACGAAGCGGTGGGGCCATCCTTGAACTCGAAGTCTTCGCTGCGCACCGTGCCCGCGCGAACGCCACCGAGCTCCGAAATGCGATAGACGCGCTGGCGGTACGGCTTGTCCTCAGCCTCGGCCATGGCCTGCTCGGCAGTCGACAAGCCGCCGATGAGCGGATCGGCAACGGCCTCCGCCTTCGAGGGCTGCGGCCCCGTCACCACGCACGCGAAGCAGGCAAGAACGAACAAGGCCAAGAGCGCAGCATGAAGTGGTGGTTGGGCGGCGGGGACCAGACGAAGTTCCCCTGATCCCCAGCCGCGCTACCATCGGCGATCCAAACGATCAAGGAGAACCCATGAGCACCGCTGCAGCCCCCAAGCCCGTCGACACCCGCGGCCTCGCCGGACAGACCGTTGGCGACACCTCGATCTGCGCCGTGACGCAGACGCAGTTGATCTACCGCGGCTACGAGATCGCCGATCTTGCCGAACACGCGAGCTTCGAAGAGGTCGCCTTCCTGCTGCTCGTGGGTCACAAGCCGACGGCCACCGAGCTCGATGCCTTCCGGAAGGAAGTTTCGGGCATGCGCCAAGTGCCCGCGAGCGTGCGCGATGCGATCGTCCGTATCGCGAAGGAAACGCCCGGCGCCCACCCCATGAGCATCTTGCGCTCAGGCGTGAGCATGCTGTCGCACCACGACCCGGAGTGCGAGGACAACTCGCCCGCAGCCGAGCTGCGCAAGGCCAAGCGCCTGCTCGCGCAGATCCCCACGCTCATCGGCGTCTGCCAGCGCACGCTCGATGGCAAGCCGCCGGTTGACCCCGATCCCACGCTTGGCCACGCTGCGAACCTGATGTGGTGCATGAGCGGCCGAAAGCCCAGCGAGCTTGAGGCGCGCATCATGGATGTGAGCTTGGTGCTCTACGCAGAGCATGATTTCAACGCGAGCACATTCACTTGCCGCTGCATCGCGAGCACCGAAAGCGACATGCACAGCGCCGTGTGTGGCGGCATCGGTGCGCTGAAGGGCCCGCTGCACGGCGGTGCCAACGAGATGGCGATGGAAATGCTCAAGGACATCGACCGCGACTGCTCAGGCGGTGCCATGTCGGTCGACGCTTGGATGCA
>VGXL01000161.1 GCA_016873315.1 Phycisphaerae bacterium | reverse complement strand
CCTGGCGCAGCACGGAAGCGATCAGCGACGGCGACCTGCGCAAGCGCATCGCGGCCGCGCACGAGCTTTTCCAAGCGGCGTATCGCGCCAAGGGCCGCATGCCGAACGAGCGCGACCGCGCGCCGACGCTCGCCGAGTCGATGGCGTGGTTCGTGCGCAACGACGCGTTTCCGTTCCCGCCCGAGACCAAGGCCGAGCGGCAGTGGCCGCGCTTCCCGCTCAACGCGCCATGGCCCGTGCTCATGATGCTCGTCGCCGACGATCAGCCGCTGCGTGAGCGCGAGGCGATCTGGGAGCGCTTCCGCGACGACGGCGAGATGCGCACCTACGGCGAGTACATCGGTGGCATCGCCCAACAGTTCGACATGCAGTCGGCGCGTCGCTCGAGCCCGTTCCCGTTCGCATACGGCTCGATCCAAATGATGTGGAAGGACGGCGGCGTGTGCGGAACGATGGGCAACATCGGCGCCCGCACCAACCGCATTTGCGGCATCCCGGCGTCGACCGCGGGACAACCGGGCCACTGCGCCATGGTGAAGATGACGTACGACCCGAAGACCGACCGCTATGCGTGCGTCGGCGACCAGTACGCGACTGGCGGCGACGAGGTGACCTCGGTGCACGCGCAGTGGCGATTCGACGACGAGGGCGGCCGCAAGCCGATGGTGATGCACCAGTCGGTGGCAGCGGCGGTGAATCACGACCAAGCCGGATTCGTGCAGGCGCTGACGATGCGCCGTGCGTTCGATGCGCTGCCGACAGAGCAGCGCCGCGCCGAGGCGCTGGCCTTCCTCGACGCGGCGCTCGCGGCGAATCCGTTCGCTGTCGCCGCGGTCGAGGGCGCGATCGCAGCGATGGACGACCCCGCCGGCCTGCTGCAGCTCGGCGACCAAGTCGCCGGCGCACTCGACGCGCTGCCCGACGCCAAGTCCTACGCGCTGCTGCGCAGCACGCTGCTCAGCCTCGCGCACGCGCGCATCCGCTCGCTCCCGGCTCCCACCGACCCCGATGCGGTGGCGACGCTGCTCGAGGCGCTCGATCGCCAGGATTGCCAGGACGCGGAACTGCTCGCCCGGTGCTGGCGCGCGCTCGGCGGCAAGGAGAACTTCAAGCCCAAGAAGGGCGACATCGTCGACCCGGCGGCGGCGTGGCTGCGGCAGCAGGCGGAGCCGAAGGACGGCAAGCCGGGCAAGTAGCCGCGCGACCGGTTGGCGTTGGCGGCGCGAAGCGGAGTGATATTGCCGTCATCGATAGGATGCATCCATGATCCAAGGAACTCCAGCGGAGAACGCCGACCATGGCGTGGCGGGCGACGAAGGCGCGATCAACATCATGGGCTTCGCCATGCGGCATCGATCACTGATCGTCTTGTCCACGATCGTCGCAGCTCTTGCGACCGTTGGTGCCTACGCGATCGCGCAGGCCCTTCCGAGCACGACCACCGCCAGCTACCAGATCACGCTCACCTTCAAGGGTGCGGCGAAGGGTCAGTACCCGAATAAGACTCCGTTCAGCCCGCAGGATCTCATCGGGTCGGGGCCAATGTGCTCGAACCGTTGTGGAAGGCCCAGGGCTTGGAGGAGCGCATCAGCATCGAAAACCTCGCCCGGTCCGTGATCGTCTCACGATCGAGCCGCGACTTGTCCATGCTCGAGTCGGAGTACGAACAGAAACTCGCCAACGCCAAGCTGACGGCATCCGAGCGACAGGCGCTCGAGTCTGAGTTCAAGTCCAAGCTCGATGCCCTCGCGCAAACTGACTTCACGATCACATGTTCGGCAGGCCCGTTGACGCCAGGCGAAGCCGAACGGATCGTCGTGGCCATTCCCGCTGAGTGGGCTCGGTTGTCGGAAGCAAATGA
>VGXL01000160.1 GCA_016873315.1 Phycisphaerae bacterium | reverse complement strand
CTTGCCTATCAAGGCACGGCCGGTGGGCTCTCGCCTGCCGAGATCCTTTCAGTTGGCGATGTGGCGATCGGCGGTCGTTGGCCTGACCTGACCATCGTCTTCGATGTCGATGAACGCGTCGCCGCCGGCC
Source organism: Phycisphaerae bacterium (assembly GCA_016873315.1). Classification (GTDB taxonomy): domain Bacteria; phylum Planctomycetota; class Phycisphaerae; order Phycisphaerales; family SM1A02; genus SYIB01. The sequence goes on along the minus strand of VGXL01000160.1, from coordinate 1,733 downwards.
GATTGTCCCCGCTGCTCGATCGCATGGAGCAGAAGGGTGCAGAGTTTCACCGACGCGTCCGTGCGGGATACCTGCAGCAGGCGCGCGAACGCCCCGATCGTCATCTGGTCGTCGATGCTTCGAAGGATCCCGATGCGGTCTTTGCGCAGGTGATCGACGGCATCACTGCGCGCTGGCCACGCTGAGCCGCTCGCGCACGATCGAAGCCACAGCTTCCGTGCAGCGCGCGAGATCGTCGTTGACGACGAACGCATCGAACGAGGTGCCGGACTTCGCACGCGCGATCTCGCTGCGGCTTTCGGCGAATCGGCGTTGGATCGTGCTCTCATCCTCGCGGCCTCGCACGCGGAGCCGACGCAGCAGTTCACCTTCGTCGGGCGGAAGAATGAAGATGCCCAGCATGCCGGGCATCGCACGGCGCACATTTTCCGCGCCCTGCACATCGATGTCGAGAATCACTAGCCGCCCATCGTCGAGTTGACGCTGGACTGCGTCACGAGGCGTGCCGTACCAGTCGCGTCCGAAGACCTGCGCATGTTCAAGGAAGCGACCCTCGTCGATCCAGCGTTGAAAGGTCGTTTGATCGATGAAGAAGTACTCGACCCCATCTCGTTCGCCCGGCGATGGCGTGCGCGTGGTCGCGCTCACGCTGAACGCTGCGTTGAACTCGCGCATGAGTCCATGCACGATCGTGGACTTGCCCACGCCGCTGGGGCCGGCGATCACGAGCAAGAGACCTGGATGGGATGACTCCGGGGACATCTGGACAAATCTACAGATCCGTGACTGGACCGCGGCGCTTGGGGCCTTTGGGTTCGGGGGGAATCTCCCATCTGGAGGCACAGCATGGACCAAGTCCTCGAACGAAAAAGCACCATGCATCGGTTCGTCAGCCTTGCGCAGGCCTATCGCGGATGGTCCAAGACCCAAACCGCCGAGCGGCTCGGGCGCGAAGTCGCCAAAGTGGTTCCCGAAAGCGGCAATCCGAAGCTCGACCTGGTTGTGGCGATCGCCGATGCGCTTGAGTGGCCCGTCGGTGATGTGGCCGAGGCTCTGTGGCGACCCGGGAGTGGTGCGCATGAACCCGGCGCGCGCACGCCGTTCCATGAGCTCGATGCCCAATCGCGTCAGGCGCACCGCGATGGCCGCTATCACGACATGCTCGAGCTCGCGTCGCTCATGCTCGGTGCAGCCGCCTCCGGCAACGATCGGGCGATCGCCTTCAATCGTCAATGCGGCGCGCACGACGGCCTGGGGCAGTTCATGCGCAGCCTCACGGCGGTGCAGCAGGGTCTGGTCCAACCTGATGTGCTCCCCCGCACGCGGCTCATGCTTCGCGTGAACCTGGCCAGCGCGCACTACGCGCTCTGGCATCTGGTCGAAAGCCGAAGCATCGCGCATGAACTCGTGCACCACTTCACCGATCATCCGCCCACCGATCGGTTCGAACGGGTGGCTCAGGCGTTCGCTTTCCTTGTGCGCGGACAGAGCGCTCGCCGAGCGATCGAGCGCGACGCATCGCAGGGCGGCGCGCACGCAGAAAGCGCGCTGGGCGATCTTCGCGCGGCCCATGCTGCCTACTCGACGCTGACACGCATGTTCGACGATGCGAGCTACGCAGCCGTCGCGCGGACATGCCACGGCGCGATCCTTGAGTGCGAGGCGTATCTGGGCCTGCGCGATCCGGCCGACGCGATGGCCGAACTCGAAGCCGGTGTTGCCGACGCGCTCGC
>VGXL01000159.1 GCA_016873315.1 Phycisphaerae bacterium | reverse complement strand
CGAGCGACGGTCGATCCGGGGTTCGTTTCTTTCGCATTCCATCCAACTTCCTGCCCGCGCGCCGCGTCCTTGTGGCATGGTTACCTGCCCTAGTTTCACTCTGGGGAGTTATCATTCAAGTATCGCGCAAGAACTGGACCGTCGGTCCGGGAGCGCGGGTCCGTGACGTGAGGTTCCGCAGGTTCCGATGACTCAGACAAGGCCATTCATGTCCATGCATCGACTGATCGCCCGACGCACGCTCGCGCTGGTGGCCCTCGTGGCTGCTTGCTTCGCGTCGCGATCGGCCCTAGCCGGCGACCCTTGCATCCTTGCGGTCGTCCCCAGCTCGATGGACTTTTCAGGACTCGGGGGCCAAGGCAAGATCGAAGTGCAGGGCATCGTCGGTTGCGAGTGGGCAGCGCAGACCTCGTCGTCGTGGATCACCCTTGACCAACCGACCGGACCGGCTGGTGGATTGCTCTCCTTCAGCGTCGAGCCGCTGCCAGGCGGACTCGAAACGCGAACTGGCACCGTCGACGTGAGCGGCGTGACCTTCACGGTCGTGCAAACGGTGCCGGGCCGACCTGAAAGCGAAACGCTGCGGCTCTTTGGCGACGTCACCTTCAACTCCCGCGACCTTCAGCGGCAGTACTCGTCCGTCGCTGCGGGCACGCAATTCACGCTTGCCGTGACAGCTCACGCGAGCGGACCCAATCCAGACGTTGGCCGCATCGTTGGCTTCGGGCGCTCGCAGTTCAACCAGTGCGTTGTGCCCGGACTGAACGATGGCTACGCGCAGGTCAGCGCCGGCGAGGTCCACTCGATGGCCCTCACCAACGGGAATGGTCTTGGCACACTCGGCAACGTCCACTGTTGGGGCGATGCAAGCGGCGGCAAGTGCGCGGTCCCGGCCAACCTTGGGTTGTGCCGCGCGATCAGCGCTGGTTCCACGTTCTCGATGGCGCTGACCGCCACGGGCACAGTGCGCTGCTGGGGACTGAACACCTTTGGTCAGTGCAATGTTCCTGGCACGAACGGCACGCCTGCGTTCCCGCCTGGCTTCATCGTGGCGATCGCCGCCGGCGAGGCGCACGGCATGGCGCTGATCTCTCAGTCGGCTGATCAACCAGTCAACGCCGTCGTGCACGTCTGGGGCAGCGACCAGTTCGGTCAGATCACTCGAGAACCCGCTGGCTTGACGGGCGTGGTCCAGATTGCCGCGGGTGCGAATCACTGCGTCGCACTGAAGGCCGACGGCTCCGTCGTCTGCTGGGGACGCACCATCGACGGCCAGTGCACCGTGCCAACCGGACTCGTCGCACGGCAGATCGATGCGCGCGCGAACTACTCGCTTGCCGTCAGCGGTGTCGCGACGGTGACCACATGGGGTGACGCGCCCGATGGGTTTACCGCACAGCAACAGTTGGCCCTGCAATCCGCAGGGATCCGCGTGGCGCGAGCCGGCGCCGACCACGTCGTCGCGTTGACCGAAGCCACGCGCATGCTTGTCACAAGCGGCAGCAACGACTTCTACCAACGCAACGGCGAGATCGTGATCGAGCGCATCGCGGGCATCGCGTGCGGTCGATTCTCCATCGCCGCGTGGAACGACATCGGTCTCTTCCAAGTGGTGTGCACGGTGGACGGCGCGGCGACCTACGGTGTCTGCACCATCCCGACGGACCTTGATCGCGTGCACATGGTCGCGCTCGGGCAGCAGCATGCGGTCGCGATCGAACGCAACACGCGCCGCGTGGTCGTCTGGGGTGACAACTCGGAGCTGCAGTGTGCGCTGCCGTCAGGAACCGAACCGGCCATCATGGTCGCCGCCGGCGAGGCGCACTCCGCGACGATTGCCAACACGAGTGACGCCACGCTGCGATGCTGGGGCCGA
>VGXL01000158.1 GCA_016873315.1 Phycisphaerae bacterium | reverse complement strand
GCGTGGCCCAAGCTGGCGTGGTGACGCATGGTCCCCACGCGCCGAGCACATAGGCCAAATCCGCCCCATTCACGATGCCATCCTGATTCACATCCGAGCCCGGCTCGTCCGTGCCGTCGCTCGCCCACGCCGCAAGCACCAAGCCAAGGTCCGCGCCGTTCACCAAGCCGTTGCCTGTGATGTCGCCGGGGCACTGCGCGCGCACGCTCGCGGACAGGCACAGCACCACGGCAGCCACCGCGACCTGCACCATTCGTCGCACACCGTCCCATTCGTTGCGCATGAGCGTGTCTCCCGGAACGGGAACTATACCCCACTGTGATCTTGGCGCAAACACCAATCTCAGCACCGCACGCGCTCGTTCGGAGCGACTGAACGCTGCGCGAGTGCATTGGTGCGGCCGTCGCGGAAAGGGGGCGCGGCATGCCTCGCCGAGCGAGTTCCGCAGCCTGCGAGGAAAGCTGGCGCGCAGTGCCAGTCAGTGACCACAGGTTGACTGCCGCGCCAGTTTCTGAGCAGGCGAGGACTGTCTGAGCGAACGAGGCATGCCGGCGCCCCACAGGGAGCGACGGCCGCTCGGCCAGAGCGAACCACGCAGCGCGCCGAAACGTCGCCGCCCAAAGGAGCGACGGCCGCCGCGATGGACCGCCCGGACGCGACGGCCCCAGAGCGCCGCAGGCGCGCACGCTGTGGTATCCCTGCGCTCCATGCTGCTCTTGGGCGTCGATGAAGCTGGCTACGGTCCCCTGCTCGGGCCGCTCTGCGTCGGCGCATCGATTTGGACGATCGCGGGCGACGGACTTGATGTGACCGCGCCCGACGCCGCTGCGCCGAACTTGTGGTCGCTGCTGCGCACGGCCGTCTGCAAGAGCGGCAAGGATGCGCGAGGACGGCTGCCGATTGCCGACAGCAAGAAGCTCAAGCTCGCGAAGGGATCCGTGCAGCACCCGCTCACTCACTTGGAGCGAACCGTGCTCGCGTGCGCCGCTGCGGCCCGCGGCACCACTTCGATCGCAGCCGACGACGATGCTCTGCGCGCAATGCTCGGCGACGTGGCGTCGTACCCGCACGATGAACCGTCGGTCGCCTTGCCTGTGGCGACCGATCGTGCGCTCGCGTCGATCGGCGCGGGACAGTTCGCGCGCGCCTGCACCAAGGCTGGCGTCACGCTGCATGCCTTGCGCTGCGTCCGACATGAACCGTCGGCGCTCAACGCGCACTTGGCCACCGGTGCGCTCAAGCCGAATCTGACCTTCTGCGCCGCGATGGAGTTTGCGCGCAGTGCGCTCGCCGCGCACCCCGCCATGCCGGCATGGCTCGCGTTCGACCGTCAAGGCGGAAGGATGCGTTACCTCGATGACCTGATGCGGTCGCTCGATGCGCGCGCGCCTCGCATTCTGCAAGAGGACGAGGAGCACTCGCACTATGTGCTCACGATTGGCGATCGACCCGTTCGCGTGAGTTTTGACGTTGGTGCAGAGTCGGCGCACCTGCCGATCGCCCTCGCCAGCATGGCCGCGAAGACCGTGCGTGAACTCTGCATGGAGCGCCTGAATCGTTTCTTCATGCGCCAAGTACCCGGGCTCGTCCCCACGGCTGGTTATGTGCAGGATGGGCGGCGATGGCTCACGGATCTTGGTCCCCACTGGGATTCGCTGGGAATCCGCGAATCTGACCTGGTTCGACTGGGCTAGGCGGCGGGCGTTCCCCGCGCATTGACCCGGAGGCTCAGGGGCCGCTAGACTCCCCGATTCCCCATTTCTAAGACACGAGACCACCATGGCTATCGACCTGACCAAGGTTCGCAACATCGGCATCTGCGCCCACATCGACGCTGGCAAGACCACCGTCACCGAGCGCATCCTCTTCTACACCGGCAAGATCCACCGCATGGGCGAAGTCCATGAAGGCACCG
>VGXL01000157.1 GCA_016873315.1 Phycisphaerae bacterium | reverse complement strand
GGGTGGCCTGCCACACTCGGGAGCTTGGCGTTGGCGATGTACGAGAGCGGATAGGTCACGCGCGTGTTCTCGGTCAACGACGCATCGTCGTAGTCCGGAACGCGTGTTGCGGGACCGAGCACCACATTCTCGAGCACGCTGCCGAATCGGATCGCGTTCCAGATCTCGGGCTCGCCTTCCTTCGAGAGCTTGATGCACTTGGCGTAGCAGCCGCCTTCGATGTTGAAGACGCCCGTGTCGCTCCAACCATGCTCGTCGTCGCCGACGAGGTCGCGGTGCGGATCGGCCGACAGCGTGGTCTTGCCGGTGCCCGAGAGTCCGAAGAAGAGCGCCACATTGGACGGATCGTTGCGCGCCACGTTGCACGAGCAGTGCATCGGGAAGACGCCCATGTCCGGCAGGTCGTAGTTCATCGCGTAGAAGATCGACTTCTTGATCTCGCCCGCGTAGCGCGTGCCGACGATGAGCACCGTTCGGCGCTCAAGGCTCTGCACGATGCCCAGGTGCGTCTTCAGGCCATACGCAGCCGGATCGTCGATGCGCAGGTTGCAGGCGTTGATGATCGTCCAGTCCTGCGCGAACCCAGTCAGTTCAGCTTCGGGCGCGTTGATGAAGAGCGTCTTGGCGAACAGGCTGTGCCAGGCTTCTTCAGTGAAGACGCTGACCTTGAGGCGGTACGCGGGATCAGCGCCAGCGTAGCCATCGAAGCGGTACAGGTCCTTCTTGGCCGACATGTACGCCATGACCTTGGTGTGCAGCGCGTCAAACTGGGCCGGCGTGACCGGCTGGTTGACCTTGCCCCAATCGATGGTGCCGTGAATGCCCGCCGTGTCCTCGAGGAACTTGTCGTTGGGGCTGCGGCCGCGGCGCTCACCGGTGTCGCAGGTCAGCGCACCGTTGGCAGCAAGGATGCCCTCGCCGCGGGCGAGCGCCTGCTCGACCAAGCTCGGTGCGGTCAGGTTGGAGTGGATCGTGGCGGAGCCGAAGGACGGACGGGCCTGAAGAGTGGTGGTCATGGTGTGGACATCCCGGCAATCGGGAAGCGGCCGATGGTACCCGGGACAGCGCGTGCACCACAGTCGTGCTGTCCGTTGCAGCGATCGTGCGTCCTCGCTAGACTTCGCCCACTCGCGGAGTCCGTAGCTCAGTTGGCAGAGCACCGGGTTGTGATCCCGGGTGTCGCGGGTTCAAGCCCCGTCGGACTCCCTTCCTCGATTATGGGTCAAGCACCCACGACTGACCTTCGCATCGTGCTGCTTCAGCACGACCTTGCGTGGGAGGACAAGCCCGCCAATCAACGCGCTTTCGCCGCGCTCGTGGCCGATTCGGCCGAGCCGGGTTCCTTCGTGATCCTGCCCGAACTGTGCGACGTCGGGTTCACCATGCGGGCGGATCTGGCCGCGGAACCGTCCAGTTTGCCCTGGGCACAGGAGCTCGCCGCTCGACACCAAGTGTGGCTACAGGCTGGACTTGCGATCCGGGACACGGGCGGGGTCGTGAACGCTGCGTGTGTGATCGGCCCCGACGGCACCGTTCGGGCGACCTACCGAAAGACCTTCCTCTTCTCCTACGGCACCGAGACCGAGCACTATGCCGCCGGCACGGGTCCGCTCGTCGTTGAGGTGGCGGGCTGGAAGGTCGCGCCGTTCATCTGCTACGACCTTCGCTTCCCCGAAGTGTGGCGCCACGCCGCACTTGCGGGCGCGGAGCTCTATTCGCTCAGCGCGAACTGGCCTGCACGACGGCACGCGCACTGGGCTGCGCTCGTCCGTGCGCGAGCGATCGAGAACCAAGCGTTCGTTGCGTGCTGCAATCGAGTCGGACGCGATCCAAACCTGGCGTACGACGGCGGCTCTGCACTGATCGATCCGATCGGCGAGGTCCTCGTGCTCGGCGACGATCACGCGCGTGCGCTCGTGGCGACGGCTCGACGCGACACGATCGAGTCGTGGCGTCGCGACTTCGGTGCGCTACGGGATGTGCAGCCGCGCTGGCTCGGCAGCTCGCACGCGCGCCCTTGAAACGCAAGCGTTTCGGTTGACGAGCGCCGCGCGCGAAGTAGACTGCGCGCGTCGGGCCCTGCCCTGCACTCGCACGGATCGCGGAGAAAGACCATGCAGACTAGGAC
>VGXL01000156.1 GCA_016873315.1 Phycisphaerae bacterium | reverse complement strand
ACACGCTGGAGGAAGGACTCGCCGCGGCACGGGCAGACGCGCCGGACCTGATCATCCTTGACGTGCGCATGCCGGGGCGCAGCGGCCTGGAAGGGCTGCCGGACCTGCGGCGCGAGTTCCCCGACGCCGCGGTGATCGTCGTCACGGCGTATCACGACCGCGAAACGAGCCAGCGCGCCTCGCAAGGCGGCGCGCTCGCATGCCTTTCGAAGCCCCTCGACATCAACGAGCTGGAGGCCGCGCTCGCGGGGGCGGAACGAAATCAACCACTTGGCCACGGCGATGAAACGGACCGTTCCAGCTAGGCGTGGCGCGAATTTCAGGGTTGAGTTCGGGCTGTTTCATAACTCTTTGATGTCAATGGAGTTATGCGGCGCGCCGCGGCGCGCGAGGGTTTGGCACGCTTGATGCAGATCAGGTGCTCGACTTCAGGAGGCGAAATGCGAAATTCGGGCAAGAAGGCATCTGTCGGGGCAGCAGTGGCGCTTGCGCTTGCATCTGCGGGGGCAGTCGCGGCTTACACGGAAAAGGCCGTGTCCGGCGGCGGCACGATCAGCGGCAAGGTGACGTTCCAGGGCGCGCTGCCGGCCGATGCGAGCGAGAAGATCACCATCACCAAGAACCCGGAAGTCTGCGACGTGGACAAGACCGGGGCGCGCGAAGTGGTCTGGGTGGATGTGAAGGACGGAGCGCTGCGGGGCGTCTTCGTCTACATCGACAAGATCGACTCGGGCAAGAAGTGGCCGGCGCCCAAGGCCGGCAAGTTCGTCGTCAACCAGGAAGGTTGCCGCTTTCGCCCCTGGGCCCAGGTGGTAAAGCCGGGGCCGCTCACCATCAAGCACAGCGACCCGGCCACGGTGCTGCACAACATCAATGCGCGGGAAATGATCGGCGTGGAGAAAGGGCGCGTGGTACGGAGCACGATCTTCAACTTCGCCCAGCCCGATCCGGGCGAAATCGTCAAGGACCTGACTGTCAAGCGCTCGCAGTTCGTCTCGCTCAACTGCGAGGCGCACAACTTCATGTTCGGTTTCATGCTGACGCCCGAGCACCCCTATGCAGTCGTCGTCGGCGACGACGGCAGCTACTCGATCGGCGAAGTCCCGCCGGGCGAGTACGTTCTCAAGGCCTGGCATCCCAGGCTCGGCCTGCAGGAGACGAAGGTGAGCGTCCCCTCGGGCGGCAAGGCGCAGGCCAATTTCTCGTTCTCCGCAAAGTGAGGGGGTGCCGATGATCCAGACCACGCGAAGGGGCGCACTCGCGGTTGCGGCGCTCGCCCTGTCAAGCCTGCCAGTCTTTTGCGCCGCGCAGGGTGCTGCCGCGATCGGGCCATTGCCGGAGAAAAAGCCGCCTGCCCCGGGTCTCGTCGAGATGGGCAGGCGGCTCTTCTTCGACCCGCGCATCTCCGGGGACGGCGCGATCAGTTGCGCGAGCTGCCACGATCCGAAGCAGGGCTTCGCGCGCCAGGTCGATGCGAAGGGCAAACCGATGCTGCTTTCGGATGCGTATCCGGGCACGAACCACTTCCGCAATGCCCCCACGCTTCTCAATACGACGCACAAGTCCGCTTTCGCCAACGTCGGCTGGGGATGGGCGGGTCACATGGGCGCGGACCTGAACGACGTGGTGCGCGACATGCTTACCGAGACCGCGGTCATGAACATGGACATGCGCCTGATGCACGAGCGCATGAAGCAGGACCCGGTGTACGTGAAGATGTGCGCCGACAACTTCAAGGGCGGCGAGTGCAGCTCGCCTCGCGCGCGCGTGGCGCTGGTCGCCTTCATGGACACGCTCGTGTCCAGGGATGCGCCGTTCGACACGGGCAAGATGTCGGATGCCGCGAAGCGCGGCCAGCAGCTCTTTACCGGCAAGGCGGGCTGCGCGAGCTGCCACAGCGGACCGTACTTCTCCGACGGCAAGCCGCACAACACCGGCGTGCCCGAAAACATGGAGGTGTTCAACGATCCGGTGCGCCACCTCACGTATCGCGCTGCCATGTACACGCACGGCGTTCCCAAGGCCGACCACTGGCGACGCGACGTGGGTTATTTCCTCGTCAGCAAGAACTACGGGGATGTCGGCAAGTTTGTAACGCCGACGCTGAGGGAGCTCAAGTACACGGCGCCGTACATGCACAACGGCGTCATCGGCACGCTCGCCGAGGTGGTCGAGTTCTACGACCGCGGCGG
>VGXL01000155.1 GCA_016873315.1 Phycisphaerae bacterium | reverse complement strand
TGCACCCGGGATGATCGGGGGATCGTCTGGATTGGGCGGGTTGTCGGGGTCCGGCTCGGTGCATGGCTGCCCCGACTGAATCGGACCTTCCGGGCTACCAAGGCTCACGATCGCGTACCACGACTCGCCCGCAGGAACGCAGATCGAAGTGACGAGCGGATCGCACGGACCAATGGTGTGCCACGCGAGCTCTTCGAGCGTGGTGGTGCAACTGCCGCGCACGATCGTCAGGCTGGCTGGGAACTCTGCGCGAAGGCCGATCGAGTGTCCGCCGGCGGGGAGCGCGTACCAGTCTGCGTCACGCGGTGCGCCCGTCGTGCAACGGCCGGCGACGCGCTCGCCGCACGCCAGCGCATCGAACGCTGGCTCGGGCAGCGTGCACCCATCGTTGATTCGGTCGTAGCACGCCTCGCCTTCGGGGCGCGCACCGGGCGGACCCTCGAGTTCGCACGGTGCAAAGGGGCACCACCATGCGGCGTCGTTGACGCAGGCCTGGTCCCAAAGCGCTGCACCACACCAACCATCGAGTCGAACCGACCGGGCGCAGCACGCCTCGTCACTGCACCCCCCAGCGTCGTGCGCGATGTTGCACGAACCTGGCGCAGGGCAGTACAGCCCATCGCACTCTTGGCCCGCGACATCGACGCACGCTTGGTCCCACGCGAGCACGCAGCACTCGGGCACGATCGCGCAGACCGCTTCGCAGCAGGCGGTGGTGTAGCACCCAGCTGTGGCGTGCGTTTCGTCGCAGCGGCCCGCCGTCCCATCGCCGGGACCACATGCGCCAGCGAGCGACCCGCCCGCCAGTGGACGGCTCGGCGGCGGTCCCCAGTCAGCGAGTTCACGCGCGAGCTCGCGTGCGCCCAGCGCGCGTGATCGACGCGAGAGCAGAGCTCGATCGGCGCGTGAACTGCTCACGGTCGTTTCCGCGGTCTCGGGCGGAGTGGGGATTGCGGGCCGCACGGCATCAAGCGACGACTGCCGGAACGCGCAGCCTGTCAGGTTCGGCAGTCTGATGAGGGCGTTGCTGCTGATGTCTACGGCCACGATGTCCAGGTCGCAATCGCCATCGGTGTCTTGGAGTTCGATGTGCCGAACGAACGGGCTCGGGCGCTTGAGCACAGGCTCGCCGAAGGCTGGCTGCGTCGGCGTGCCCAGATTCTCCATCAGAAACAGGCCGCCGTTCAGGATGGCGACGCTCGTCACGACATCCAAATCGCCGTCGCGATCGAGATCGGCCACGGCGCAGGTCCAGCCGTAGCCGGTGTCAGGCCCCGGGAACGAATTCTGCCGCGTGAAGGTGCCGCCGTCGTTCCAGCAGATGACCAGCGGCTGGTTCACCTCGACCGAGAGGAGCTGCGCGACCACATCGTCGTCGCCGTCATCGTCCATGTCCGCAAGCACGAAGGTCGTGATCGCTGGCTGATCGGGAGCGAGCGGTTGGATCGGCGTGTGCACCGGCCAGTCGGCCAGCGCACCGCCAACATTGCGCCAACAGAGCAAGGATCCGGTCGCGATGGATGACGCCAAGACATCGGTCCAGCCATCGCGATCGATGTCGGAGCACCGCACCTGCTGCAGCGAGCCCGTGCCGCCGAACCAGTCATCATTGCGCAGACGCTGAGACGGCGCGAAGCCACCGCTCCCATCGGCTCGTTCGATCCGCAGCGTCGGTCCCGATGCATTCGCCACGACGAGATCGACCAGCCCGTCGCCGGTGAGATCAGCCAGATCCATCGTGCGAGGTTCGCGCTCCTGCCCCCAGGTGGAGCTGATGCTGAACTGCGCTTGGCCATTGTTGTCCAACCGAAGCACGGCACCCTGATAGGCACGCAATGCAAGGAGCATGTCGGGTGGTCCGGCCACGCGCGGCGGCACGACCGCCCAATCGGCTTGCGCGGGGAGCTCGAGTTCGCGCCACGCACCGAAGGACGGCGCGGCGCCAGTGCCGAGCGCCCAACGAATCATCCGATCGGTGTTGCGCCCCGGCACGATGACGTCGAGTACCCCATCGCCATCCAGATCGACGAGCGCAACATGATTTGGCGCGTGTGCCGCGGGCAGCGCCGAGCCGCTGTTGGGACCGAACGGGATGTCGGTCGCGAGCATCCAGGCGATCGCGGCGATCGTGTTCACGGCATCAGTATGTCGAGCCCGCTGTGCGACGCCATCCCGTCGCTGGCAGTTGATCCAAAAAC
>VGXL01000154.1 GCA_016873315.1 Phycisphaerae bacterium | reverse complement strand
CGAGAGTTACAACCGCAGTTCGGGCGGCTACCACGGCAGTGGCGGCTTCCACGGTGGCGGTGGTCGTCGCTGAGACTCACTCGACCACGATGGTCACGCTGCGCTGATCGGCAGGCGCTTGGTCCTTTTCCCAAGATCGCGCGAGCGCGAAGTCGAGCGTGATCGCGCCGGGCTGCGTGCCGGTGATCTCGAAGATCCAGTTCGAGGGTCCGCCGGGCGTACCGGACTTTTCGGGTTCGACTTTGCCTGCACCGGTGGCCCAGTCGAAGTCAGCTTTGACGAACGCCGGCACGGCCCCCGCGGTGGCGGAGCTGTTGCCGCCTTCGCGCCAGCCCGTCAGCCGCCACTCGAAGCCGGTACCCGAGGCGGCTTCAAGTTCAAGACGGATGCTCTGGCCGACCTTTGCCGCGATGGATGTGCTCTTGTCGAGCTTCACAACTTCGGTGCCGTCGCCAGTGACCGCTTCACGGATTCGACTCAGCACGCGGCGCTGCGGAAGGATCGGCTCGCGGCCGGTGATGGTCTTCGGTGGTTGGTCACACCCGCTGAAGAACAGCGATGAGGACACACAGCCAAGGAGCAGGACGGCAAGGGTAGGGGTGCGCATGGGGCGGAAGTGTACGGAACGCATGGAGTTCCGCCAATGATGGGGTACAGTGATCTGCTCACTTCCTTGAGCCGACCCTGGAGCGCTGCACATGGACCGTTCGTTTCGCTTGACCATTCTGGTGACCACGGCCATCGCGCACAGCGCCATGGCTCAATGCCCCGGCAATGTGATCGAGATGGCCGACGATGCCGTCAACGGCGCCGACCTCGCACAGGTCCTGTCGAGATGGGGCCCATGCACGGACTGCGCGATGGACCTGAACGGCGATGGCCAGGTGAATGGTCCGGATGTGGCGATCGTTCTGTCCAACTGGGGTCCCTGCGCTGCGGGGCTCGATTCCATCGAGCCCACGACAGGGTCCTACCTCGGCGGGACCACGGTCTACCTGTACGGCGAGCGATTCCTGACCACATCAGCAGTGCGATTTGGCGGCGTGCCCGCTGCGTCGTGGGATGTCCTGTCGCAGTCGACGATTCTCGCCGTGACTCCGCAGGGTGTTGCGGGACCCGCCATGGTCACCGTGACCACGGCCGCCGGCGATGTCGTGTTGAAGAACGGCTTCACTTTTGAACCAGCCTTGGTGCAGACGGTCTCGCCCGCGATCGTGAGCGTGCTCGGTGGATCGACGATCACTGTGTTCGGGCAGCATCTGAACGAGGCGACCGGCATTCGCGTGGGTGGCATCGCGTGCAGCGGGTTCGTGAAGGTCTCAGCCAGCGAACTCCGCGCGGTTGTCCCCCCAAGCAGCCCCGCGACGGTCGCTGTCGAGGTGGAACATCCCGGCGGAGCTCTTGTTCTTCCTAGCGCGCTGACCTACGGCCACGGCTCAGTTCCCTCGTGGGCGACGCTGCTCGAGGTCGATCCGGATCCGCTCGTCGTGACCTCGGCAGTGCTGCGCGATGCGATGCGCGACACCGGACTTGCGTGGCGTGTTCGCGACGCCGGCACGCAGGTCGAAATGCTTCTCGTGCCGCCGGGAACCTTCGTCATGGGCTGCAGCACTGGTGACTCCAACTGCAACGCGAGCGAGTCGCCGGCCCACCAGGTCACGATCACCTCGCCCTTCTATCTCGCGCGCCGAGAGTTGACGCAGGACCAGTGGGTCGCTGTGATGGGCTACAACCCAAGCGACTTTGGCGGGTGGCTCTATCCCGGCTCGGGCAATCGGCCCGTCGAGAAACTCACGTGGGACATGGCGCACGAGTTCATGTCCGCGACCGGCATGCGGCTTCCCACCGAGGCCGAGTGGGAGATGGCATGCCGCGCTGGCACGACGACACCGACCTATCTCTCCGGCGTGCAGATCGGCCAGATGGCGTGGATGGGATCGAACAACGGATCCCCCAGCTCGGCGACCTGGGGGACGAAGTTGGTTGGACAACTCCTTCCCAACGCCCTCGGTTTCCATGACATGCTCGGCAATGTGTGGGAGTGGTGCCAGGACCGTGGCGGTTCGTACGCGTCCGGACCGCAGACGAATCCCGTTGGGCCCTCGACTGGTTACACGCGCATGCTTCGCGGCGGGAACTGGTTCAACATCCAGCCGATCGTGCGATGCTCCGCACGGTTCGACGCCGCGCCAAGCGAGACCGACTTGATCGGTGTCGGCATCAGGCCGGCGCG
>VGXL01000153.1 GCA_016873315.1 Phycisphaerae bacterium | reverse complement strand
GCTCGTTGGCGCAATCTCGGTGAGCGAGCGACTTTGGAGCACGCTGCGATCTCCACAAGCGATCGCGCCACGATGCATCTGAAATCCGGTGAGTGCTTCGACGCGATGATCTGGCGTGACGAAGACCGGAACATCTGGCTGTCCATGGCGTGCGAGCAGCGCATCGATCTCGGCGAGTCGACGCTCAGCCGCCAAGATCGATCGCGTGGCGCCGCGCACGGCAAGCATGCGCTCGATGACGAGCAGACCCTCGCCGATGAAGGTGCCACTGCGTCCATCGTCGCCGATGAGTTCTCGATCACGCAGCGCGCGGTAGTCCGCCAGTCGCGGATCGTCGAAACTCTCGATGTCAATTCGCATGCGCTCAGGCAAGCGCGCGGCGGCGGTCCTGCACGACTCCAGCGACTGCCGACAGCCCGAGAAGGACAAACCAGAATCCAACGCCGGCGAAGGCAACGTTGCGGGTGGAGACGGGTCGCTCAGTCGTGACGACCGGCGCGATGTCGCCTTGATAGAGCACCGAGGCTGGATTGAGATTGCGGCGCGAGACCGCGACCAGGATTTCGCGCGTGCGGTCGGCCAGATCCGCGATCTGGTTGCTGAGACTGATCAGGCGTTTGGTGGTTTCTGCCACGTCCAACTTGCCCGCCTCGGTGCGTTCCTCGACGGCTCGTTCGAGCCACAGTTCGAAGTCAACACGAGCGGCATGGTCCGCCAGTTCTAGATCCGCAGCGATGGCTCGCACGCTCAGCTCGCGACGGTACTCCACATCGCGGTTTTGGACGGCCTGCTCGATCATCCGATCGATGAAAGTGCCATCCACATTCGCAATGATGCCGCGTTCGTTCTGCTGATCGGGTCCGTCGTGGTCAGTGCGGCGAGGGCTCTGATCAACACTGAGTCGTCGAATGGCATCGTGGAGTACCTCGCTGCGCTGCGTGCTCTCCGCCTTGGCATGTTCCACCATGTGCCGACGGACCTCAATCACAGCGGAGTACTCCGCAGGACTCGAGTTCCGCGCGAGCGCCATCGCATCGACGTAGGCCGGCATCATCAGGTTTTGCTGAATCAAGTTCACGGTCTGACGAAGATCCTCGATCGTGTCTCCGGTTGAATCTGTCAGGAGCTCCGAGCCAGGGACTCTGGACAGCTCGTCCAGGGTCAAGACGAGGCGCGCTGTAAAATCGCGAAGTCTCTCGCCACGCGCCATGAGTTCTCGAAGCTCCCCGCCACCCTCCGTGCTTTGTTCGGTCGCCGCGCGAAACTGTTTCGGGTTGGGCAACGGGAAGTCGTACACACTGGCGCCAGCGGCGTCCGAGCGTCGCGCCCACTCGGCCGGAATGGCCACGACGAAGCGCTCGGCCTCGCCCGGCGTCAGCAGGTCTGTCGAACAGGTGATCGTGAAATCAGTTTTCGCGAGGGCATCGAGCTTGGACTTGAACTCAGCTTCGAGCGCCTGCCGCTCGGAGGCCGTCAGCTTGGCGTTGGCGAGTTTCTGTTCGTACTCCGACTCGAGCAACGTGAGATCGCGGCTTGTGCGTGAAATGGTGATGCTTCGCGAGAGGTCCGCCAGCTCGATCCGCCCCTCCAAGCCCTGTGCCTTCCAGAGCGGCTCGAGGATGTCGCCCCCGACGAGATCCTGGGGACTAAACGGCGCCTCGTTCGGGTACTGGCCCTTCGCCGCACCCTTAAAGGTGAGCGTGATCTGGAATCTGGCGGTGGTCGTGCCAGGAAGGGCCTGCGCGATCGCGTAGGCACCAACGGTGGTGAGGGCCGCGACGATGGTCGACAAGACGATCAGTGATCGATGCCGCATGGCGAAGCCCAAGATGTCGATCGAGCCGACGTCGTTCACCACGCCATCGTCGGGGTTCCCCGCTTGAGTCCCGGAATTCATAGGGGCATCCTAGCGATACACGGCACAATCGCGTCGAGGTCGCGCCGCCAACGCCAACCGGTCGCGCGGCTACTTGCCCGGCTTGCCGTCCTTCGGCTCCGCCTGCTGCCGCAGCCACGCCGCTGCCGGGTCGACGATGTCGCCCTTATTGGTCTTGAAGTTCTCCTTGCCGTCGAACGCAACGAGAAGCTTGGCGGCCCAGGCGCGTTTCGGTTCGGCGCCCCGCACGGTGCGGCTGAGCGCCTGCAGGCGGCGCTTCAGATCGTCGCCGGTCCGCTTGGTGCGTTCCTTGGCCGGCAGTGCGACGTGTGCGGCGACCAGTTCGGTGCAGTGCGCGTCGAAGCCAACTTCGCCGCCGAGCGCGCGCCAGCACCGGGCGAGCAGTTCCGCGTCCTGGCAATCCTGGCGATCGAGCGCCTCGAGCAGCGTCGCCACCGCATCGGGGTCGGTGGGAGC
>VGXL01000152.1 GCA_016873315.1 Phycisphaerae bacterium | reverse complement strand
GCGACAGCACGGCGGAACCGTTCGCCGACCGCCTTCGCGGTGGACGCGCGCAAGCCCAGCGGAATGACCTGCTGCCACAGTTGCCGCGTGATGGCCTCTTCGTAGGCCAGCATGATGCTTTCGGCGCAGAGGCTCTCGATCTCCGTCTTCTTGGCGCTCGCGAGCACGGCCTTGACGACCTCGTCATCCTTCGCAGCGCGCAGTCGGGCGGCCGCCGCGCTTCCGCGGGCACGAATGTTGCCGACCAGACCCTCGAGCAATTGTTCATCGAGCGGCAAGGAACCAGGCGTGCCAAGGGCGCCAAGTGTGCAGGCCAGTTCGATGGTGCGGCGCACATCGGTGTTCGTGTGGTGCGCTGCTGGACCCGTATGGACCGGATGAACGAATGGGGCGACGCCGTGGCGATTGATGGCATCGGTGAGCCAGCCATCACGATGGTGATCGAGCATGGCGCTCCGCATGGTGCCCCACGCGTTGACCCACCATGGCAGTGCGTAGGCATCGCGGATGACGAGGTCGAGCAGCGCGGGCGTGACGTTGGCCGCCGCCCAGTCGGCGAGCGCTTCGGGCGTGCGGTGCGTGGCGAGAGCACGGATGATCGGCCGACACGACAAACCGCTGAGGGCGTGCTCATAGTCAGGGTTGACTGCAGCGGCGCGCTCGATGACTGCAGCCGGAAGGAACCACGGTGCGGGATTGACTTGGCAGCCGAGCAGTTCGGCGGCGACATCGGCCGGGTTGGCGAACTGCAGCGCGGCAGCGCAGTGACCATTGATCTGGTCGGGCCCGAAGTGATTGCGCTTGATGGTGCGGCACTCCAAGAGCAGCGCGCGAACGCACTCGCGGGAGAGCAGCACGATGTGCGTGGGATCAGCGATCGGGATCGGAGCGGCCAACCCAACACCGTCGCGGAGTGAGGCGATCACGGCCAAGGCGCTCGGATAGTCGCCTTGCACGACATGGCCCACGACCGAGGCGATCCCGAGTTGGGCATCGAGTTCGGCTGTGTTGGGCTCGGAGCAGTCGTTCGGTTGCGGCGTGGTCATGGTGTGGCGACTTTCGAGCGGCGGTGCATGCCCAGCCCGGCCCCTGCGAGCTCCGGATGGTGGCGCGGAGCGCCGGGTTCACTGCGAACGCATGGAGACATCAAGTCGCCATGCTCGAGCCATGTGGCTCCATTGGATGCAGCGGGGCGAAACGCCCCGCCTGTCCGACCCGTGAGGGACGGAACAGCAACGAGCAAGCTGGGACCAGGCGTGGGCATGCAACAACCGCTTCCGGAGTGACGACGATGCTGGTCGACCGAGTGGAACGCCCACTCGGCAAAGGTGTGACGGTCAGGGTGTTGGGCCGCGCGCGAGGAGCGTCAGCAGCCGCGCCACGGCGGGTGGCCGGAGTGGTTTGGTCCGGTCGCAGATGAACCGAGTTGAGCTGGACCGATGGGGCGTGGGCGGCAACCCTGCCCGACCGTGGGCTGGCCGCGTTCGCGATTTCGCTGGGATTCCTTGATCATTCTCCGCGCCTCCTTGCGCGAACGGTCAGGCTACG
Organism: Phycisphaerae bacterium; assembly: GCA_016873315.1. Lineage (GTDB taxonomy): Bacteria > Planctomycetota > Phycisphaerae > Phycisphaerales > SM1A02 > SYIB01. Next base: position 839 of record VGXL01000152.1, on the reverse strand, counting down.
GATTCCGTTTTGGCAGTCAACAACAATCCACCGATTTCATCGGGGCGCCCCTTTGGAGCCTGTGGCGGCTTCTCATGGGCCGCCAGAATGCGTCTTCGATGCGAAGTGTGCCCCGCCAGCACTACCGTGCACCGATCGAACGTGGCGCATCCATCCTCCCCGCGCTGGCGCGCATCGAGTTGCCGATTCTGCCGACGCGCCCCTGCCCGTACCGGCCGGGCGAGTCGATGCGCGTGCGCGCGTTCTTGGCGGAGTCGATGCTGCCGTCGGACTACCAGGCGCTGATGGACCAAGGCTTTCGCCGCACCGGGACGATGCTCTACGCGCCCGCGTGCGAAACGTGTTCAGCGTGCATCCCTCTGCGTGTGCCCGTGGACGAGTTCACGCCATCGAAGAGTCAGCGCCGCGTGCTGCGCCGCAACGCCGACGTACAGGTCACCGTGCGTCGGCCCGAGGCCGACGACGCGACCTACGCGCTCTATCGCCGCTACCTCGAGCACCAACACCCAGGCAGTGAGTTGGATTCCACGCGAGATTCCTATCGCGAGTCCTACGTTGCGACGTGCGTTGACACCCATCAGATCGACTTCTCGCTCAACGGCACGCTCATTGGCTTCAGCATCGTCGACGTATGCGCGACATCACTCTCTGCCGTCTACCACGCGTTCGATCCCGACTTCGCGCGTCGCAGTCTTGGCGTGTACTCCGCGCTGACCGAGATCACGCTCGCCCAGCAAATGGGCATCCCCTACTACTACCTTGGCTACTGGATCGCCCAGTCCCCCGCGATGGCCTACAAGGCCGACTACAGGCCGCATGAGATCATGGTGTATGGGAAG
>VGXL01000151.1 GCA_016873315.1 Phycisphaerae bacterium | reverse complement strand
CGGCGAGCACGATCGTCGCGCCAGCCTGCATGGACAGCCCGATCAAGACGCCGATGCGACCTGAGCGGCCCAGTGCCCCGGTGCCGAAGAAGATCCACGGCACACCCAACGCCGTCGCGATCATCAGGAGCCAGTCCGTCGGGCTGAGATAGGCGAGCAGCGGCCACTCAACCGAGAGCACCTGGCCATCTGCGCCAAGGCGCTCAAGGCGAATCGGATGGGCATTGGCGATCAGCGGAGCGAAGACCGCGAAGAAGCCCATGACGGCGATCCACGCCATGCCGAGCATGGCGCCGGGGCGCCGACGCACGCGGTCCCACGCATCGGCCCAGAATCCCTTGGCCTCTTGTGCGCCGATGCCGCGCATGACCTCGACGCCGGAGACAGCCGCAGGCGCGCTCGTTCGAGCCTCAGTCATACGCCACCCGCGGATCGCACAGCGCGTAGAGGATGTCGGCGAGCAGCAGTGCAAGCAGGCTGACCGACGAGATCATGAAGGTGTTCGCGAGAATGAGCTCCCGGTCACGAAGATTGATCGCCTCGATGACCAGACTGCCCATGCCTGGGATCGTGAAGATGCGCTCGACGACGACGCTGCCACCGAGCATGGCCGGGAAGATCCCGACGAACATCGTGATGAGCGGCAGCAGACTGTTGCGCAGCACATGACTGATGATGACATCCCGCGAAGGCACGCCCTTGGCGCGCGCCGTGCGGACATAGTCGGAGCTGAAGTTCTCGAGCATCGCCGCGCGGGTCTGCTTGCTCAGGACTGCAAAGCCTGCATAGACCAAGCACAGCACCGGAAGCGCAAGGTGCCACACCATGTCGAGCAACCAACCGCGGTGCCACACCCCCGCTGCATCCGTGTACGGCATAAAGGTCATCGTCGCGGCAGCGCTGTCATGCAATCCGCTCACCGGGAACCAACCCAGGTATTGGTTGTTCGCCAAGAACCCGATCGCGAAGACGCCCGTCAGCACGACGGGGACCGAGTAGAGCAGCAGGAACATCAACCCACTGATCACGTCGAACGCGCCGCCGCGCCGCACGCTCGCCAGAACGCCGGTGGGCACCGCCACGAGGTAGATGATCGGGAACGCGATGAAGTTGATGAGGATCGTGACCGGCAGCGCCGTGGAGATCAGGTCCCACACTGGGCGGTTGCGCGAGAACGCCACGCCGAAGTCAGGTGCGCCGAGCGAGAACGCGTTGGGAACGATCTCGAATCCAGCAGCGGGATAGGGGCGGGCGAGGAACGCGATGGTGGCGCGTTGGCGCGCAGCTTCGGCTTCCGACCACGAAGCATGCATGGTGGCCGCAGCCGCGCGCAGCTTGACCAAGGTGGGTGCGTCGCCATCAAGCGACAGGTCGCGGAATCGCTCCGGATCCGCGCCACCCTTGGGCTCCAGCCGCGCCGTCCACGGAGCGCCGAGCGCTCGAACATGGTCCGCCAGCGCATCCTTCAGGGCGCGCGACGAACCGACGTACGCGCGACGCGCCCCCTCTGCGTCGCGCTGAAGGCGCTTGAAGTCCTCGATGAGCGCTTCGCCCGACGGCGGCGTGTACTGCACGACGAACGACGCGGGCGCAGGAAACGCCCAGGTCATCAGCGGCTCGGGAAGATCACGCGGCTCACGCACCAGGTCACCGGTTGGTGCCACGAGCGGCGTGGTCCCGAACTTGAGTGGGCTGACTCGCCCCAGCCACCTGGCGTACTGCACGAACACGTTGTCATTGAGTCCGTAGCGGTCTTCGAGATAGGCCTGCATCTGCGCGACCTTGCTCGTGTCGCTCATCTGGCCACCCTGCACGGCAAGTCCGGCACCGATCCCGCCGGGCGCGAGCGCGACCAGCAGGAACACCATGAGCGTGATCCCCAGCACGGTGGGGATCATCAGCAGCAGGCGTCGGATGAGGTACGTGGCCATGACGGGTCAGGTCGGCTCGCGAAATCACTCGCTGCCGGGGGCCGGCAAGGCAACGCGGAAGAACTCCTCGGGCTGCAGGCCAGTCCGGTAGGTGTTGACGTTGCCGTACTTACGCGAGACGAAGCGCAGCCACGGAGCAACACGGATGAAGGTGTACGGCTGGTCGGCAGCGATCACCTGCTCAAGCTGTCGCCAGACGAGCATGCGCTCGGACTCGTCCATCGTGCGCCGCCCCTGTTCGATCAGCGCGTCGGCATCGGCGCTCTTCCACTGCACAAAGTTGTCGCCGCCTTCCCTCATGCTCTCGGAGTGGTAGATCTGGCGCGGATCGCTCTCAGGGGCATTGGCGCCCCAAGCGAGTGTGATCGCATCGAAGTCCCGCAACTTCAGGATCTCTTGGTAGCGGCTCCACTCGACTGGTCGGGTGACCACGTCGATCCCGGCCTTGGCGTAGCTGTCCTTCACGAAACGGGCGATCCGCTCGGCAATCTCACCACCGCTGGCATAGGTGTATTCAAAGGTGAACTTCTTGCCGCTGGCGTCCTCAAGGATGCCG
>VGXL01000150.1 GCA_016873315.1 Phycisphaerae bacterium | reverse complement strand
TAGTTTCCCTTTCTACTTTTTCATTTTTCATCTACTTCCTTCTGGCATGAACTCCTTGAGGGCTCAGGTGGTCCGATGACGGATCTCGAACCACGCGCGGACCACGCTGCACTGGCCGTTCGGGGCGGCTCGCGCCGTCGACTGTGATCGGGGAGCGCTAGGGCTCGTCCGCGGGGCGTGGGATTTCGACCGGGCGATGAGATCGTGTTTGCGCGGCGCGTGGGACGGGGTACGGTGTTCGCTCGAGGAGACTTCGAGATGCTGACCGGGACCAGTCGAGTTGTTCGTTCTGCGTGCCTCATGGTCTGCGCATTGGCGGCCCTTGCCCTGAACGCGCCGACCCACGCGCAGTGCGCTGGTGACATCAACGGTGACGGCCAGATCGATGGGCATGATCTGTCGATTCTGCTGTCGAATTGGGGTCTCTGTCCGCCGACACTCACCTCGGTCACGCCGCTTCACGGGAGCACGCTCGGCGGGACGGTCCTGACGATCGACGGCGCATGGTTCGGCGGCACGGTCGAGGTGACGGTCGGTGGGGTGCCTTGCACCGGCGTGGAACTGGTGACCCCGACGCAATTGCGCGCGACGACACCCCCGGGCGCGGCGGGCCAAGCGCCGATTGCGGTGACAGCGATTGGCGGCACGAGTCTGTCGCCGCAGCCCTTCACCTATGTCGAGCAGCAGATCCAGTCGATTGTGCCGAGCAGCGGTCCGTACGGTGGTGGAACGCAGATCACCATCACGGGGCAGTATCTGGCCGGTACGACGAGTGTGACCGCCGGGGGCGTTCCCTGTACGAATGTCGTCGTCGTGAGCGGCACGCAGATCACGGCGGTCACGCCGGCCGGATTGATCGGCGCCGTCGATGTCGTGGTCACCGGCGCCAAGGGAGTGGTGACGGTGGCGCGTGGGTTCACCTATAGCAATGCAATGGTTCCGAGTTGGGCCACGCTGATCGAACCCGTCCCCGATCCGGCTGTGGTGACCGATGCCAGTCTTCGCGTCGCGATTTCCTCGACCGGCTTGGCGTGGCGCGTGAGGGACACGGCGACGCAGATCGAGATGGTGCTGATCCCACCTGGCACATTTCAGATGGGCTGCAGCGCGTCGCAGCAGTGGGATTGCTCTTACAGCGAGAGTCCCGTCCACACGGTGACCCTGACCAACGCGTTCTACATGGGGCGGTACGAAGTCACGCAGGCGCAGTGGCAGGCGAGGATGGGGTCCAACCCGAGTTACTTCCAGAGTGCAAGTGAAGAGGTGCCAGCGGACCAAGTCCCCAATCGCCCGGTGGAGTCGGTGAGCTGGAACATCACCCAAGGCTTCATGACCCAGACGGGCATGCGCCTGCCCACCGAAGCGGAGTGGGAGTATGCCTGCCGGGCAGGGACGACGACCGCGTTCCACGGCTTCACCGGCTACCTGAGCGGAACAAACGATGACAGCCTGCTCGGGAACATTGCGTGGTACACCAGCAATTCGAACAACCAGACCCGTCCGGTGGGCGGCAAGCTCGGAAACGGCTACGGCCTGCACGACATGTCGGGGAATGCCCTTGAGTGGGTGAACGACCGGTTCGGGCCTTACCCCGCGGAACCCCAAGTCGACCCATCAGGTCCGGGGATCGGCTACTACCCCGCCGTCCGCGGCGGGGACTGGGGAAACAACTCCTACTACTCCCGTGCGTCCTGGCGCTACAACGTGCCCGCGGACAGCACCGCCTACCGAGTCGGGTTCCGAGCCGCCAGGACTCCGTAACCCACAGAGTCGGCGTGAGCTGCCCGTGGGGCAACGCGCCCTACGGCGAGGGCACCGGGATCGAAGTGCCAACCTCGGCGTCGCGGCGACCCTCGATGCAGTCAAGGATCACCGTCGCGATCGCTTCAGGTGGAAGCGCCTTTGCCGGCGGGATGATCTTCTCGTCCCAGTTCTGACGAAGCATGCGCGTTTCGACGCAGCCCGGATTGATGCAGAACGCGCGGATCCCGTGTTCGCGCCCTTCACTCCACGCGCTGCGCGTGAAGGAATCGAGCGCGCTCTTCGCGGCCGCGTAGACAAAGAAGCCAGGGAAGGGATCGAACGCGCCCATCGTGCTGATGTTGATGATGCACCCAGACTTCTGCTGCACGAAGTGCGGCCAGCATCGCGCGATGAGCGACGCGGGGCCGAAGGCGTTCACGTAGAAGGTGCTCTCGAGGAGTTCCTCGTCGGTCGATTCGATCGGTGCCTTCGGTGCTGCGCCAGCTCCATTCACCAGGCAGTCGATGCGTCCCCACGCGGCGTGCGTCCGGGCGACGACGAGCGCGGCTCGGTCCAGATCGCAGACATCAGTGACGCACGGAAAGATCGTGGCCGTCGACACGCGCTCGCGAATCAGCGCGGCGGTCTCCTCGAGCGCGAGCGCCGTGCGCCCCACAAGCGTGACGCGGTGACCGCGCTCGGCCAACAGGATGGCTGTCGCGCGACCGATGCCGCTGCCTGCGCCGGTGATGATCGAGACGGGTTGATCCATGTGGTGTCCGTGCTCGGTAAGACGATCGTTCGGTCAGCCCATCACGAGTCTGGTGACATCGTTGAAGAAGG
>VGXL01000149.1 GCA_016873315.1 Phycisphaerae bacterium | reverse complement strand
ACGCTGATGTGGACGATCTCAATCACGCCGACTCCGCCGTCACCGCGGTCGGCGACACTGCCGCATTCCGGGCGGCGATCAACGGACCGCTTGGCGTGGCAGAGCATGGCTCCTTCGAGTCGGCGGGCGTGCAGGTGTTGCCCACTGGCATGCCGCGGGTCTGGGATCCCGAGGGGCCGATCGTGGTTCGCGTGGTCGGCGAGCCGTACCAAGGCTTGTACACGCCGGAGTCCGTCATCCAAGCGTGGCAGACGATGGAACCCGTCGGGGGGCCCGGCTTCGAGGGCATCAGCATGGCCACCGTGGATGATGCAGGCAAGCCGCTCGTCGCACGCACATGCCGACAGTGGGCTGAGTTCGGCGCAGAGCCACTCGACAACATGAACAACAAGATCTCGCAGCCCATCAAGGCTGCTGACGCGATCCTGTCATGGATGATGCACGCCCGGACCTCGCAGGCATCGACGCTGCGGAACGCGGATGTGCGGTCCATCCTCTTGCCCTTGGTACCGCCGCCACTCGAGCGCGAGGTCATGAAGCGCACGCCCGATCCGATCAACCTCGTTGAGCTTCGTGGGAACAGCCTGGCACGCGAGACCGATGGCTGGCTGGAAGGGGCGGAGCTGCTCGCCTTCGGCGACATCGATGGCGACGGCTGGGAGGACATGCTCATCGAGCGCTACAACGCATCGATGCAGGGGAGTTATTCAGAGACGGTGATCGAGGCGTGGACCCGGCTCGCCGCGGGGCGGCTCGTCCAGCTCTGCGACCGCGCTCCGCAGCACATGCCAACGCAGCAGGATTGGGCAACTCGCCGAAGTGACTGGGCCGCCAACTTCGGCCTGCCGATCGCGCGAGAGGTCGAACTCACTGGCACGTGCACCTGCCAGCTCGATGACCAAGGGCACGATCTGACGCTGCGGCTGATCACGCGCCACGGGATCATCACCGGCACCAAGTGGTGCGAGCGGCATGATCACCACATCACGGTGGCCGGTTCACTCGGCGCTGGCGTGGGTGTGCTACACGAGTACGCGATCGACGCGCTGCCCACGGCATCGTGGGAGTTCAGTTGGACCCTCAAAGATGGACGCCTGCAACTCGTCGGCGGCCGCTACGCCGCCGGCTGCATGGAAGCCGACGGCTTCGACGCGACGTGTGAAAAGGTGGACCCAACGGCCGATTCGGGCGAGTAGTGGCGTTCCAACTTGCCAGCCCACACCGTTCAACCAGCGTGGGAGGCTTCAGCATGAGACCAAACCTCGAGCGCGTTGATCGATCGCACGCACGAACTCGACTTGCCTTCCTCGTGCTGGCTGGCCAGTATGTGGCTGCACGATCCATGATCAAGATTGAGCCCACGCTGCAAGAGTGGGCCGACGCTCCGCATCGGGCGTGGATGATCCCCGACGAGCTGGCTGATCGCCTCATGCAGCAGGCCACATCCCGCCTGACGGCGAGGTACGACGGCCTCATCTCCTGGAGTCGGATCCCCGGTCATGCCCTCTGGTTCATGGATCCGGTGCATCTGGCCCATCGCTTGCTCCAAGCGCCGCACATGGCGCCCGCGTGCCTTGATGCCGAACTCGTCCTGCATCTGGTCGCTCACTCGCCGGAGTACGCGCGAGCATTCGAGGAGTTGCCAGAAGCTGATGTGATCAGGATCATCCCCCTTGGACGGGCGTTTCACACCCAGCAGTCCAAGGCCTTTCAAGCCTTGCTCGAGCATCCATCCATCAGGGACCTGCCAAATGCTCAGAGATGGCTACAGCGATCACCGCGGTACAGCGCGCTCGTCAAGCACGGATCCCACCGACTGCCGGGCTGGCTCCGATGACCTCCATCTCCATGCCCATCCAACCCATCGTGTTGGCTCAGCTGGAGCAGGTGGTGGCTGCGGCGCTCTGCGCACCCGAACCGTTGGCGACCGCGGCTTTCGAGGCTCTCAACACCGTGATCCCATCTGGGGGCCCGGGATTGGAGCACGGCCCGGTCTTCATGACCTACGGCGAGCGCGCGCCGACTGATCGCGAGTGGGCCGTTGCCCGTGGACTGCTCCGCCTGCACGGCGCATCCCTGTTCAGACAGAGTGATCTTCAGGCTCCGATCTTCGTGGTGGGGGACGCGAGTGCGACCAGGGTCATCATCCAGCACACCGCCCCCGACCAGAACCTTGTGATGCGAACGGCGCAACACCTATCGGGGCCAATCTGCGTGGAGCGGCTGATCGACCTCATGACGCTGACTGAGCTGGCGCGAGCGATCGACGAGGCCGCCGCGCCGGAGCTTTTCATCGGGATCCATCCCACCAAGGGAGTCGAAATCCGTGCGCCCTCGCCGCGCGAGTCACCGACAACGGTCATGCTGCTGGACAGCAACCAGCCGACCGTGCGGACGCGGTCGTTGCGATCCAGCATTCTCCGTACCAACGCTGAAGATCAGTGGACCTTCATGGCCCGACTCGATGAAGGCGTCATGGTGCTGTCTGCGCCGAAGGATGCGCGCCGCCCATCGCAGTCGCCAATCCAACAGTGCTGTTCCACCCTGGCCCTCGGCTTCACCGGTGGTGCGCTTCAACGACTGCAGGCAGGTGAACCGCGCATGCCAGCAGTGTGGGTGACCACG
>VGXL01000148.1 GCA_016873315.1 Phycisphaerae bacterium | reverse complement strand
TCGCTCACGGCGGCCATGCTCTTCTCGGCAGCGTCGTCGTGACCGTCGTGACTTTCGGTGTGGTCCTCGTCGTGGGCAGCGGCGTGCGCCTCGTCGTCGTTCCCGACGACTTGGGCCTCGTCGTCGTTCCCGACGACTTGGGCCTCGTCGTCCATCAAGTTGGTGGGCGCGGTGACTGGCTCGATCGGAAGCAGTTCGGCATCGCCTTCTTCGCCAGCCGACGGAGTGCGAAGATCGCCAACCGACGGCTGCGCATCGATCCGATCGACCGCACGGTCAAAGGCCTCGGGATCGGGTTCGATCGGTTCGTCGTCGCCCGCGTCGGTGAGCTCGACCGACTCGTCGACCGAGCCATTCGAGGTTGCGTCATCGGCGCCCTGCGCGTCGCCGTGCGACGAGGTGTGCTCACCTTCAGTCGCGTGCTGGTGCGGTGTCGCGCCTTCGGCACCCTGTGCGTCGTGGGTGAGTCCTGCCTCGCTCTGCTCGGGAGCGGGCTTGCGGACCTCAGCGGTGGTGTTGTCCTGCGAATCTGCCATGTCTGCCATGTGTGAGTCCTGCCGCGATGTCGCGGCGAGCATGGCAGTTGGCGTGATGCGCTCCCTGGGATCCGCACGATGCGGATGGGTCACCATGACCGTGACGCGTCACATGCGCACGAAGCGCGTGGGACGGACGATCGTTGTGGGTGCCGTTCAAGGTGTTCATCGCCGCCGACTGCCCGCGCCACTCGCACGCCCGGGCGCTGTCCTGCCGCGGGCCATGGGCCCGGGGGTCTTCAGCGGGGGGCGGCGCGAGGGGCGCCTGTTTTGTTGCGTCAACCGTCAGCCGTCGAGGTTCACGGCGTCGGGGTCGACCTTTCGAAGTTCGTCCCGCAGGTACGAGCGCACCTGCCTATCCGAGTCGAACGAGCCCACCTTCCTCGCGATGAGCTCGCATTGTTCGATCGTGGTCGCGCGCACGACCCGCTTGACGGCGGGAATCTGCGCAGGAGCCATGGAGAGTGTACGGAAGCCGAACCCCAGCAGCAAGCAGGTGAACAGGGGCTCGCCGGCCACCTCACCGCACAGGCTGCAGTCGATACCGGCGTTCACGGCGGCCCGAACGCTGGCCTTGACGAGCGTCAGGACGGCGGGATTGGCTCCGTTATAGAGCGGAGCCACGCGTTCGTTGCCGCGGTCGACGGCCAGCGTGTACTGGATCAGGTCGTTCGTGCCGACGCTCATGAACGCGCTCTCGGTCGCCAGGGTCCGGGCCATCAGCGCCGCGCTGGGGACCTCGATCATGATTCCGATCTGCAGGTTTCGGTCGTAGCGAATGCCCTCTTCGTCCAGATCTTCGCAGAGGTCATGCACCATGATGCGAGTCTGCCGCAGCTCCATCACGTTGCTCACCAACGGCAACATGACCTTGATCGGGCCGAGCGCGCTGGCACGCAAGAGCGCACGCAGCTGGGTTCGGAAGAGCGCCGGATGCTGCAGGCAGAAGCGAATGCTGCGCAAGCCAAGGAACGGATTGCGCTCGGGCTCGTCGAGGTGTTCCTGCGTGTACTTGTCCGCGCCCAGATCAAGCGTGCGGATGACGAGCGTGCGTCCGGCACACAGTTCGGCCGCGCGTGCGTAGGCGCGGTAGTGCTCCTCTTCGGTCGGCACGCGTGGGCTCGTGAGGTACAGGTACTCCGTGCGGTAGAGCCCGACGCCACTGCCGCCGTTGGCGAGCACCGCCGTGATTTCATCAGGAAATTCAATGTTTCCGAGCAGCTCGATCGCCGTGCCGTCGCGGGTCACGCTGGGCAGATCCGCTCCTTGGCGAAGCGCGCCGCGTCTGGCCTCGTTGCGATTGGCGAGCGCGCGGTAGTGAGCGAGCACGCTCTCGTTCGGTCGAACGACGAGCTGCCCCGCGTCGCCATCGACGATGACCAGATCGCCGTCCTCGACCTGCGTGGTGGCCGTCTTGCAGCCCACCACCGCGGGCAAGGCCAGCGCGCGGGCGATGATGCTCGTGTGGCCGGTGAGACCACCCGCATCAGTCGCGAAGGCGACGACCTTGGCGCGGTGGAACTCAGCGGTCTGGCTCGGCGTCAACTCGTGCGCGATGACGACCGCTGGACCGCCAAGGTCCTTGAGCCGCTTGCCGCTGGCGCCGATGAGTTTGCTCACCACTCGGCGCTCCAGGTCGACGACGTCGCCCGCGCGTTCCTGGAACATTGGGTCAGGCAGCGCGCGCAGGCGATCAGCGAACTTGACGAAGTTCTCGCTCGCGGCGTACTCGGCGCAGACTTGTTCCCGGTCGATGTCGGCCAGGATCGCCCCGACAAGGGAGCGGTCCTTCAGGAGGCCAAGATGGAAGTCGAAGATCGCAGCGGCTTCGCGCCCCATCGTGGCCGCGCTGGCGTCCCGAAGTTCGGTCAGTTCGGCGGCGCTCTCGGACAGGGCGGCTTCAAGTCTGGCCCGTTCTCCCGGGACCTCCTCCAGCGGAACCTGCCGGAAGCTGACTTGGCTCAGGCTCTCCGCCACGATGACGGCCGTCCCGATCGCGATTCCGGGGCTGGCGGCGATGCCTCGAATGGTGTCCATGGGGGCTCCTGATGCGGTCTCCGAGCCTCAAGGCGCCGGCCTTGATTCAAGGGAGACGGTCTGGCGAAGGCGCAACCCTAGCAGTCGGGCGGGCTTCTGTCGATG
>VGXL01000147.1 GCA_016873315.1 Phycisphaerae bacterium | reverse complement strand
GCGCTTTCTGGTGCCGATCGCCGCGCCGCTTTCGATCGCAGCTGGGGTCATGTTGGGTTCGCTCGCCACGCGGAACTCTGCGCTCGGCGCTGACAGCACGGGCGCGCGGATCGCGCGAACGCAGCGCACGGGCGCGCGGACTGCGCGAACGCTTCGCACGGGCGTGAGTCTGCTCGTCGTCGGCATGGCCTGCGCCGTGCCCTGGTGGTACGCCACCGACGGAGCTGGTGATGCGCCAGCGGCTGCGATCGGTGTCGAAGTGGTGTTCACCGGCGAAGCGATGGGCGAGCAGTTGCATGCAGCCGGAGCAAGCGACGCAGAGTGGCTCGACACGGCGCGCGATGCGGGGCCGGCTTTCGTCCTCAATGAGATGCTCTCGCCCACCGACCGAGTGGTCACGCTCGGCGAGAGCCGCGGCTGGTACTGCAACCGAGTCCCCGACTACCACACCGTCTGGGATCGCGGGCCGCTGGAACGGATGCTCGCGGGCGATGTTCCGGCCGCGGACTGCGTGCGCGAGCTGAATTCGCTTGGTTTCTCGCATGTTCTCGTCGATCACTCAATGCTGCGTCGCTGGCGCGCGAGCGGGTGGCTTGATGTGGGCATCACCGACGAGCGCGTGCGTGCGCTCCTTGCGTTGCTCGAACCCGTCGCCGAGACCGCTGGAAACTGCACGGTCCACCGCATTCCCAAGGCCAACACACCATGACGCACTTGAATCCGCCTCGAGTCCACACCACGCTCGCGGCGATCGCGACAGCGGCGGCGTTCGGGGGCTGCGCGAGCGAACCTGCCGCCACCACCGCGCCCGCTGCGGCGGGCACTGCCGCACCTGCTTCCGCGCCCGTCGCCGTCATTGACGGTCGTGTGCTCGACTGGCGCGGCTTTGGCCCGCTCGTTGCTGAAGCCAGCGGCGGACCGGTGCTTGAAGAGGTCGTCCTGGAGTGGCGATGCGCGTCCGAGTGCGCGAAAGCCGGCATCGCCGTGAGCGCTGATCTGGTGCTCGCGGAAGAGCGTCGCGTGCTTGAAACGCTCGATCAGGATCCCGATCGCGCAATGCAACTCTTGCAGTCGCTCAAGGCCCGGCAGGGTCTTGGGCCGTTGCGCTGGCAGGCGCTCTTACGGCGAAACGCCATGCTTCGCGCGTTGGTCGCTCAGGACATCGTGCTCGATGAAGCTGTCGTCGAGCAGGCCCGCGATGCGCTCGTCGGTGCGCGGCGCGACGCGCGACTCATCGTGGTCGCCGATCTTGTTGCGGCCGAGCGAGTGCGTCAAGCGCTGCGCGACGGGGCGGCGTTCCCTGAGCTCGCCGCCCGCATGAGTTTGGACGCGAGTGCACCGCGTGGCGGGCTCGTGACCGGCGTCACCCGCCGCGATGCCGGTTACCCGAGCTCGTTCCGCGAAGCACTCTTCACGCTCGCGCCCAACGCCGTCAGCGATCCACTCCTCGTGGAAGATCGGTTCATGATCGTGCAGATGCTCACGGAGAACATGCCCCCTGCGATCGAGGCTTCCGAGCTCGACCGGCGAGCGCGCGAGCGCGCGCGCATCGCGCAGGAACGCGTGGCGATGGAGCGACTGGCGGACCGTCTGCTCCGAACGACCTCGTTGAGCATCTTCGACGAGGCCACGAAGAACAGCCTCGATCGCATGCGGACCGAACGCGCGCGGTGACGGCGAACAGCAACAGCGCGCGGTGAAAGCGCGCCGTGACAATTCACAGCAGCGCGCGCACGGCTCGCGATCGTTCAGGTCTTGACGCCGCTCAATCGCCAGACCGCGAGCGGGATCAGGAAGGCGATCGGGATGAGGACGCCGGCCGTCGGGCCCAGCCCTGACAGCGGCACGGTCATCGCCACCATCGCGCCCAGCGACATCGGGATCGCGAACGCCGCGCAACGGACCGATTGTTCGAGCAGGTTGGCCGGCTCGCGCAGCAGGAAGTACGGCAAGCTCGCCACGAGCACGAGCAGGTTGGCGAGGATCGCACCCCAACGGCCAATGACGAAGCGTCGTCCATCCGCGGCGGGAAGACTTCCCTCTTCGACCATCGCAAGGATCTGCCGCGACGAGAGCATGTGCGCGTACATGCGGTTCTGTCGCATCACGAGCGCACCAGGCGAGAGCGACGACGCGAACTCAGTCACCGGCGTACTGCTCGTGAAGTGCTGAGCACGCTCGTCACGCGCATCGACTGTCTTCACGCGGCGTCCATCCTTGAGGATCCACGCCTGTCGCGATTCGTCCCAGGTCGCCGAGTGCGCCTGGACCCGCGACACCAAAGCCCCGTTCTTCCCGCGCTCAAGCGCCACGAAACCGTGCATCGTCGCCGTCGAGCGATCGAATGCGTCGGCGTGAAGCAGCGAACCCTGATCATCGGCCACGAGTTGCACCGACACCTGCTTCGGACCCTTGTTCGCCAGTTCAGTGTGCTCGCGCATGAGCACCGCGGCCAGTCGTGGCACGATGACTTCGTGGTCAAACGCCTGGATCGAGCCGAGCAGTGCTCCACCCACGATGATCGGAAGGGCGACGCGAGGCAGGCTGATGCCGGCCGCCATCATGGCCACGAGCTCACGATTGCGGTGCAACTGCGCGAAGGTGAACCCCATCGCCCCAACGGCGACCAGTCCCGCGAGGTACTGGTACATCTGGAAGATGCGCGGCCCGTGAAAGTCGACGACGGCGCGAA
>VGXL01000146.1 GCA_016873315.1 Phycisphaerae bacterium | reverse complement strand
GCGAGCAGCGCGTAGGCCTGCTTCGTCGTCAGGTCCATGCCGCACGGATCGCTCTCTTCGAGTGACTCCTCAAGCACAGGCCAGGTGCGGCTCGCGCGCGAAAGTTCCGCGAGCAAGAGCGCGCCCATCTCTTCGGCGCGTGCGGCGTTCTTCGCATGCTTGCCGCCGCCGGCCTTGGCCCAAATCTGCTCGGCATCGACCGTCGTCGTTCCGGCGGGATCCGCCAGATGGAACGAGCAGTGCCAGAGCACATCGGCCACAGGCTCTTCGCTCGAAGGCGGCTCGTGCAGTTCAAAGCGCAGTCGCCATGCCGAGCTCTCGTTGATGTCCTCAAGGTTGCCGATCCAGCTGCGCACCAGCTTGAGCAGGCTCTGGTCGAGGGACTTTGGTTGCACGACCGAATCGCCACGGTCGAGCAGTCCCGCGAGCCACGCCACATGCGGGTCTGCGGCCTGATCCGCGCCGTCGATCGCATCGATGTAGGTCTCGGCGGAGAGGGCATCGCGCACCTGCGCATCGACCATGCGGCCAAGGCAATCCTCAAGCATCGCCCACGCGCCGGCACCGCCGGTGGCGTAGCCGTCGTCGCCGACCGCGCGCGCGCTCGCTGGCACGCTCGAGATCAGGCGTTCCAGGCGAGCGTTCCATTCGCCATCGTGCATCCACGGCTGCCATGCTGCATGCAGGGCACCGGTGCGCTCCTGCCGAAGCGACGGCACCACGCGCTGGTCCGCGATCAGATCGACGGCCATCCGACCGACGGCATTCCACCAGCGGATCTCGTGGCCAAGGTGGATCGAGTGATGCGTGGTGTCGTCCTGATGCAGCGCCAGCAGCACGCCGAGCGCATCGCGCGGAGCGATCTCAAGGGACGGCACGCGTGCGGTCGCGAGTTGCAGGTCCTCGTCGCCGTCGATCGAAGTGCCCAAGAGCGCCGACAGCCGACTCGACGGCAGGGGAATCGCGCCACCCACGAGTGGGCGGTGCGGCAAGAGCAGCGCGAGCTCGGTCTGCTTGGCATGGGTCCCCGAGTGCAGGATCCCGGCCGCGCGCACGGCGTGAAGCAGTTCATCGTGGTTGGCGATGAACGGGTGATGCGCCGGATCCGTCGCAGTCAGCTCCTGTCGGGCGCGGGCGAGGTCCTCCGCCCAAAGATGCAGGGCGTGGCCAGACCAATTGCAATGAAGAACAAGCATCGTGGGGAGTGATCCGAGTGATCGCGCTGGGAGTCGAACCCAGGACCTAGTGATTAAAAGTCACTTGCTCTACCGGCTGAGCTACGCGATCCGAAGGGGGAACGATGGTAGCCGGGCGGGGCGAAGGGGACGGCATGGGGTGCACGAAGGGGCGCTTTATCGACCAAAAACCCGGCTGACATGAAGTTCCGGGTGCGTCCGGTGGTCATATTCGCGCAAGTGTGTTCGGGGTATTGACTCGGGCAAGGCAAAATAACACATTTGCGGTGCATAAGGCGGGTTCTTTGAACCTTGACGCCCCGCCGTCCGATCAATGTGTGACTGATTCTCGGTCACGACCAGGTAACGCACCATGCACGACAGCAACCCACTCATCGGCCAGTTCCTCACCTACCTCATCGACGAGCGGCACTTCAGCCCGTACACGAGTCGGTGCTACGGGCTCGACCTTCGGCAGTTCGCCGAGTACCTGACCGCTGAGCACTCGATCCCCGGGAACCAGGCAGCCGAAGAGGCCAGCCTGAAGACCCGCAATCCGTCGGCGAAGCGGACCGTCACCGACTGGCTGCTCTTGGGCGATGTCGAGGTGATCCGCGCGTACCTCACCAAGATGGCTGAGCAGAACTACTCGCCGGCGACGACCGCCCGCAAGATCGCCACGCTGCGCAGTTTCCACAAGTGGATGGAGAAGCGCGGCTACATCGGCTCGAACCCGATGACCCTGATTCGGACTCCCAAGCAGCCCCGCCGGTTGCCGAAGGCGATCAGCGTCGACCAAATCGAAAAGCTCCTCGCTGCGCCAAGCGACGGCGAGGTCCTGGGCGCGCGCGATCGCGCGATCTTGGAGACCCTCTACTCGACGGGTATCCGAGTGAGCGAAGTCGTCGGCATCAATCGTGCCGACGTCGACATCGAACGCCAGCAGATCATCATCCGCGGCAAGGGTCGCCGCGAGCGCGTCGTGCCGCTGGGTGTGCACGCGCTGGGCTCGATCGGCAAGTACCTGACCATGATCGAGTCCGAACGCGGGCCACTTGCCCCGACGAGCCCGCTTTTCGTGAACAAGCATGGCACTCGGCTGTCGAGCCGCTCGGTGCGCCGCAAGGTCGCCAAGTACCTCGAGCAGGCCGGCTTGGATCCCGACATCAGCCCGCACACCATTCGCCACTCGTTCGCGACGCATCTGCTCGACAACGGTGCGGATCTTCGCGCGGTGCAAGAGCTCCTGGGTCACCAGAGCCTGAGCTCGACGCAGATCTACACCCACCTCACCACGCAGAAGATGCGCGACGCCTACGACCGCGCGCATCCTCGCGCCGAGGCGGGCTGATCCGGCATGGCTTCGGCGGCGCGCACCCCACGAGCGCGCCGGCGCGCGACCAGTGATGGCGCGGATGCGGTCCGAGTGACCGCGCCCGTCACGCGCAGTGCACGCAAGGCTGCGTCACAGGTCCAAATCCATCATGGTGATTGTCTCGATGTGCTGCCGCGGCTCGAACCGCGGCAGTTTC
>VGXL01000145.1 GCA_016873315.1 Phycisphaerae bacterium | reverse complement strand
CTGCCGGGACTCGCCTCGGTCCGCCGTGAGTCGCTCGCCTCGTCCTGCCTGTCCAACCTCCGCCAGATCTCCATCGCGCACCTGTCCTACATGACGGTGCACAAGGAGCGCTTTGCGGATGTCGGGCTGCCACATGGCTCGCTCGGCACGCCCGCGCGTTCGTTCGTGAACACGCTCAAGCCCTACAGCGACGGACCGCTCATGTTCAGAAGCCCACTCGACACGAGCCCGCACTGGCCGACCGATCTCGGCGGCGAGGGCGAGCCCATCACGGCCGGCACGACGCCGCTGTACCGGCTGACGAGCTACGGCATGAACAACTATCTCTCGCGCACCTTCTCGCCGTTGGCCGCGCTCGAGGGAGCCGGTGCCGGAGCCGACGCACTCAGCCGCGTGCGCAGCCCGGAGTCCACCATCTGCTTCCTCCGCATGGTCGATCGAGGCGCCTACGCCAGCAGCGATCACCCGCACATTGAAGAGTGGGATCCGGACCCATCCTCGAGCGACGACAGCCCGGCGGTCGCGGCATCCCAGGTGCAAGTGAACTCAATCGACCAAGGCAAGCCAGGCGAGTCAAGCCGCAGCACCTGGTCATTCGTCGACGGCCGCGTCCAAGCCATCGAGTTTGGACGCCTCTTCGAGACATCCACTTCCAACAGGTTCGATCCTGCGATCTCGGCGTCGATGCAGTCGGGCCTGCAGTGATGACCACCATGACCAGCATGACCACCATGACCAGCATGACCACCCAACATCCCTCCCCGTGTCCATCGTTCAGCGTGAGTCCGCGGCTGATGCTCATCACGACGCTGCTCTCGAGCACGATCGTTGGAGCGGCTGCCGCACAGCACGCCGGCGACATCGGTCTCACGCTCGATGCCGGCGAGATCACGACTCGCGCCATCACTTCCTCGGGCGTGGCCGATCAACAACGAGTCTTCACGGGCGCCTTCGCGGACACCGGCGTTCCATGGTTCACCGCCAATCCGGGCTACGACGCGCCGACGGGTGAGTTTCCCGTCGGCACTCGCCTGGGCGTCCGCTTCATGGGGCCGATCCGGGTCTGGGACGGCGACTCCTTCGAACTGACCTCGCCCTCGGGCGCGTTGGCGGGTGAGCGACTTCGGCTCTCGTTTCTCACGGCGAATGCCACGAGCGGCGATGGTCCCGTTCCCGGCTTCGATCTGGCCGTGCAGTCCGACGGAGGCTGGCACCGTCACCTCAGCATGACGCTGCTCGCCGCGCCGGGCGCGTCGGTGCCTGAAGTGGGAACCTATCTGGCACCACTGCAGATCTACTCCACGGCGACGGGCATCACGGCCTCGAAGGAGTTCTGGCTCGTCCTGAACGGTGGCAGCGACGCCGCCTCGTTCGCTGCTGCCGTGAACGCAGCCCTGGACGCCATGTCTCCCGCCTGCACGGGCGACATCGACGCAAGCGGTGCGGTCGATGGAGCCGACTTGGGCATCCTGCTCAGCAGTTGGGGATCCAATGGAAACGCCGACCTTGATTCGAGCGGTTCCGTCGATGGCGCTGACCTCGGCATCCTGCTGAGTGCTTGGGGGACCTGCCCGTGAGCGTCCCGCCCTGCACCAACGATCGACGGCACCTCCTGTGCCTGGCCGTCCCCTCCATGGGTTTTCCGTTTCCCATTTCCACTTCTGAAGGAGTTTCCATGCTTCGCTCACACTTGGTTGCACTCTTCGCCTCGGCGACCCTTGCCATGCCGCTCTTTGCCCAAGAGCTCCACGAAGACATCTGGGTGACTTCGTCCAACGGTGCGCTCACCACCGGCGGATGGGATCACTCCACTGGCGAGATCACCTCGCCGTTCCTGCGCGTCTTCAAGGCAGACATGGGCGCAGACCCTTCCTTTCCCTTCAGCATCGTCGAGCCCGGCATCGGATCCGACCTCATCGGCTCCTCGCTCACCTTCCGCATGCTCCAAGGTCTCGGCGCATGGAATGGGAACGGATTCAGCACAGCCAACGAGGGGCTGCTGGTCGGATACGGCGGCAGCAGCTTCGACTCGATCACGGGTGGGTCCTTTGGTTTCACGGTGACACCGGGGATCGATCTTCACGCTGAGTTCACGCTCTTTGGCGCCAACGACACCGATCCGGCCAACGGCATTTACCTCTCGTCGTTCGTGTTCGAATCCGAAGGACTTCAGTCGAGCGAAGTGTTCTACATCGTCTGGAATCTCGGCATGTCCGAGGCGGACCATGACGCCGCGATCGACTGGGTCTCGAGTTCCGTTCCGGCCCCCGGCGCCCTGGCGCTCGGCGGCCTGCTCGGCCTTGGCGGCCGGCGTTCGCGTCGCCGATGAGCGGGGCGCACGCAGCGCAGGATCCCATCGAAGGTTGTCCATGAAGAGGGCGCTCGGCAGATGCCGGGCGCCCTGTCGTTCATCCGGTCGATGCTGAACTCAGCGCCCGAACAGCCAGCCCAGAGGCGAACCCTTGGACTGCGTCAGCAGAAGGTCAATCTCACCCTGGTCCAAGAAGATGCCGCCGCAGCCGCCACAGCGATCCACGAGCACATCGCCGCGACGGACCTCAGCAAGCTTGTTGCCGCACTTGGGGCAGCGCATCCAGTTCGCTTGCTGCGACGCGGCCGCATGGTTCGCGGCACGCTCCTCATCGAGCTTGCGCCGCAGTGCTGCAATCTGCTCCTGCTCACGGCGCTTGAACTCTGCTTCTTCCTGGTTGTACCCGGTTGCATCATTGAACTGGCTCATGCGAGACTCCTGCGCGTTGCGCGCAGAGAACGATAC
>VGXL01000144.1 GCA_016873315.1 Phycisphaerae bacterium | reverse complement strand
GAGCGCGCCGAGGGGCGCGTGGCGCACCGCAATGGCTACCGCGAGCGGGACTTCGACACCCGCGTCGGTTCGCTCTCGCTGGCGATCCCCAAGCTGCGTGCGGGGACGTACTTCCTGAGCTTCCGCTACCCGCGACAGACGCCGACCTCACTGCGATGGGGCACCAGCACGACGTGGGCGAGATGTGTGTCGCTCGGTCTCGCAGTAGACTCCTAGGACCGGGCGGCAGCCTGAAACTGCCGCAGAGTGGCCCATCATGGAGATCGAAAGAGCCCGCATGGCCTGTGTTGCGGCAGCGCTCAGGGGTGCCCCCGGCGTCGGGCAATCCACCGCCGCTCGCCGGTTGGTCGAACTGCTTGGAACTGAGGCCGCTGTCGAGGTGGGCAGGCTTACGGTGATTCCGGCCGACCGCTACCGGCGTGACGGTTCGAAGCACGCTGCTGCGTTTGCCGTTGGGGTTCGTGCGGCGGCCAGCTTCATCGAGGCCCGGGTTGCGCTGATCGAGATCGTAGAAACGTTCGGTCGGGACGGCGTCGCTCGGGCTCGGGAGGCGATCTCGAAGACTTCGCTCCAGATGCGGAGCGTTTCTCGATGGGCTTTCCACGCAGTTCTCGCGCGCCGGCTGGATAGCCGGCCTGCTGGATGCGCAGACGAGCAGCGCGGTCGCTTGATCAACGACGAGACGATGCGCGTCCGGCTCGACGATGTTCTCCTCACCGAAACGGCACGGATCGACCCCGATGCGGTCGTGGCGCAGGTGTTGGGGATCGTTCCAATGGGCTCCCCGGACGGCCCGTGGTTTGTGGGCGCGGACGAAGGGCGCCCCGGCCCTTCGCAGTAGGAGTCCCCGCGATGCTGCCTGTCGCCGTTCTGGTCGCGACCAAGCGCCGCGAGGTTCTCCTCCGCGAACGCGCGCTACTATCCGTCGCTTCGCAGACCATTCGTCCCGCAATCGTCGTGATCGTGAACGACGGTCCTTCGCTGGGCAGAGCGACCAAGGAGCGGGCCCGAAGTGCATCCGCACCCGGGACCACCGTCGTGCTCGACAACGACCGCATGCCGGGAGCCGCTGGCGCATGGAACGCCGGATTGGCATATCTCGCCGCTCACGCCCACCCCGGATACGTAGCGATGCTGGACGACGACGACGAGTGGGACCCGGACCACCTAGAGGTGAACGCCCGCGCGTCGTTGGACGTCGACGCCGACCTTTCCGTGTCTGGGCTTAGGATCCGGTTGGACGGCGTTGACCGCCCTCGCCCGCTGATCGCCGAGCTTCGCGCCACTGACTTCCTCAGCGGCAACCCGGGGTGGCAGGGCAGCAATACCTTCGCGAAGTTGTCATTGCTGTTGGCAGTAGGCGGGTTTCGGGATGGACTGGCCAGCCTCAATGACCGCGATCTCGCCGTGCGACTGCTGCGCCGCCCCGGTGTTCGAACCACGCTCGTTCCGAGGTGGTCAGCGACCTGGCACGTTGGGCGGATCGGCGGCCTTTCCAGCCCGGGTAGCCCGGCGAAGTTGGACGGCTTGGCGGCATTCTGGCGAGTCTATGGCCGTTCCATGACGGCGGTGGAGGCCGACCGGTTTTTCGAGAGAGCGCTCGTGCTGTTTCACTTCGATCGACGGTCGATCGTCGGGCACAATGTGGCCCTAGCGAGCCACGATGAGCACCGAGGAAGTCTTCATGTCTGAAACGACCAACAGCTTCTCGATCATGCCGGATCTCGCGCAGCGCATGCCGAGGATCTCGCCCCGCTGGCTGTGGTACTGGCGGATTGTCTACGCCCTCTGGGCTCTGTGGAGACATCTTCGGATCTCGCGCTTCGTGACGCGACTGCTCGGACCTCAGTACACACGTAGCCGCGACTTGATAGAAATCGATATCACGTATGCCTGCAATCTGCACTGCCTGAACTGCAATCGTTCGGTGCGGCAGGCGCGCGAAGCGATGCACATGCCGCTGAAGATGGTTTCGCAGTTTGTAGACGAGTCGGTCAAGCGGGGAAAGCGATGGCGTCGGGTCCGTGTGCTCGGTGGCGAGCCGACGATTCACCCGGAATTCGACGCGATCATGGGCGAGTTGCTTCGCTATCGGCGGTGGAATGACACCTGCATCGTGGAGGTCGTGACGAACGGCCACGGCTCCCGCGTTGAGGAGACCATCGCACGGCTTCCGCCCGAGGTGATGATCGACAACTCCGCGAAGCAAACGCCTGTCCAGCCGCACTTCGGGCCGTTCAACATGGCGCCGGTAGACGATGCTGCGTACCGCCGGGCTGACTACTCGAACGGGTGCGCGGTTCTGCGCGACTGCGGGATGGGGCTGACTCCGATGGGGTACTACCCCTGCGCGGTGGCCGGCGGAATTGACCGTATCACGGGTGAACGACTTGGTCGGCAAGATATGCCTGACGACTCCGACGACATGAAGGATGAGGCTGCACGGCTGTGTCGGCTGTGCGGTAGGTTCCGGGACGGGCACTTCGTTCCCCGCGTACTTCGGCCTGTCCTTGACGAGGAGCAGATGTCCCCCTCATGGCAAGCGATGTATGCGCGGTGGCACGCGCGGCGAGCTGTCAGCCAGCAATCGGACGAGCCTTTCGAGTCGGCGGACAGAGCGTAGCCGAAGCTCGCGATGATCCCCCCGCGCCCCCGCGACGCCGTCGAACTCGGGACCCGCGACCTTCAAGTCGTGTCACGCCCACGCCAGTGCATCATCGATGCGGCGAGCGTCGCCGTCGCCGTGACGTCACATGGAGCTCACCACGATCTGAGCCGGTGCCTGGCGAGTGTTTTGCAGCAGAGCATCGAGCGCGATCGACTGGTTGTGGTCGTCCTCATCGATCAGGTCGGCGGGGAGCCGCCGATCGTGGAAGTCCCACTCGAGCTCGCAGAACGGACGGTCCTTCTGTCGGCGAACTGCGGGTCGCCGGCGCGAGCACGG
>VGXL01000143.1 GCA_016873315.1 Phycisphaerae bacterium | reverse complement strand
CGATGCAGCGTTTGCCGCACTGTCGGGCCTGCCGGACGGTACCCAGTTCCACGGTGCCATCACGACTCGCGTGGACCTGGACAACCGAATCCCGCCGCGTGGTTTCACCAACGCCGGCTTCGCCTCGGTCCAAGCCTCGCCCGTGGGCTACACCTACGCCGATGGTCAGTACTGGGATGACACGCTGTATGCGATTCCTGCAGGTGCCACGAAGGCGGTGGTGACCTTCTATCACCAGACCACGACGAAGGAGTACGCCGAGTTCCTGCGCGACGCGAACGTCACCGACAGTCGCGGCCAAGCGGCCTACGACCTTTGGGTGCAGTTCGGACGAAGCGCACCGATCGACATGGACAGCGCCGTCATCACTCTGGCTGCTGCGAATCCTGCCGACCTCGACGGAAGCGGTTCGGTGGACGGCGCCGACCTGGGCATCCTGCTCGCCAACTGGGGCCAGTCTGGTCAGGGTGACATCGATGGCGACGGCGTCGTCGGTGGTGCCGACCTGGGCACGCTGCTCGCGGCTTGGGGCACCTGAACCAGGCACTCGCCACTGGTCTGAAAAGAACGCACCCCCGCGGGTGCGTTCTTCATTGATGCGTGGATGTCTTCGACTCAGCGCTTGGGCAATCGCTTCATCAGGTCATCGACCGCTGCGTCGACTTGGGCATCGATGCCCGCCGCCTCGTCCTGCGGCAACTGCGGCACGATGAGGTCGGGCATGGCGCCGTTGTTCTCCATGTCGGTTCCATCGAGCAGGTACCAGCCACGGAACGGCATCCTGCAGGTCGTGCCATCGAGCAGCGAGATCGCGCCGGTGGAGATCACACCGCCATAGGTCTGCTGTCCCACGAGCGTGCCGCGCTTGATCGCCTTGAAGGCGTGCGCGGTGATCTCGGCATTCGAGAAACTCTTCTCATTGCACAGCATGTTGGTGGGGAGGATGCACCGCTGGATGAACAGGCGATCCTGCGGGTAGCCGGTGGTGACCTTGCCGTCGCCGCCACGCGGAATCGTGTACGCGTGGGTCGGTGTGGCGAGTGACGCCATGAGCCGATCCGCGGTCCAACCGCCGCCATTGTTGCGCACATCGACGATGAGACCCTCGCGGCCGTACGCGGCGGCGTAGAGCCCGCGCTCGAAGTCATCGAGCGACGGTTGGTCCATGCCCTTGATGTGGATGTAGCCGATGCGCCCGCCCGAGCGATCGTGCACGGCCTTCTCCATGCGTCGCCACTCGTTCTCATACGACTGCGTCGAGACGGACCCTGAGATCGCAGGCACGATGAACGAATCAAAGGTCACGGTGCGGCCATCAGCAAGTGTGCGCTCGACGGTGATCGCGACCTCGCGACCGGCGAGGCCCGGCAGGTGGCTCTCCAGTGTTCGTGAGAGATCGACCGGTTCGAACTCGACGGCGGTGATGAGGTCGCCGACCTGCATCGGCACCTTGGCCTGGGCAGCTGGCATGTCCGGTAGGACGGTCTTGACCACGAAGCCCTTCGTGCCCGGCTCGACGCGGAGCCCCAATCGCCCCTGCGGAGGCGCGGAGGTTCCGGCGCGATCGCGAGGCGACCGAATGCCTAGGTGACTCGCGTTGAGTTCGCCGAGGAATCGATTCGCGACATGGTCGAACTCGGCGCCGGTGCGCGTCTGACATGCCAGAGCGTGGTAGCGCTTGGTCAGCGCATCCCAGTCGAGTCCCTTCATGGTCGGGTGGTAGAAGCCCTCGCCGATCGCGCGGGCTGCCTCGAGGAACTTCTGGCTGTTGAGTTCGCGTCGGTCAACGCGGATCGTGCCGTCGAGGTCAGTGGACTTGAGTTCGCCGCCAGCGAGACCAATCGTCGCCGCCTTGCCGCCTGAGACGGCCACGGCTGCATCGCCGGCGAAGTTGAGTCCGACCACGGTGCCCGAACTGGTGAGCTTCTTGGTGTCGGTGCCGTCGAGCTTCATGGTCTGCAAGCCTTCGCCTGCTGAGACCAGAATGCGATCGCCGGCTGGCAGAATCTCAAGATTGCCTTCGTTGCCTGGGGCGCTCGTGATGCGGCGCACGCGCAGGTAGGCGTCGTCCAGATCCCAAGCAGGCATCGTGGCCTTCTTGGGCTCGTCCTTCTTGGGTTCGTCCTTCTTGGGTTCGTCCTTCTTGGTGTCGTCGTTCTTGGGCTCGTCCTTCTTGGGCTCGTCGTTCTTGGTGTCGACCTTCGCGGACTCGTCCTTCTTTGCGTCTGCATCGGCGGGCTTGTCCTTTGCCTTCGCCGCGAGCGGCTTGCGCTTCTTGGCCGCTTCGCCCGCATCCTTGAAGTACTGCTCAAGGTCGTGCTTGGGCAGCGACTCGAGCGACTGGTCGAGGAAGACATACCACGCGTCGATCTCTTCGTTCGTGCGTTCGCTCAGGAATGCCAGAACCTTGCCATCGGCAGAGAAGCGCGGACGGCCGTCGTTGTCGGGGTGACGCGTGATGTTGACCGCGGGCTTCGACAGATCGCTCGGAACGATCCAAAGATCGCTGTTGAAGTCCATGTCCGACTGTGCAAAGCAGATCGCGGTTGAATCGGGGCTCCAGACGAATTCGATGCCCGAGTCCCATCCGGGTTGCACGACCGTGACGGTCTTTGAGGCCAAGTCGAGCATGCACAAGTCGCCCTGGTTGCGGCGGAAGAGCAGTCGCGTGCCATCTGGACTGGGCACGGCCTGACGATCCTGCGCAGGATCTTGCAGCAGCGCCGTGACCTCGAACGACACCGCATCGGGCCAGCGGTTCGGTTCATCCTTCTTTTCTTCGGGCTTCTTCTCGTCCTTCTTCTCGTCCTTCTTGTCGGCGGGCTTCGCATCGTCGTTCGGCGCCGTTGCGTTCGCCGGCACCGCGGGCTGTGCGGGGTCCGACGCAGGCGCCGATGCGTTGGGCTCAACGGGTTTGGGTTCAGCAGGAGCCGGCTCTGCTGGCGCGGGCTCAGCGGGCTT
>VGXL01000142.1 GCA_016873315.1 Phycisphaerae bacterium | reverse complement strand
TCGACGACGATCGAATTCACCGCGAGCAGCGGAACCGACTTGCCGTCAAGTGTGTCGATCGGCTCGAGCCGGTAGCGCTCATCGTCCGAGGGGAACTCTCCCTTGCCGGCCATCGCGCGCTCGGCGGCGATGCGCGCCTTGGCCGTCTTCCACTGGTGGGCGAAGACCACGCGCGCGATGCCGGCGCCACGCGGCGTGAGCTCGAGTTGAATTCGCGCGTCGGCTGAAGTCAGCGGTCCACCAACGATCAGGCTTCCGGAACCGCTCGCGGGCGCAATCGCAGTCCAGACGGGCGCCGGTGGCGTGGTGGCTGCCGGCGCAGCACCTGGTGCTGCGGCTTGCGGGGCACCGGGCGTTGCGGGCGTGGTGCCCGCGGGTGCTTGCGTTGACGCTGCGGGTGCCGTCGCGGTTGCATCGGGCGCGGTCGCGCTCGACGAAGCCGACGCATCCGTCGTCGGCGTCACCTGCGACGAGCGTTCGGGCTCGCTCTTCGTGCGGCCTCCGCCGGAAATGATGGTGAAGACAAGCGTCGTGGCGATGGCCACGACGACGAAAGTCACGATCGTTCGCTTCATGGTTGGTGTCCGTCAAATGCGCTGGGCATCACTTGCCCTGCAGCAGTCGCTCGCCGAGCCAATCGTTGATCTCGGGGATGCGCTTGATTTTGTCGACCGTCGTCTGCACGTCGTACGGCAGCCGGTGGAACTGCACGACGCCTTCGCTGGCGGCGTTCGTTTCGAGGATCGCGTAGCTGGCTTCGACGATGCCGTCGCGAGGCTGACCGACCGAGCCGGGATTCAGAATCGCCTTCGTTTTCGCCACGATCTGGTACCGAGCGCCCTCGAGTTCGGTGGGTGGATAGAACTCGTAGACCCGGTCGCCGTGAGGGTCGCCGGCCGTGGTCTCGACAAACACGCCAGGGCAATGCGTGTGGCCGACCAGGCAGATGTGTTCGAACCGGTCGAAGATGCTGGCCATCTTGGCCTGGCTTCGGTCGCCGTCGTCAGGAAAGATGTACTCGTTGATGGGTCGGCGCGGCGAACCATGCACGCACAGGTACGGGTAGCGGCTCGCGGGATCGGCCGCGGCTGGCTCGCCGAAGTCGCGATCGCGCGCGACCCGAACGCGCAAGCTGTTGAGGAAGGACCAACGGCGGCGCGCCTCATCCGGGCTCGCCTCGCTCTCGAGCTGGAACCGGGTCCAGTACGCGGCCTGCTCGGCGACTTGGTTGAAGTTCGTGGGCTCATAGAGCGCCGCAAAGTCATGGTTGCCCATGAGCGCGAACTCGCACCGCTTGGCCACGATGTCCACGCACGCCACCGGATCCGGCCCGTAGCCGATGAGGTCGCCCAGGCACACGATGCGATCCACGCGCTGCCCATCGATGTGGGCAAGCACGGCCTCAAGGGCCTCGAGATTCGCATGGATGTCGCTGATCAGTGCAGTGCGCACGGTGGTTCCTGCTGTGGGGGCGTGATGGTAACGCGCCCGACGGGCCCGGCGTCGAGGGCTAGAATGCCTCCCCCCTTGCCCGGCCACGCTGGGCGCAACGAGGACCACACATGGCTGAGACCAAGCACTACGACCTCATCGTGATCGGCGGCGGACCGGGCG
Organism: Phycisphaerae bacterium; assembly: GCA_016873315.1. Lineage (GTDB taxonomy): Bacteria > Planctomycetota > Phycisphaerae > Phycisphaerales > SM1A02 > SYIB01. Next base: position 1,347 of record VGXL01000142.1, on the reverse strand, counting down.
GTTATGTGGGCGCGATCCGCGCGGCACAGATGGGCATGAAGGTCGCCTGCATCGAACGCGACAAGCTCGGCGGCGTGTGCCTGAACTGGGGTTGCATCCCGACCAAGGCGCTCTTGCACAACGCCGAGGTCTACATGGAAGCGATCCGTCACGGCGCTGATCTTGGCATCGAGATCGATCCCAAGGCCGTCAAGCTCAACTGGGAAAAGGTGATTGGTCGCAGCCGCGGCATCACGACGCAACTCAATGCAGGCATCGCGTTCCTCTTCAAGAAGAACAAGATCGATCACATCCAAGGTCATGCGCGCATCCTGAGCGGCAAGACCGCCGCAAGTCCCTGCAAGATCCAGGTCGGCAAGGCCGTGGGCACCTACTACGCGGGCACCGGCGAGGGCGCAGATCAGGTTGTGACGGCCGATCGCATCCTGATCGCGACGGGTGCCGCACCACGACAACTCCCCTTCGCCGCGAACGACGGCAAGGTCATCATCGGCTCGGCCGATGCGATGACCCTTCCCAAGCGCCCGGAGTCGATGATCATCATCGGTTCGGGCGCGATCGGCATGGAGTTCGCCTACTTCTACAACGCGTTCGGCACCAAGGTCACCGTCGTCGAAATGCAGGACCGCATCCTGCCAGTCGAAGACGATGACCTCTCGGCTGCTGCGCTGAAGTCGTTCACCGCGCAGGGCATCCAGTTCCGTGTCGGTCAGGTCACGAAGGCCATCGACAAGAACGCGAAGGGTGCGACCGTCACGATCGTCGATGCAAAGGACGAGAAGAAGTCAGAGAAGCTCGAAGCCGAGACCGTGCTCGTTGCGATCGGCGTTCAGGGCCGCACCGACGGACTCTTCGATTCGGCGCTCGGCATTCGCATGGAGAAGGGCCACATCTGGACGGACTACAAGGACAAGCCTCGCCCCTCGTACCAGACCAGCGTGCCCGGCATCTACGCGATCGGCGATGTCATCGGGCCGCCGTGGTTGGCCCATGTGGCGAGCGAAGAAGCCGTGGCGTGCGTCGAGCGCATGAAGGGACACGATGTCCCCGGCGTGAACTACGCCGCCATCCCAGGCTGCACCTACTGCAACCCGCAGATCGCCAGCGTCGGCATGACTGAGCGCGATGCCAAGGCGAAGGGCATCCAATACAAGGTCGGCAAGTACCCCTTCAAGGCGCACGGCAAGGCGATTGCTGTCGGAGCGACCGATGGTCTCGTCAAGATCATCGTCGGCCAGTACGGCGAAATCATCGGCGGCCACATCTTCGGCAGCGATGCGAGCGAACTCATCGGCGAGATCTGCCTTGGGATCGCGATGGAAGGTCTGGCCGAGGACATCATCCACA
>VGXL01000141.1 GCA_016873315.1 Phycisphaerae bacterium | reverse complement strand
CGCCAACAACGACAACAACAATGCGTCGTATCGGCAGATCACCGTCGGTGCGCTGACCAGCGGCGCGTACACGCTCACGCTCACCGGGTCCACCTTCCAGCAGAAGGCCGCCATCGAGGCCTGGAAGACAAGCGATCCGACCGTGACCCAATCCAATGCTGATGCGCAGGGCGATGGACGATTCATCGTGTGCAGCAAGGCGCGCGACCTCGGCAACGGACAGTGGCGTTACGAGTACGCCGTGCACAACTTGAACTCGCATCGATCGGGGCGATCGTTCTCGGTGCCCGTGCCTGCCGGCACGACGGTCACGAATGTTGGCTTCAAGGACATCGACTACCACTCGGGTGACCCGTACGCGGCGACCGACTGGACCAGCTCGGTGTCCGGCGGCAGCGTGACCTGGACCGGTGGTGACTATGCCGTGAGCGCGAACAGCAATGCGCTGCGCTTCGCCACGCTCTACAACTTCTGGTTCGACGCCAATGTCGCGCCAGCGAGCGCGAACGCGACCATCGGGCTCTTCCGTCCTGGTACCACCGGCGACCCGAACACGGTTGCGGCTGCGGTTCAAGCACCGAGCGCACCGTCGAACCCCTCGGACCTCAACCACGACGGCATCGTGGATGGCGCCGACCTCGGCATCCTGCTCGGTGCATGGGGCACGCCAGCCGGCGACATCAACGGCGATGCCACGACCGACGGCGCCGACTTGGGTGTCCTGCTCGGTGCGTGGGGCTGATCGCGCGAGCGAGCGGCCTGCGGTGCAGTGAGCGCGAGCGTTCGCGTGCATCGCGATCCCGTGGGATCGTCTGATTGATCGCGGTCCTTTGACCTGCGATGATGTGCGCCATGCTGCTCGCCCTTGCCCTCAGCGTCGCCGCGACCTCGTCGGCGGTCAATCCGTTTGGCCAGCCCTCGACCATTCGGTCCGGGCAACCCTTGGCCAACGCATCTGGTCAGCCGTCGACCACGGTTTTCGTAGCGCGCGAGGTCATCACGATGGATCCGGGGTGGCCCACCGCGACCTGCGTTGCGGTGCAGGACGGTCGCATCATCTCGGTGGGTCGCACGCTCGATGACCTCAAGCCGTGGCTAACGGCGCCTTCAGCCGGCACCGTGACGATCGACGAGACCTTCAAGGACAAGGTGCTCGTGCCTGGCTTCATCGAGGCGCACGGGCATCCTCTGCTTGGTGCGATCGCGCTCGCGCAGCCGTGCCTCACGGCCATTCCGATGCCGAGCCCGTATGGACCGGCGTTCCCGGGCGTGAAGGATGTCGCCGCGGTGAAGGCGGCGATCGAGGCGCATCTTGCGAGCACCAAGGGCAGCCCTGATCCGGCGATCTTCTGGGGCTACGACGTCATTGCCATGGGGCGTCACCTTGATGCAGCGTGGCTCGATGGCATCGAAGCAACACGCCCGTTGATCGTGTGGGACTCCTCCGAGCACTTCGTCTACGCCAACACGGCGGCCATGGCCAAACGCGGCGTGACCAAGGAAGCGCTTGCGATCACAGGCGTCATGGCGCGCGCAGACGGCACGCCCAACGGGCAGTTTCTTGGGACATCTGCGGCCACTTGGTTTTTGGCACCGATCGTGCAGTCGATCTTCACGCCTGAGCAGCTGCCCGGCGTGATGCAGTACCTCGTTGACCTTGGGTGGCGAAACGGCGTGACCACGACGAGCGAGATGTCGCTTGGCCAGATTGCCGGCGTGGATCGCGAGACCAAGCTCTACCAGTCGTTCTTCCATGATCCGCGCGTGCCCTTGCGGTGCGTGGCGGTCACGGCGGCCAGCGCGGCGCGGACTTCCGATGGGCTGTCCGACACGGCACGCGTCGGCGAGTTGCAGGAGTCGAGCACCGACAAACTCATCTTCCGTGGCGTGAAGTTCTTCGCAGACGATGCGTTCCTGCCGCTGGGCATGGTTGTGGAGCAGCCTGGTTACACCGACGGCCGTACGGGTTTCTGGATCACGAAGCCCGAGGATCTTGTCGCTGCCTACCGCCCGTGGTGGGAAGCTGGCTTCCACCTGCACACGCACACCAACGGAAATGCCGGCGTGGATGCGGTCGTTCGATCGCTCCGAATCCTGCAGGAGTCAAAGCCGCGCTTCGATCACCGGTTCACGATCCAGCACTACGGCATCTCGACGCCGGAGAACGCGCGCGATCTGGCCACGCTCGGTGGTCTGGCGAGCGTGAATCCGTACTACCTGCACAATCGCGCTGATCTCAATGTGCCGTACTTGGGGACCGATCGCGCGGAACTCTCGTCGCGCTTGGGCACGCTCGTCGGCGCTGGTGTGGTGACAGCGATGCACACCGACACGCCGGTCTCGCCGCCGATTCCGCTTGAGTGCATGTGGATTGCCGTGAACCGAGTCGGGCGCTTCAGTGGCAAGGTGCTCGGCGCGGGCGAACGCGTGAACCCCATGCAGGCGTTGAAGATGGTCACGATCGACGCCGCGTACACGCTTGGTGTTGAAGATCGCTTGGGCAGCATCCGCACTGGAAAGCTCGCTGACTTCACGGTGCTCGACCGCAGTCCGCTTGCAGTCGATGCGATGGCGATTCGCGACATTTCCGTCTGGGGCATCGTCGTTGGCGGTGTGAAGCACCCGGTCACCGACATCGCGCCGCGCCCAGCGGTGAAGGCCGCCGCGTGGATTGATCGAGCGGCGGGTCAAGAGATGGTTGCGCCGCGCCCATTCGGCGGGCGCTATGCGAACACCGCTGCGTTGCAGGATCCCCAGGCGCTTGCGCAGCACCTGGCCAGCTGCTCCATGGAGTTCTGGCGCACGATGACACGCGAGCACGGGCTCATGGTGATCGCGGAGCCGTCGGCAGAACGCTGAACCAGCCGAATAATCCAGTTCGCGCGTGTCCCAACGGGGATTCATGGGGCAACTTCTTCCATGATGCGACGCGCGACTTTGTTCAGCACGCTTCTGGCACTCGTGCCTTGGGCCGCGGCCACGGCGGCCGGCGACTTCACGGTCGTGCAGCTCCAGTCGGCTGTTCTGTCGGGGCAG
>VGXL01000140.1 GCA_016873315.1 Phycisphaerae bacterium | reverse complement strand
CCTTCGCGATGGTCTGCGAGTGGCGTACGACGACTTCTTGGCGCGGGGTCTGTGATGGCCTGGCCTGCGAACCCATGGCACTGGCCACCGCTCAAGAGGGTTCGTCGACGATTTCGGACCTGGTCGAACGAGCGATTCTGGACTCGCCCAGCGCAGCGCGTCGCGCGACCGACGCAAGCACGGATCGTGGTCACGCTCACGACGTCGCCAAAGCGTCTGCCGCTGCTTGAGCCTGTCCTGCGGAGCTTGGTGAATCAGTCGGTTCCGCCTGACGAGATCCACCTGAACATCCCGCATGCGTTCCGGCGAACGGGCGAGCGATACGACCTGCCCGCCTGGCTCGCGAACTGGTCTCCGGTGGTCCGCGTGCATCGACTCGACGACATTGGTCCTGCGACCAAGAACGTGCCGACGATTGAACGGTTTGCGAAGGACGACGACGTCATCATCGTGACGGTCGATGACGACGTTCGTTACCTCCCGCGCTCGATCGAGGTCCTTGTGGAGTCGGTCGCGGCGCATCCATCTGCCGCCTTCGGTCTGAGTGGTTACGACTTGGGCGATTCGCATGAGAACGTCTACCGATCGGCCTCCGGTCCCATCCAGATCCTTGAAGGGTGGGCAGGATGGGCAGCACACCGACGCGCGCTCGGCGACGGCGTCGCGGCGTACTTCGCGGCGTGTGCGCCGCATCGCCCCTGCTTCCTTCATGACGACCTGGTGATGTCCAACTGGCTCGCGACCAACGACGTTGTGCGGCACCGGCTGATCGATCCTCGAGCGAACACGCGCATGATGAAGCGTCGCGGCGCGCAGATGGCCGTGGGTTACGAATCAGATGCTCTGCATCGAGGCGCCGGCGGCGAGGCCTCGGGGCTTGATCCGAGCGGCGTCATGGAAGCACTGAAGAAACTCGGGCGCTGGCGCGTGACCGCGGAATCACAATCATGATCGATCGAAACCTGACGATGGCCGCACGGCCAGAACGCTTGGTGAGACTGGGGCGACCCGGTGATGGCGGCTACGTCGTTCCGTGTGATCTTCTTCCGTCGTGCGACGGCGTCATCGGGCTGGGAGTGCGCGATGACTGGAGCTTCGAAGATGCCGCCGCGGCGTGCATGAGCTGCTGTCACGGCGTTCACCTGTACGACCCGACGACCACTTTGGCGTGGCTTGTGCGCCGGAGCATCGGCGTCGTGCCGAAGACCGTCGCGCATGCGATCGTGTTCGATCGAGTCCGCCTGAGCGAGGATGTGCAACGGCTGGTCGCACCAGGTCGCTATCTGATGTTCCCGATGCGGTCGACGCGTCACTTTCGCGAGTGGGCCGGTGGAGCAACGGGTACCCCGCTGACGACCATCATCGATCGCATGCGCGGCCAAGGGGCCGAGCGGATCCTGCTGAAGTTCGACATCGAGGGTGGCGAGTATCAGCTGCTCGGCGATGTCCCCTCATGGGCGCTCCATGTTGCGATGGTCGTGGCCGAGTTTCACGATCTCGAGCCCGATCCATCGGCGTTCCACGCGCTCCTGTCGCAGCTCAATCAGTGCTTCACGCCCGTGCACATTTCCGCCAACGCTGGTGCGGGACTGCTGCCGTGCGGGTTTCCGCGCGTGCCCGAAATCACGTTCGTCAGGACCGACCTGCTCCCGAAGGGCGCTCGTCGCGCAACGCAGACCTACCCCATTCCGGGACTCGATCAGGGCAATGGACGCGGTCAGGCGCCGCTCGCGTTCGAGGCGTGAAGTAATCGAGTGAGCGACCATTCGCCCCAAGACGTCGCGGATGCGGTGGATCGGGGCTTGCGAAGCATCCGAATACCTGCACCATGGAATGCCGAGAAGTCCACGATGAAGCACCTTGTGTTGATGATTCTCTTCTGTCTCGCAGCGCCAGCGCTGGCGGATGATCTCTCCGCTCCGGGCGCCTTGCTTGCCGCGCGTCGGGACATCACCGTCACGCGCACGGATGGGTCGAGCTTTACGGCCACGATTCACTATCCCGGAACGAGCGCCACGGTCGGTGCGCCGCTGAACACCGCAGCTGGCCCCTATCCGATCATCGCGTTTGGGCACGGGTACATCGCGCCAGTTTCGCTCTATCAGTCGACCGGCGCGCATCTGGCGACGTGGGGATTCATCACGCTGTGCCCGCAGACGCAGGGCGGCATGATCATGAATCACACGGCCTTCGCGGCAGACTTGGTGTCCAGCTTGGACTGGATTGCGGCCCAGGCGACCGTCCCCGGGTCGCCATGGTTTGGCGGAGCCGACGGATCACGGCGTGGTGCGATGGGCCACTCGATGGGCGGCGGGAGCGCGATGCTCGCCGCGAAGTCCGACCCGCGCATTCGCTGCCTCCTCCCGTGGGCTGCCGCAGAAACGAGTCCGAGTGCGATCACGGCGGCGCTGAGCATCGAGTGCGCCACGCGTCTGATCGTTGGAAGTCAAGACGCCATCATCACGCCAAGCTCGACGAGCGCGATGTATCCCAACCTCGCGGGTTCGTCGCAGTTGGTCACGATCGTTGGTGGTTTCCACTGCGGCTTCGTCGACATGTCGTTCGCGGTCTGCGATTCGGGTTCGATCACGCGAGAACAGCAGTTGGTGCTCGTGCGCCGCGAGTCGACAGAGTTCCTGCTGTTGCACTTGAAGGGCGATCTCTCGCGCTGGAGTGAATGCTGGGACGCGCCGCCGGGCGGCTCGGGCATCACGCAGGACGCCGCGCGCACGGCGGACATCGACGGCGATGGGTTCGTGAATGGCGTGGACCTGGGAATCCTGCTCTCGAACTTCGGCACGAGCGGCGCCGGCGACATCGATGCCAATGGCTCCGCCGATGGTGCTGATCTCGGCACGCTGCTTTCCGCGTGGACGGGCTAAGTCAGCGCGCGCAGGACCATGCGCTACGAGCTCGCGCTGCCCACGCGCACGGTGCCCACGTTCGTGGTGAGCGAGGACGGCACGGTGCACACCGCGGGGCACATCGCGGGGCACACTGCCGGGCAGAGCGACCCGATCACCGCCGCTCGATCGACGCGACCTCGAAGTCGCGGTCGCCGGGGTTGATCGCTAGCGTCACGGTGCACTCACGACAGCCGAAGCGGTTCACCTCCCCCACGGCCATCTCGCGTGCAAGGTGAAACCCGCGCACATCGGCCTTCCATCGATCCTTGCCGGCGGTTGCACCACCGCCGATCGGCACGCGCGGACCATACGCATCCATCACGAGCTTCTTGCCGGAGAGTCCGTTGTCGCCAAACGGTCCACCCTCGACGAAGTCGCCGATCGGGT
>VGXL01000139.1 GCA_016873315.1 Phycisphaerae bacterium | reverse complement strand
TGCAGTCGATCGAGTTTCTCGGCGACCGCGCCGATGCACTCATCGAGTCACACGGCGTGCGACTCAATGCGCGCGTTCCGACCAACATCGCACGCTCACTGCGCGAGGGCGAGTCGATCGCTCTGGGCATGCCCACCGTGGCCCATGTGTTCGATGGCGACGGCTGCCGCGCGAACTGATCTGCGATCAGGCCACGGGCGGGTTCAACTGCCCCAGGCGCTCAGCAGCATGCCAAGGTCCGCTCCGTCGACGATGCCTGACTCGTTGATGTCACCGGACCCGCTGCCGCTCCAGTTGCCCAGCAGAATGCCCAGGTCAGCGCCATCGACCGTTCCTGAACTGTCGAGATCAGCGGGGTTGCCGGGCGGAGGTGGGTCGGTGCAGGTTCCCTGGGTGAAGATCGCGCACGAGTACGCACCAAGGCTGATCAGACCACTCTGCCCAAGGCCGTCCCAGGGAAGGCCGTTGCCTTCGGTATCGAAACACGGATGATTGGCGTAGTCGCTGCCGTACCCAGTCCAGTCACCGTTGAACACGCAGCGCCAGAGCCCCGACCGCGGAAAGCCGACGCGGTAGTTCGAGATCGGGTTGGTGCTGAAGTTGAAGATCACCACCACATCGTCGCCCACGCCACCTGCCTGCCAGCGGTGCATGCCGATGACCTTGTTGGTGTTGTTCAGGTGGAACACATTGGTGTTCTGCCCCGACAGCCCCTCGGTGCACGAGAAGGCGTTCTTGCGCAACTTGATCAGATCGGTGTAGTGGCGCAGCGTGGTGGCGTAGGTCGTCGCCTTGCTCCAGTCGAGCGGATCGTTGTCCTGGAACCACCCATCCTCAAGGAACTCCTGCCCTTGGAACAGCATGGGGATACCCGGACTCGTCATCACGATCGCACCACCGAGCATCGAGCGCTTGCGGGCGTACCAACTGCCGGGGTTGCTCGCCCAGATCTCGCTCGGCATGCGCTGCTTGCCGTTGGCGACTTCGTCATGGCTTTCGGTGTAGATGATCCGCTGCTCGATCTGCCCGTTGTAGGAGTACAGGATGGCATCCTTGACCGCATACATGTTGCGGTCGGAATCGTTCTGGGTGATCAGGTTGCCCCGGATGCTCGGGAAGAACGCCGAATCCCACTGGCTGTCGAAGCCCGCACCGCCCTCGCCCGTCGTCTTGCCGATCCACTGATTCAGATCCATGTCCTCGGCGATCATGAGCTTCCCGGGCTGCGTGGCGTTGACCGAGTCGTTGATCCACTGCAGGAGCGACCATCCCTCGGGAATGTCCACGCCGAACTGGTCGGTTCGTCGGATGTACTTCGTGCCGTCCATGCGGAGTCCGTCCATCCGGAACTCATCCAGCCACATCAGGCAATTGTCCTTGATGAAGGTGCGGACCTCGTTGCGTGTGTAGTCCGGACGGGTGTTGCCCCACGGCGTGCTCGCGCGGAAGTCGTTGAAAAAGTAACTGCCGCCACCGGTGCCCGAGTACCAGTGGTCGAATCGCCACAGATCCATGTCACTGGGGCCAAGGTGGTTGAAGACCACATCACCCATCACCCCGATGCCGCGCGAATGGGAGTCATCGATGAAGCCCTTCAGATCATTCGGCGTTCCGTACGCAGTCTCGACGCTGTACGGATACGACGCGTTGTAGCCCCATGAGTAGTCGCCAGGGAACTCATTGATGGGCATGAGCGCAATGGCATTGATGCCCAAGTCCTGAAGGTGCTGCAGTTTTTGGCGTGCCGAGGCGAAGTTCCCGGGCACACCCGCCGTGGGTGCGAAGAACGCGCCGGGGTGCATCTCGTACATCACGAGTTTGCGCCACTGGGGCATCGTGAACTGGTGCTGCCAGGTGTACGAGGCCGGGTTGTAGATCACGGAGTCGCCCACGGAACTCGTCAGGTCACGCGCCCGGGGATCGTTGCGCCACGCTGAGTTGGTGCCTCGCTTGACGAAGAACTTGTAGCGCTGGCCGGCCGTGACGAACGGCACATCACCACTCCAGTAACCGTTGTACTCGTTGCCGAGCGGGTACTGCGTCGAGTTCCAACCGTTGAAGGTCCCGCCCACCGCCACGCTGTCCGCGAACGGCGCGAAGACTCGAAAGGTGGTGCCATACTGACCGGTCGCGGTGTACGGGATTGCACCCACTCCGGGCCGCGTCGACGGCGGGAGGGCCATCGCTGAGGCCGTGAATGCGATCACACCGACGACGGCCAATCCGGGCCCACGCTTCATGGATGGGAGTCTAGGTCAAGACGCGCGACAAGCCACCTCTCGTGCGCAAAAACACAAGGGCCCCCACGAAGGGGGCCCTTGGAAAACGCGTGGTTTCAAGTCAGTGAGTCAGGGCTGGCATGGACCCCATGCTGCGAGCATGGCACCCAGATCACTCCCGCCGACCGATCCATCACCATCGATGTCGGGGGTCGGTCCGCCCCAGCCGGCGAGCAACGCACCAAGGTCAGCGCCGCCGACCTCACCGTCGCCATCGATGTCGCCTGGGCACGAGCTGCCGCCACCGCTGCCGACGACCGTGATGAACTGGACTCCAGGGATCGCCTCGAAGTTCACCAGTCGCGGTTCGGCCAGGTTCGGGCAGCCGTTGCAGCCACCGGTGAACTGGTTTGACAAGTAGTCGTGGCCGCCGCCGTTGATCATCGCCACGACCTTGATGTCGCCAGTACCGGCGTAGCCCATGACACTGAGCGGGATCTTCACTTCGATGCCCGTTCCGCAGCCCGAGCCGCTGCCGGTCGTCGTTGTGGCGTCGTACGCCGGCACGCCAGCGGTGTTGCTGTTGTTGGTTGCAATCTCGACACCCTCCTGGCTCACGATGGCAGATCCCGGAGCTGCGCTGCCGATGTAGCCACCGTTCCCACCGCCGCTCGTCAGCATCTGGGCGATGTTCGCGTAGCACATGTGGGGGTTGCCGCCGTTGGTCGTGGTCACATAGAAGTCAGCCTCGAAGCCCGCGTCGAAGGTCAGGCCGGGGTTGCTGACATCGGTGCCCATGCGGTTCAGACCGTTGAAGTCAACATCGGGATTGTCCGCACGAACGGTGTTCTGCCCGCCTGCGGCGCAGTCGATGAAGAGCTCAAACTTGTTGAAGTTCGACTCCAGATTGCCGCCAAGGAACAGGTAGAGGAATCCACCTTGCACATCGAGCACGGCGTGCATGTTGTTGAGCTCGCTTCCGTTGCACTGCCCGACCTGGCCATCCGACGCATTCCCGAACTGGGTGGCGGTGTCCTGCGCCCAGACTTCAGCGCCGTAACCGGTTGAGTCAAGGGTGCCGTCGATCACGATCTGGGCGTGGGCGGAAGCCGCGCACGCAAGGGCTGACGCCGAAAGGATGAAAGTCTTCACGGATGGGTCT
>VGXL01000138.1 GCA_016873315.1 Phycisphaerae bacterium | reverse complement strand
TCCGTCAGGCGTGGGGCAACCCTGAATTGCTCGATTCGAGTGGGCGCGCGATCGAGGAGCGCAAGATCTTGCTCGGGGTGATTGAGCGTCACGCGCCCGGATCGGCGGCCAAACGCGCAGCGTTCCGCGCCATGCGCGAGTTCGTCCAAGCGCTCCGGGCGCGCTACGCGCTCGAACTCGATGACCTACGCCATCGTGCACCCGCTCGCGCACAAGTCCGGGGCGCTGCGTTGGCAGCGGATCGAAGTTGGCCCGCGCTGCTTCACGAGACCGGCACGGTCGCCGCGATGTTTAGCGGATCGGGTCGATAGATCCGAGTGTCGAGCGACCACACACGGTCGGTGAACTCGGCCATGCCTGCACGGATCGACGAGCGGTCAGCCTGGTTGATCGCGACGAAGGTCTTGGCGTCAAGATTGTCGAGCTGGGCGACGAAGATCGCCTCGGGCGTGCTCGGCAGCTTGGCCGCGCCATGCTCAGGCAACCCGTGGTGGCTGAGCACAATGTGCATGAGCACGCGGACGGCCTCGCGCGGAAGGTCGGCGCCGCCGCGACGAACCACGGCTGCCTTCGTCTCAAGGACGACCGCGCCGCGCACGATGTGCCCGACGAGGTTGCCATCGACGGTGTAACTGAAGCCCCGCTCCCAATCGAGTTCCCACACCTTGCCCAGGTCATGAAGGAAAAGCCCCATCAGCACCAAGTCGCGATTGAGCTCGGGGTACAGCGGCATCATCCGGTCCGCGAGTTCGATCAGTTGGAGCGTGTGCTGCAACAGCCCGCCGATGAACGCGTGGTGCACACTGACGGCCGCTGGCGCGCGACAAAAACCTTCCATCAACGCTGCATCACCAAGGTAGGCCTCGGCGAGCGCGCGCATGCCAGGGTGCTCAAGCGTGCCGAGCAGCTCCTTCACTCGGGCGAACATGCCATCAATGCTGCGTGGCGTGCTCGGTAGAAGATTGACCAGATCGGCCGCGTCGACTTCGACGGCTTCGACACTTTCAAGGATGATTTGGATCGACCCTTGGTACGACTCGCTTCGACCAGTGACCCACGCGAATCCAGTGCGCGACACTTCCGGCAGGCGTGCTTCGTCGAAGGTCCACAGGCGTGCCGGAACCTCGCCGGTGGCATCGCGCAGGATCGTCTTGAAGAACGGCTTCCCCATGCGGGTGCTGCCAACTTGCGGGTTCTGAAGTCCGTAGACGCCAGCGATAGCGATGCCGGGCTGAATGTCCTTGATCTTGACGTGTGGGCGATCGGGCATGGTGGATCCTGAAGGGAAGAGCGACAGGCTACCGCATGGTCAGCGCGCCGCCGAGGCGCCATCGCTCGAGTTCGGCGGGAATCAATGAAGCAAGGTCGTGCGCCAAGAGCCCGGCGTGGCCGTGCGCGGCACTCCACTGCACACTGGCCAGTCCGTGCACGCACACAGCTTGTCGCGCAAGTTCAAACACGACGCACTCGCGTTCCTGCGCCCAGAGCCCCGCGATGATGCCGGCAAGGACATCGCCCGATCCGGCTGTGGCGAGCGCACTGGATCCAGCGCGCACGGACCACGCGTGGACGCCGTCAGCGATCGACGATTCGTGCGACTTCAGAATGACCGTGGCGCGAAGGGCTCTGGCCAACTCGGCGGCTGTGGCGGATTCCGTGAGCCCGCACGCACGCGCCAGCCGCCGCGCCTCGCCGACATGAGGCGTGAGCACGGTGGATCCTGCGGCACGCGCGCGCAACGCGGTGACCAGCTCTGGGCCCGAGGCGATCGCATTGAGTGCATCCGCATCGAGGACGAGCCGTGTCGCCGACGCAATCATCGACTGCACGACGCCCCCTGCATGTGCACCGAGCCCGGGTCCGCAGACGACGGACTCGGCCGTGGCAGCGCGATCGGCCAGCGCTGTCAACGCGCGCGATGTTGGCACGCCGTGCGCATCGAGTTCGATCGAGTGACCGACTGCCGACGGTGCAATCGTGAGACCCGCCACGAGCAACGGCGCAGGCATGGCCAGTTCCGCAAGCCCGCAGCCGGATCGAAGCGCGCCGAGTGCGGCGAACGCAGGACCACCGACCATGACGAGCGGGGGTTGGCTGCACCCGCCCACGATGAGGACGCGACCAAATGTCCCCTTGTGGCCAGCGGGATCACGCGCCGCCATGCGCGGCACCTCGCTTGGCCACTGTGACAGGCTCACGGCGAAGGCTTCCGCGCACCGCCGACTTCGACGCCGTCGACGGCGAGATTTCCCAGGAGCGCGACGACATTGCCCAGATCACTGCCAAGCCCCCCGTCACCGAGCGCCGTCACCGCCGTGAGAATGTGGCCGCCGTCGAACGCGCAGTCCGAGCGCGTGGCATCGAGATCGACCCAGGCGCCGTCGATCACGGCTTGCGTCCACATGTGCCAGCCCATGACATGCTTGCCACCGGCGAAGCTGTCTGCGTAGACCAAACCGGTTGCGCCGCGCGATGGGATGCCCGCGCAACGCAGGAGCGCAGCGAGCAGCGTGGCATGCTCGCTGCAGTCGCCAGACTTGGACCGCGCCACATCGCTGGCGCTGGCAAACGCCGAGCCAAGGTCCTTGTGCTGGATGTACTCGAGCACGAACACGCGCAGAGCCTCGGCGCGTTCGGCGGTCGACGCATGCTCCTTGCCGCGCAGTGCGCGCTTCGTCAACATCTTCAGGCGCGCGTCGTGCGTATCGCACATCTGGCTCGGCTCAAGGAACTCCTTGAGTGCATCGCCCGTGGGTGCGGGCGTCGTGCCACCGCGACGCACCGTCACGCGCTCACCACGCTCGATCGCGCTCGTGGTCTGGCCGCCCGCGTCGGGCAAGTCCAGCGGCGATCCGTCCTTGGTGCGCAGGTCCCACACCACGATCTCGGCGCAGTCCAGATCGGGGACGGATGCCTGGAGCTGGATGAAACTCGCCACGAGCAACTCGGGAGCTGGACCAGCAGGCGCACCAGCTGCAACGCCGCCGCCGAGCGCCTTGTCCTTCGTCGTGAGCACCGCCTCAATCTTGCCCAGCGCCATCGGCGTGACCTGGCGGAGCATCAATCCCGCAGCGTCGTACTCCTCGATCGTGTCGATGGGTAACAGAGAGGTCCGCGTGGTCCATGTGGTGCCCGCGACCTGCTTGCCGTCGATCGTGAGCGGACCCGTACCGGTGCGCTGGCTCTTGACCGACATCGGCGCCGTGCCGTTCTGCGGATCGATGGTGGTGAACTCGACCGTCGTCAGTCCATCCTTCAGGGCCTTCTTGCGCAGTGCATCAGCCGCACGCGGCGTGAGCCAACCTGCGGGTGGGAGCGGCTTCGTGGAGGTCGTCACGCGCCCATCCTGCTGCGCCTTGACCTCGATGCCCGTGGGAGAAAAGGTCCACTCGGTCGTTGTGGGCGCGCCGCCCATCG
>VGXL01000137.1 GCA_016873315.1 Phycisphaerae bacterium | reverse complement strand
AAGATCATCGTCGGCCAGTACGGCGAAATCATCGGCGGCCACATCTTCGGCAGCGATGCGAGCGAACTCATCGGCGAGATCTGCCTTGGGATCGCGATGGAAGGTCTGGCCGAGGACATCATCCACACGGTGCACGCGCACCCGACGATGCACGAAGCGATCCACGAGGCGGCGCTGGCGACGCAGGGTCGCGTCATTCACGGCTGATCGATATCCTCATCACGCACATCGCACACGCCGCGTTCCTGGTGGGACGCGGCGTGTTGCGTTGATGCACATCGCACTGCATGGCGTTCCTTGCTACCGTCCGATGCGATGAGCGCGACGATCCAGAACCCAGAGCGGCCGCGATGGCTCACGCCCCTGCGCGCCGATGGGCTCCTGCTCGCATGTGCGGTGATCTGGGGCATCAGTTTCATCTGGCAAAAGTGGGCAAACGAACATGTTGGCCCACTCACATTCGTCGGCGTGCGAAGCCTGCTCGGCGCGATCGTGGTCGCGCCGTTGCTCTGCAAGGGCTCGGTGCGCGCGGCGCTGAAGGATCCAACTCGACGGCGGTCACTCATCATGGGCGGACTTGCAGCTGGCGCGTGCCTTGCTGCGGCGAGCGCCTTCCAGCAGACCGGGCTGAAGACCACCACCATCACCAACGCCGGCTTCATCACCGGGCTCTATGTGGTGTTCGTGCCCTTCATCGGCTGGTTCCTCGGTCAACGCATCGGCTGGACCGCCTGGGTGGCCGTGATGCTCTCGCTCGGAGGCCTGACGCTGCTTTCCTTCAGCCATGTGATGTCGGTGGATGACCTGGCGGGGTTCATCGAGGGCCTCAACCGCGGCGACCTTTGGGTGCTTGCCTGTGCGGCGGCCTGGGCCGTGCATGTGCATGTGGTGGGATGGGCTGCGCCACGCAGCGACGCGATCGCGCTGAGCGTGCTCCAGTTCGTCGTGAGCGGCGTGCTCGCGACGGCGTTCGCCTTTGCGTTCGAGTCGCCGTCGATGGACTCGATCGGGGCCGCCGCAGCGCCCATCGTGCTCAGCGCGATTCTGGCGGTTGGCGTGGCGTTCACGCTCCAGGCCGTCGCGCAGGATGTTGCGCCCCCAACGCACACGGCCATTCTGCTCAGTCTTGAGGGCGTCTTCTGCGCGATCGCCGGTGCGGTGTGGCTCGGCGAGGAACTCGGCGTACGACATGTCGTCGGCGCGGCGTTGTTGTTGGCCGCCGCACTGCTCGCGCAGGTTCCGCCGCGCTCAACGCGCGGGCGGAATGACGAACAACAACGACCCTGATGGCCGTTCTTTCATGCGGTCCGGGCGCACCAGTTCAACGCGACCTGCCTGATTCACCGTGCCGACCGAGTCCATCGGTCCATCGGGACCGCGCAGCAGAACGACCGACCAGCCTGCCTTCGTGGGATCAGACGACGGCGTGATCACGCCGCCGGGGAACTCCCAACACAGCATGGCGAAGGGTCGCGGTGCCGACGACATCAGCGTCGCACTCTTCGCGCGCGCAGCTCGCCACTGGCCCGGCAGATCGAGCTTGGCGATCGAGTCTGCGACAGCCTGTGCACGGATCCACATCGCCGTCGTGTCCGGACGCGGGATCGGCACCATCCAATCCTGTTGGTCGACGCCTTCCTGCTCGATCGCCGCAAGCGTTGGCTTGAGGAAGGGCGCGAGCGCCGGAAGCGACTGCTGCGCACGCAGCCCGACCGCACGCGCGAGATAAAGACGCAGGACAGGATCGATCGCAGGCCTGCCCGCCGGCGGCGACGCGCTGACCAGATCGTGCATCAGCGCGAGCGCCGCGTCAGATCCGTGGTCGGATCCCGCGGCGAGCCGCTGCGAGAGCGGTGCAAGCACGGCCGCGAGCGGTTGCGCACTCTCGCTGGCGATGTCATGGACCTCGATCGACCGTTCGATGGGCTTGGCCTGACTGACCGAGTCGATGGCCCACACTGCGCGCCGGCCCCCGGGTTCACTCACCACGGTCATCGGTCGACGGTACCACTGGCGTGTGCCATCGCGCAGCACGATCAACGCGAACTCGTCGAGTTTCAGTTCGCGCACGCGCGCCTGCACGCCGGCCGACCAATCGTGCTCGCGCGGCAAGAGCGCCAGGTACCGACGCGCTGCATCGACACCTGGACCCGCCGAGTGATCGCGGAGCCACGCTTCGACCCGATCGCGTTGCACCCGCGATGCTGCAAGCGACTCCGGCAGCGGGTCCGCGGCAAGTTCACGAGCCAAGGCGGACCACTCGACGGCCGTGCGCCACGATGCCTCCATCGTCGCTGACGCTTGGAAGGCAGCGTTCAGCGGATCGTTCGCGCGCGCTTCGATGAAGGTCCGGAGCGCCTGCCCATACGCGGTCGGATCGCCCACATGGTTCGCGATCGCCTCGATCGCCTTCGTGCGCTCGGCACGCGCTCGCGCGGCAGTGTCCTCTGCATCAAGGCGCGTGACGAGAGCGTCCAGTCGAGCGCCGAGCGACGACGCGATCTCGGTTCGCGACTCAGGCAACGAGGCATCACTGGCGATCGCCCGCACCGCATCCCGCGCGGTCGCGAGCGCGGTCCGCGCATCGCCGCCGTTGCGAGCGGCTTCCTCGGCCTGCTCGACGGTGTGCTGCACAGCGGCCACTCGTTCAGTCAGCGCTGTGCGCAGCGCCTCGTCACGAGCCGTGGCCGCGCGACGAGCACGGTCAAGCCACGCTTCGATCTGCGCTCGCATCGCATCGCTCGTGGGACCATCGAGCATGGCCTGCACGCGCGCGATGGGCGCATCAGGCGCATCGGCTGCGCCCGCATCTGACAGCGCGTCGCGCGCTTCTTCTTCCAGAACACGACGGGCGTCCATGCGTTCGCGAAGTCGTGCGCCGGCATCCAACATGGCGGTGCGCGCGGACAGTCCGTCTTGCGCCGCACGGTCCATCACCTCGAGCGCTGGTCCGAACTGGGATCGGTCGAATCCCGCGACGACGGCGGCATCGACCTCCTCGGCCAAAGCATGCGCCTGCGCATCGAGTTGCCGTTCCCGAATGACCCACATCACGCCAAGTCCAACCACCACCATCGCGATCACGATCTTGGCGCCGCCCCACACCACGCGCCCACGCCGCCATCGTCCATGGCTGCGCGCGCGCGCCTTGAACGCTGCGTCGACGCGTTCGTCGATCAGTTCACCATGACGCGCCCGCGCTTGATCGATCGTCGCATCGAGCGCCAGTGGATTGGCGATCAGCGACAGCATGCCGGCGTGTGTCGCCGCTTGTCGATCTTCGTTCGCGTGCAGTGCCAGCGCCGTTGCGAGTTCCGCTGCACCGCCAGGACCACCGCCTGCCCACAACCACGCCGCTGCGTCGTCATGCTGACCCGACGACGCGCGCCATTCATCAAGCAACACGCGCGCGAGCACGCCGGGCTCCAGTCCA
>VGXL01000136.1 GCA_016873315.1 Phycisphaerae bacterium | reverse complement strand
GCGCTACCAAAGCGCGAGCGCGCTCGGTGATGACCTGCGCGCGTGGCTCGCTGGCGACCCAGTCAGTGCAGGCCCGCCCGGCACGGCGTACCGGATCCGCAAACTCGTGGCCAAGCACAGGGTCGCGGTCGCAGCTGCGATGCTCGGAATCTGCATGATCGTGGCGTCGTCGGTCGCCATGGCCTTCCTCTGGCGCTCAGCGGTCATTCAAGAGCAGCGTGCGCGGCAGACGCTGAGCACCTTCCTCTTCGCGCTTCGTTCGGCGGACACCAAGAGCTCCGCTGAGCAGGTCGCGCTGACGATCTCTGACCTTCTTGTGGGCGTTGAGAAGGCCGTCACCACGGAACTGAAGAATGATCCGCAGGTCGCGGCCGAGCTCTACGACACCGTGGGGCAGCTCTACCTTGCGTTCGCCGACTACGAGGCCGCAGTCCGCAACCTGAAGGAAGCGGAGCTCCTGTGGACGGCACTCATCGCCGACGATCCGACGCCCGACGCTCAGATCGCCCTCGCCAGAACGCGATGGAAGCTCGCGCGATGTCATTTCTTCCTGAACGACTACGAAGCGAGTCTCGCGGGTTTCGCCTTGGTGGTCGACGCACTCGACCGGCTCGAACCCGATGCGGTCAACGATCGCGTCGAGGCGAGACTGCACCTCGCGGCAGCGCAGGTGAAACTTCAGAAGTTTGAAGATGCGGATCGCAATGCCACGACGGCGCTCGACACGCTGCGCCACGAGTTCGGCGAAGACAGCGATGAGTACGGCGCAGCGCTGTTCGCACGATCGCGACAACTTGAGGCGCTCGGCAGGACCGACGAGGCCGCTGACGCCTACAGCCGTGTCGCGTCGATCTTCGCCAAGGTCTCTGGTCCCGATGATTGGCGCGTCGGTCGCGCGCTCCGACAACTGTCTGGCATCCAAATCAAGCGCGGGGAACTCGCGGCGGCGCTTCCCAACCTGCAGCGCGCCGAACGGCTGATGGAGGCTCGCTTTGGCGAGAGCGATCCATCCGTCACGGCGGCCAAGCACGACCTGGCCGACACGATGCTCAAGCTCGGCACCAATCTGGACGAGGCGCGCGAGATCGCTCGCCGCGCGATGGCTGGACGAAAATCCAATGGCAAGAGTCCCATGAACACGGTCAAGTCCATGGTGCTGCTCTCGCAGATCGACCAAGCGCGTTCGGACTTGGCTGCAGCAACACGATCACAGCGGGAGGCAGTCGCCATTCTGCGCAACGCGATGCCGCAAGGCAGCCACGAGACGACGGCCGCGGTGGGGCGCCTTGGACATCTCTTGGTCGAACAGAATCTTCTCGCCGAGGCAGAACCATTGCTCCTGGAATCGATCAGCGCGGCCACTCGTGAGGGCGATCCTGCGAAGGCTGTGCTGACTCAGGCGCAGGCTGACCTTGACCGCATCAGGCCGCGTACCGCAGATTGAAGTCAGGTGTGACACGGACCCCAACGCAGCGCGGCCTTCGCCACGCGTGCGCCGAACAGTCGCGCTGTTTCTCGATCACCGGCTGGGGGCGCAACATCAGGTCCCTTGTCGCCATCAGACTGGGCCATCATGCCCGTCCATGCGCCAAGGCGATTGGTCCGCGTGTCACCGGTGCCAGACGGAAAGACACCCTGACTGACCCACACCATGCTGTGCTGGCACGCGAAGGTCATGAAGGCATCAAGGCAGTGCAGTTTGTCGCCTGACAGGGCTGCGCCGTTCGTAAAGCCTGCGGCAAGCTTGTCGCGCCACCCTTGACGGTGCCAGATGCCGCCCGTGTGATCCATGAACTGCTTGAACTCGGCTGTCACGGTGCCCATGAAGGTGGGGCATCCAAAGATGATCGTGGTGGCGTCGTGCATGTGTTTCCAACCGCCGTCCTTTTCGTGATCACCATGGGAAGGCAAGTCGGTGGTCGGGATGAGCACGGCATCGATGCCCTGCACGCCAGCCGCGCCATCACGGATGCACTCCGCGATGATCTTGGTGTGGCCGTCCTTGCTGTGGTAGACGATGGCGAGCTTCATGGAGCCTTGCTCTTGATCGCGCCGTCGCCGCTTGCCCAGTCGACGCCGCCCTTGAGATGGCTGCGAAAGAGAGGCTCGGCAAACGATGCCTTGGTGTGCCCACCGCCGGTGTACCACGCGCGGCCATTGCCGACATCGTGGCACCATGCGGTCGGATGGTCGCCCTCCATGCCGCCGCCGGTGTAACTCGATTCGTCCAGGCTCGCCAAGATCATCATGCCCTTCACCGAGCGTGGATTCGATCGATAGGTGTACCACTCGTCCGTGCGCCTGAGTTCAGCGGGCCAGCCGGCCATGCTCGGATGATCCTTGGATTCATTGCGAACAACGGCCTCTTGGATCGCGGGATGCGACTTGAAGTACGCGCCGACCAACTTTCCGTACCACGGCCAGTCGTACTCGGTGTCGCTGGCCGCGTGGATGCCCACATACCCGCCGCCATCCTCGATGAACCGCTCGAACGCTCGCTGCTGCGCATCATCAAGGACATCGCCGGTCGTGTTCAGGAAGACCACGACACGGAACCGTTCAAGGTTCGTCGGCGTGAAGGCCGCCGCGTCTTCGGTGGCATCGACGCGGTACATCGGCGCGAGCACATCCTTCATCGCCTCGACGCCGGTCTCGATGCTGTCATGACGGAATCCTGCCGTCTTCGAAAAGATCAACACGCCGGGCTTGCCCGCTTCGGTCGCCCGCTGTGATGCGGCCTGCTCGAAGAGCGTGGCGGGGTCAGCCGGCCCTGCAGTCCCTGCAGGGTGCGATGCGTCCAGCACCGCAGCGCCGCTTGGCGCGCCGACGACCGCCACGACCAAGCCCACTGCACCGACAGCCAGGAAAGGTGGCAGCGCAATCCGAAGGATGTCGCGCACCGTTGCCCGGACCCACTGTGCAGCGCCCCACGCAATCCGTGTCGTGAAGGCAGCGGCCATGCGCGAACGGTACGAGTCTGGCTTCTGCGGAACATCCTTCTGTAAGGTTGTCCACAGCGGGGATCAGGTCACAGCACGAGGGTCTCGCGACAGCGGGCGGTCGGGCCGTGTCACGGTGCGGGAATCGCGTTCACTGCGGTGATGGTCGGGTCCTGGACAAGTTCGGCCAGGCGAGCCGGTTGCACGCGTCCAACCACGACGCGGGCTGCAGCATTGATGCCGGAGTCGGCAAGCCGCGCCGACACCGCGCCAAGCGCGTTGTTCTCGGTCACGCCGATTGACACCCACACTGAACCATCAGTCAAGGCGCCTGACGCCGCCGAGAGCGGTGCGCCGAAGAGCGCCGCACGGAAGAGCTCCGCGCCCAGCAGATCCCACGCCCGGGCGAGTTCGACCGTGGTGAGCGGACGCGCGACACGCGCACGCATGGCCGTGATCGCTGCACCCTCATCGGCGCGCACGAGGTCGCGGTCGATTCCGCCGGTTGCGCCCATCGCCG
>VGXL01000135.1 GCA_016873315.1 Phycisphaerae bacterium | reverse complement strand
CACCACCACGATCGAGGCGAGCATCGGCCCCTGCCCGAAGCCCATCGCCTTGATCAGCTCGCCGCCCTCCACGCCCAAGAGCACCGAGAGGTTCGACTGCTTGAACCAGGCGATCGTCTGGCCCGCGAAGAACGCCAGCACCAAGTACGTCCCCATGCCCGCCATCGATTCGCCCATGCGCTTGGCCACGCATCGATCGCTCCGGATCTCGCCACTCACGAGCCCGAACGCCACGCCCGGCACGAGGAAGAGCAGCATGATCATCGGGACCAGCGCCTCGCTCCACGCAGGCACGGGGCGACCGGTCGAGTGGTGCGGCACCTCGCCCGTGAGCGGCCCGCCCGGCACGAGCGCCATCGCCAGGAGCGCGCCGCCCACGACCAGGAACGAGAGCAGTGCCACGATGAGCCCGCGCACTTCGCCCGGCTGCATCACGAGTCCGCCGACATCGAGCCCACCCTGCTGCACCTGTCGGTCGATCGCTGCGCGGTCAAAGCGCGGCGCGACGATCCGCTCCGTCACCCACCAACCGATGCCGGTCAGCAGGAAGGTCGACGCGATCATGAAGAGGTAGTTGCAGGTCGGCAGGACGCGGGCCGAGGGATCGATCGCGCGCGCTGCCGATTCCGTCAGCCCCGACAGCAAGGGATCGAGGCTCGTCACCATGAGGTTGGCGCTGAAGCCGCCGGCCACGCCGAAGGTCGCGGCCGCGATCCCCACCAGCGGCGATCGGCCCGTGAGGGCGAACACCCCGGCAGCGAGCGGTGGCAGCACGACGTAGCCCGCATCGCTCGCGGCACTCGACATGACCCCGATGAAGACGACGACCGGCGAGAGCGCGCGGTCGGGCGTCACCCGCACGAGCAGCTTGAGGAGCGCCGGGAAGAGGCCCGTTCGCTCGGCGACGCCGATCCCGAGCATGGCCACGAGCACGATCGCCAGCGGCGGGAAGTCGAGGAAGTTCTTGAGCGCACTCGTCAGGATCCACTTGATGCCGTCGGCATCGAGCAGGTTGCGCACGGTGGCGGTGGCGCCCGGCGTGCGCGGGTCGGCGACCGACCACTCCATGCGGGCGCCGATGAAGCTGAGCGCGAGCACGACCACGCCCAGCATGACGAAGAGCGTGGCCGGGTCGGGCAGCCGGTTGCCCAGCCGCTCGACCACCGCCAACGCGCGCGCGGTCGCACCGCGCTGCGCACCAAGACTCGATCCGCCGGCCTGCTCCATCGCTGGACCTCCTGAAGGTCCGGCGAGTGTAGCCCTGCGTCAGAAGCAACCCTGCCTCTGGTCGGCTTCAGTTGTCTGCGCTCACCGTCGTCCGCGCAGCGGGCGATTCCAGCCGCGGCCAGGTGTCGGGCGCGTGCCGTCGTTCGACGCGTTGCCCGTTGTGCTTGATGCGCCACCGCCAGCCTGCGCACCGGGTCGATGCGCCGACTCGAACGCCGCGGCATCGCGCTGGTGGCCCTTGGGTGACGCATGAGGCGCGCCGTGACTGCGAGCATGCTGGCGATCGCCACGATGCTCGGGACGGCGCTCTCGCGCCTGCTCGCCCTGCTTCTGGCCCCGCTGCTCGCCCCGCTTGTCGCCGCGCTTGCCGGCCTGACCCGCGCGCTCGCCACCTCGTGCCGACTCACCGCGCGATCGTCCACGACCGCCACGCTTGCCGCGACCGCCACGACCCTCGCCACCGCCGCTCGCCGGCTGCTGCGCCGACTCGCCTGACACCGCAGCGCTCGCCGGCGGTTCCGCCAGCGAAAGATCGGTCGGCAAGGGCTGCACAGGAATCTGCAGGCGCGTGAGCTTTTCGATGTCGCGCAAGAGCCCGCGCTCTTCGCTGTCGCAGAAGCTGATCGCTGCACCACTCGCGCCAGCGCGGGCCGTGCGGCCGATGCGATGCACATACGCCTCGGCTTCCATCGGCAGGTCCACGTTGACGACATGGGTGATGCCGTCGATGTCGAGTCCGCGTGCGGCGATGTCCGTCGCCACGAGCACGCGCACACGACCTTCGCGGAACGCTTCGAGCGCACGGATGCGTTGGTTCTGGCCCTTGTTGCCGTGGATCGCCTCGCTCTTGATGCCGTGTGCACGCAAGCGCTTCATCACACGGTCGGCACCGTGCTTCATCTTCGTGAACGCAACGACGCGCTCCATGCCCGGATCCTTGAGCAGGTGCACGAGCAGCGCAACCTTGTGCGCCTTGGGGACATGGATCAGCGACTGCGTGATCTTCTCAACGGTCGTCGCGACCGGCGTCACAGCGACCTTCGCGGGGTCGCGCAGCAGCTGGTTGGCCAAGTGCTGGATCTCGCTGGGCATCGTCGCGCTGAAGAGCATCGTCTGGCGATCCTTGGGCACCTTCGCGGCGATCCGCTGGATCGGCTTGATGAAGCCCATGTCGAGCATGCGGTCGGCCTCGTCGAGCACGAAGATGCTCACGCGGTCCAAGTGCACGAAGCCCTGGTCCATCAGGTCGATCAGGCGGCCCGGCGTGGCGACGAGGACATCGACGCCAGCCTTGAGCGCGTTGACTTGGGGGTTCTGACCGACGCCGCCGAAGATCACGGCGTGGCGCAGCGCCAGATGCTTGCCGTAGGTGGCAAAGCTCTCGCCGATCTGGGCAGCGAGTTCGCGCGTGGGCGCAAGGATGAGCGCACGCGGGCGACGGCCCGTGCGCAGTTCGCCCTGCTCGCCCGACTTCATGCGGTGAAGGATGGGAAGCGCGAACGCGGCGGTCTTGCCAGTGCCCGTCTGAGCGATGCCGAGCAGATCGCGGCCAGTCATCCCGATGGGAATCGTCTGCGCTTGGATCGGCGTGGGCGTGGTGTATCCCTCGGCCTCGACGGCCTTCAGG
The DNA here is from genome assembly GCA_016873315.1 of Phycisphaerae bacterium. Taxonomy (GTDB): domain Bacteria; phylum Planctomycetota; class Phycisphaerae; order Phycisphaerales; family SM1A02; genus SYIB01. Next base: position 629 of record VGXL01000135.1, on the reverse strand, counting down.
ATCATGGGGTGGAGTCCGAGCTGAGTGAAGCCTGCGGTCGCGGGCACGGTCGAATGAGTCGAGTCAGTCAAAAGAGATAACCAAGTCTGATTGCAGCCTGAGCACGGATGCTGCAACCGGGATGAGGCTTGTTCGCGATTCCGGGGGCGCTCCGGCCATGGCCGGCGGGCGCGGAAACGGGAAAGGCCAAGAGCGACGCCACCCACCGCTTCCGTTGCGATTCATGGCGTTGCCGGCGCAGTCCCAGAGGTTCGCAAGCGTGGATCGCTCGCGCTGGTTCACCGGCTGAAGGGGCGCATCATAGCGCGCACCCCGCATCAACGCAATGGCAGCGTGATCGTGACCTCAAACTCGAACGGGTCCACGCGTTCTTGGCCATTCACGATCGGATTCGCCACTACCGTTCCATCGTGAGCGGCCCCAACGACTACGTCCTCGGCACGCACGATCCTGAAGCCGATCGCCTGCGTGTGCAGCACGAACTCTGGCTCGACGAGGCCTCGCGCGCGTGGGACGCGATCGGCGTGACTTCCGGCGCACGCGTGATCGATCTGGGTTGCGGACCGGGACTCGTCACCGAGGCACTTGCTGCGCGCGTCGGTCCGAGTGGACGCGCCGTTGGCATCGAA
>VGXL01000134.1 GCA_016873315.1 Phycisphaerae bacterium | reverse complement strand
ATGTGGTGCTCGGTCCCGCAACACGCGTTCCGGACTACGACGATGCGTCGTTGACCGAGAACACGCGCGTGACCTATCCGCTCTCGTACATCGCCAACGCCAAGCTCCCGAGTGTGGCAGGCCACCCGAAGAATGTCGTCTTCCTGACGGCTGATGCCTTCGGCGTGCTTCCCCCAGTGGCCAAGCTCACGCCCGAGCAGGCGCAGTACTACTTCCTCAACGGATACACCTCGAAGCTCGCGGGAACCGAAGCGGGTGTCACGGAACCGCAGCCGAACTTCAGCGCATGTTTCGGCGGCCCGTTCATGCCGCGTCCGCCCATGGTCTACGCCCGACTGCTGAGCGACCGCATCCGTAAGCACGGTTCGCAGGTGTGGCTGTTGAACACCGGCTGGACCGGCGGTCCATACGGCGTGGGCAGTCGCTTCAAGCTCTCGTACACGCGCGCGATGGTGACGGCGATCCTCGACGGTTCGCTGGCCAAGGTCTCGTGCGTGAAGCATCCGGTGTTCGGCCTTCAGATGCCGACCTCGGTCCCCGGCGTGCCGGCCGAGGTCCTTGACCCGCGCAACACCTGGAAGGACAAGGCTGCGTACGACGCGAAGGCCAAGGAGCTCGCGCAGAAGTTCCGCGCGAACGACCAGAAGTTCGACATCGCCCCCGAAGTCCGCGCAGCCGGTCCGGTGGTCTGAAGCATGGCCGTCGCCACGGTCACCTTCGATGATGTGACGGCCGCGGCGGCGCGCATCGCTGGTGGCGTCGAGCGCACTCCGTGTCGGCGCAGTTCGGCGCTGAGCGATCACTTTGGTGCCGAGATTTTCTGCAAGCTCGACTACCGACAGGCCACGGGATCCTTCAAGGAGCGCGGAGCGCGCAACACGCTCTTGCAGCTCGATGCCAACCAGCGCGCTCGCGGCGTGATCGCGGCGAGCGCCGGCAACCACGCGCTCGCCTTGGCGTATCACGGGCGCGATCTGGGCATTCCCGTCACGGTCTGCATGCCGCGCTTTGCACCGCTGATCAAGCAGGTGCGCTGCAAGGAGTTCGGTGCGCGAGTGGTCGTCTACGGGGACAACATCGCCGAAGCGCGCGTGCGTGCCGACGAACTCGTGGGCATGGAAGGGCTCGCGTACATCAACGGATTCAACGATGCATCCATCATCGCCGGCGCCGGGACGATGGCGCTCGAGGTGTTCGAACAGGTCGAGCGGCTCGATGCGGTGATCGTGCCCATCGGCGGGGGCGGATTGCTTGCGGGCTTCGGGCTCGTGGCTCGCGCAGTCTCGCCCGCCACCAAGCTCATCGGCGTCGAGCCCATTCGCGCGGCGAGCTTCCGTGCGGCGATGGATGCCGGACATCCGGTCCGTGTCGCGATGGAGCCCACGCTCGCGGATGGCTTGGCTGTGCCCGAAGTTGGCGACCTTGCCTTTTCGATCGCACGCGATCATGTGGATGAAGTGATCGAGGTCGGCGAGGAAGCGATTTCGCTGGCGATCCTGCGCCTTCTCGAATGGGAGAAGGGCGTGGTCGAGGGAGCGGGCGCCTCGAGCTTGGCTGCCTTCATTGCTGGCCGCGTGCCGCAGCTGCAGGGCAAGCGCGTTGCGCTCATGCTGTGCGGCGGAAACATCGATCCAACGACTTTGGCTCGCGTGATCGAGCATGGCCTGGCCGTCGATGGCCGCATTGTGCAGTTCACGGCCGTCATCAAGGATCGCCCGGGTGGACTGGCTGAACTCGCGACCACGCTGGCGACGGCGGGTGCCAGCGTGAAGCAGGTCAGTCACGAGCGCGCCTTCGGCGGTCCCGACATCAGCAAGGTGCAGGTGCTCTGTCAGGTCGAGGTTCGCGGTCCTGAGCACGCCGAACTGGTCTACGCGGCGCTGCGCGACCGTGGCATCGCCGTGCTTGAGCGCTCGCGCATGGGCCTCTCGCGCTTCGGCGAGGATTGAGCGCGCATGCGCATCGCGCCGCTTCAACTTGATCCGGTGGTGGGGGATGTGCAGGGCAATGCCGCGCGGATGCTCGATGCGGCGCGCACCGCAGCGTCGCTCGGCGCAGAGCTTGCAGTCACGAGCGAACTGGCCATCTGTGGCTATCCGCCACGCGACTTGATCGAGCGCGAGGGATTCGTCGAGCGATGCGAGCGTGCCGTCGCGTCGATCGCGGCGCAGTGCCCGATGCCCATGCTCATCGGTTCGCCGCGCCGAGTCGGTCGACGCACGCGCAACGCCGTCGCGTTCCTGCGCGGTGGCCGCATCGAAGCGTGGTACGACAAGCGGCTCCTGCCGACCTACGACGTCTTCGACGAGTGGCGCCACTTCGAACCCGGCACGGAACCCCTGGTCATCGAGGTCGCAGGCCGTCGCGTGGGCGTGTTGGTCTGTGAAGATCTGTGGCGCGCAGACGATGCGATCGGACCCGGCCGATACGCGTGCGACCCCGTGGCCGAGTGCGCGGCGCTCGGCGTTCGCGCGGTTGTCTCGCTGAGCGCCAGTCCCTTCAGGCTCGGCAAGCATGAACGACAAACGGGCATCTTGCAGGCTGCAGCAGCACGGATCGACGGCATCGTGGTCAGTGTGAACCAGATCGGCGCGAACGACGATCTCGTCTTCGAAGGTGCCAGTTCGCTCGTTGGGCCCAACGGCACGATCGCCGAACTGCCACGCTTTGCCGAGGCGGTCGAGGCGCTCGACCTCGACATGACGGCTCGCGCGATCGAACCGCGCGATGCGCAGCATGACACGTTCCGCGCCTTGGTTGCCGCAATCGAGGGCTACCTGCGCAAGACTGGTCACTCGCGGGCGATCATCGGGCTTTCGGGCGGCATCGACAGCGCGGTCGTCGCCGCACTCTGCGTGCGCGCACTCGGCGCAGCGAATGTGCGCGGCGTGATGATGCCCAGTCGATTCAGCAGCGACCATTCGCTCTCCGATGCGCGGGCGAGCGCTCGTTCGTTGGGAATGCCGGAGCCTGAACTCCTGCCGATCGGGGCGGCGCACGAGTTGATCGCGCAGTCGATCGGCGCTGTGGTGCCACTGCAGGGTCTGGCCGATGAAAACCTGCAGAGTCGGCTGCGCGGGATCACGCTCATGGCGCTCTCGAATGCGACCGGCGCCATGGTGGTCAGCACCGGGAACAAGAGCGAACTCGCCGTCGGCTACGCCACGCTCTATGGCGACATGTGTGGTGGCATCGCGCCGATCGGGGATCTGACCAAGGGCCAGGTCTACGCACTCGCGCGTTGGATGAACGATCACCACGCGCGCGCTGGCTTTGCGCTGCCGCCCGTGCCCGAGGGCAGCATCACCAAGCCACCGAGCGCGGAACTGCGACCGGACCAGCGCGACCAAGACACGCTGCCGCCCTACGACGAACTCGATGCGATCGTGCACGGATTCGTGGACCTTGAACAATCACCGGCCTCGATCGCAAAGAGCACGGGGCTCGATGAAGCGCTCGTGCGACGATGGTGTTTGGCGATCGATCGCGCGCAGTTCAAGCGCGAGCAGGCTGGCGTGGTGCCCAAGATCAGCGCGCGCGCCTTCGGTCCTGGTCGGCGTCTGCCCTTGGCCATGCGGG
>VGXL01000133.1 GCA_016873315.1 Phycisphaerae bacterium | reverse complement strand
ACACCGCCCGCAGGATGCGGGCTCGGAAGGACCGATGCACGGATCGCGTAGGACAACTTCGCCGCGTTTCATCGCAAGCCGCTCGCTTGGAGTGCCGTCGCTGATCACGGCAACCATGCTGCTCGCGGTTGGCACCGTCGCCGTTCACGCACAAGCGCCCGCAGCGGGATCGAAGCAGGCCGCGCCAGCAGCAGCGCCAGCTCCGCAGGCCACGCCGGCATCGACACCAGCTTCGCAGTCCGCGCCGACGCCAACGCCCGCGCCGACCCACGCCACGCCAGCCTCAGAAGCCACGGACGCCGGTGCAACCGCGGCCACCGCTGCAGAACAAGAGTCCCCGGCGCTCGAGGCACCGTCAGCTGAGACGGCGGATCCGCCACCGGCGCCGATCATCGAGATCACGCCCCACGGCACCGTGACCCTGCAGGCCCAGGGCATGGACATCGTCACGCTGCTTGAGCTCTTCAGCATCAAGACCCAGCGCAACATCGTGGCGAGCGAGGGCGTGAAGGGCAAGGTCACGGTCAATCTGTTCGATGTGCCCTTCGACGCCGCGCTGCAGGCCGTGCTCGAGGTGCGCGGCTTTGCAAGCCGGCAAGAGGGCGACTTCATCCTGGTCTACACCAAGAAGGAACTGGCGGAACTCGATGCTGCCCGCCGCCAGATGGTGAGCCGCGTGTTTTCGCTGGAATTTCTGGGCGCGCAGGATGCCGAAGCGTTCGCCAAGCCGCTTCTGAGCGAGAAGGGGACCGTCACGGTGCGCGGAACAGTCTCGCGCGGCATGAAGCCTGACTTCGACGACATCGGTGCCGATGACTTTGCGCTCGAAGCCAAGCTGCTCGTCTTCGATTTCGTCGAAAACGTGGACCGCATCGCGCAGCTCATCGAAAAGCTCGACGTGCCGCCGAAGCAGGTGCGGGTTGAGTGCATGGTCATCGAGACCGCCATTGATGATGCGAGTGCCTACGGCTTGGACATCGCTGCCGCCGGCAGCGTGGATTTCGGCAGCGTGCTAGACGGTCCTGAATCGATCGTCGACAGCCTGATCGGGGGCCCCGACAACTTCGAGGGCGCGAACTATCCCGATCAGTCTCAGTCTGGCACCGTACGGAACTTCCAGGCGCCGCCGAGCACCAGCCCGAACTTCCAGGTCGGGATCCTGGGCAACCATGTCTCGGCGTTCCTGCAGATCCTGGACCAGGTGAGCGATTCGAATGTGCTCGCCCGCCCGAGCGTGACCTGCCTGAACCGCCAGCGTGCGCGCGTCAACGTGGGTGAGCGAGTCGGCTACCTGAGCACGACGGTCAATGACAACGTGACCGTTCAGAACGTCGAATTCCTGGACATTGGCATCGAACTCATGTTTCGGCCCTTCATCACGGATGACGGCATGATCCGACTGGAGCTCTCGCCGAGCATCAGTGACTACAAACTCCAGACACTCAACTACGGTGGCGCCGACTATCAAGTTCCCAACGAGTTCACGCAGGAAGTCAAGACCAACGTCCGGGTGCGCGACGGCCAGACCGTCGTGCTCGGCGGGCTCTTCCGCGAGACGATCATCAGCAATCGACGGCAGACGCCCTATGTGTCGGACATCCCCGTGCTCGGCGATGCGCTGACCGGGCAGGACGACGTCGTGAAGAAGTCGGAGATCCTCTTCCTCGTCACGCCCACGCTCATGGGCGACGAGAAGTCGAGCGCCGAGGGCCGCGCCGCGCTGCAGTTCACCGAATCGGTGCGCGTCGGTGCGCGCCAGGGACTGCTGCCGTTCACCCGCGAGCAACTGGTCTTCAACCACCAGATCAAGGCCGAGGAGGCGCTTCGCAACGGTGATGCGGCCAAGGCGCTCCATCACGCGGAGAGCGCGCTCCGCCAGGACAGCGTGCTGCCCGCCATGATGCGGATCCGTGAGGGCGCCGCCGTGACCGTTCCGGGTGGTTGGCGCGAACAGATGGACCTGCTTCTGCAGGACACCGCCATTCCGCAGTTGCACGCCGAACCTTCGCCGCAGCAGTTCGCACCGCCGGCTGCACCCACGACGCCCACCAACGGAGGCACGCGATGATGAACAGCTGTCCACGCGGTTCGGTGCTGCTCGTCGCTGGCCTGTGCGCCATCATCGCCGCAGGTTGCCATGGCCCGACGGCGCGCGGCATCGAGAATCGCCGAGCCGCGAACGATCGCTTCGACCGCGCCGGCGCCCAGATCGCCTACGACCAGGCCCAGCAATCCCTGATCAACGGCCAGTACAAGTTGGCGCTCGACACGATCGACCAAGCCATCCGAAGGTTCCCGCAAGATGCGTCCTACGTGGCACTGCGCGGTCGCATCCAGCAGGAGATGCGGCAGTACGAGGGTGCGCAGCGCACCTTCGAGTATGCGCTGTCGATCGATCCGACCTGCCATGAATGCCTGTACTACCTCGGCGTGGAAGCGCAACGGCGTTCCGATGATGTGACGGCCCTTGCTCGATACGACGCCGCATGGTCGCTCGAACCGTCGCGACTGCAGTACGCGGCAGCGGGCGTGGAGTGCTGCCTTGCCACGGATGATCTTTCGGGTGCGGAGGAGCGCCTGTGCACAGCAGACCAATTCTTCGGTCAGTCCGCAGCCCTGAGTGCGCTTCGTGCCGAACTCCACGCGCTGCAAGGCGACGAGGTGCGCGCCCTGCAGCACGCTCGTCAGGCAGCGTTGCAGTCAGGCGATGGGCTCGTCGAGGAGTCGATCTGGCGCATGTTCCGTGCCAGCGACTGGCGCGGTTGCCTTGACGCCTTGGACAAGCCGGCGGCTGCGGAACTCGCCGAACGCGAGGACATGCAGCGCCTGCGTGCTCGGTGTCTGATGATGACCGGTTCGGCGTCTGCCGCCCGCGATCAACTCGTGACGGCCGAACTTTCGATGCGCGAACCCTCGCCCGAGCACATGCTGCTGCTCGGTGAAGCGGCTTGGGCGTGCGGCGACTGGGCGCGTGTCGAGCGATCTGCAGCATGGCTCATGGCTCGTCAGCCGGATTCAGCTGACGGGTTTGTGCTTGCAGCCGGCGCTGCATTCGCTCGTGGTGAACTGGAGCGAACCGTTGGCTATCTCGATCGAGCCGAGGCGTTCGAGACCGGCAGGCTGGTGGTGGCGAGTCTTCGTCGAAAGGTCGTCGCAAGCCAGATCTTGGCGAGCGAGTCCTATAAGGTCACGGAACCCGCGCCGCCACTGACTTCCGCCGCCGGCTCGACCGGCCCCGTTGCGGCGCTCAGTGCAACCGGCTCTCCACCGGCGATGTGTTCGGTTTCGGCAATCGCGGCGGCCCCCGCTGCGCCGATTGCGGCTCCATCGCGCCTGCAATCTGCATGGAATCCCGTTGCCGAGTGAGCGGTCGGGTCTATCTTTCGGTGCTGGTCAAGTCGGGACACTGGCGCATCGTGCCCGGTGTCGATCATTTGGCGTGACTCGGCATCCAGTGGAGACCCATCCGTGAAGACTTTCATCCTTTCGGCGTCAGCCCTTGCGTGCGCGGCTTCCGCCCACGCCCAGATCGTGATCGACGGCACCCTTGACTCAACCGGTTACGGCGCTGAAGTCTGGGCGCAG
>VGXL01000132.1 GCA_016873315.1 Phycisphaerae bacterium | reverse complement strand
CGCCTGCTCAGAAACTGGCGCGGATGTCACACTTTGGTCACTGACTGGCACTGCGCGCCAGCTTTCCTCGCAGGCTGCGGAACTCGCTCTGCGAGGCATGCCGCGCCCCTTTTCCGCGACGGCCGCAAGCTGAGTCGTCGCGCGACTCTGGTTCCGCGACGGCCCCAAGCCCGCGTCAATCGCGGTGCACGCCAACATGCAGAAAACTCCTCGTTGACATCACTCCGAAGTCATTTTCGGGGGTCAAGATTGCAGAACTGCAGCGCTTCGCGCGGCTCGAGCCGACAGCCCGTCCGCGCAGCAGGGACCCGAGAAAGCGTGAGGACGAGCGCGTGAATCACGACGCAGCGGCGAGCAAGGGCGCGTGAGCGAGCGCCTGCGCGCAGCGCAGGCACCAGATGAGGAGGCGGAGCCGACGAATCGGGGCGGCCGGATTTGAGGCCTCTGGGCCCAAACGGTCGCGCTCGCGTGAGCGAGCGCCTGCGCGCAGCGCAGGCACCAGATGAGGAGGCGGAGCCGACGAATCGGGGCGGCCGGATTTGAGGCCTCTGGGCCCAAACGGTCGCGCTCGCGTGAGCGAGCGCCTGCGCGCAGCGCAGGCACCAGATGAGGAGGCGGAGCCGACGAATCGGGGCGGCCGGATTTGAACCGACGACTTCTTGCTCCCAAAGCAAGCGCTCTACCAAACTGAGCTACGCCCCGAGGGGGGTCCCAGTGTAGCCGTCGGCGCACGCTCGACGCCCACAGCCCGTGGCTTTCGGAGTGTTATCTCTGCCGGAGCCAAGCGTCGCATGCCGCATCGCGTGCAGGACGATCGGACCGGAAAGGACCGATCGGCATGCCGCGACCATCCATGAGATTGGCCCGGGTCGGATTGTCGCTCCAGGCGTATCGCACGGACACGGGGTCGGGCACCTCCGGACTCCACAGGATCACCGAAGCGCCGCTGATCGTGGCGTGCGCCCACACGAAACGACCGTCTTCCCCCGCAATGGCGAAACCGTCCGGCTGCGCATGGTCGCGCGTGCGCATCGGTCCACCGAGATCGTCGAACGACACAATCAGACGACGCCTCAGCGAGCCATCGACCATGCTCTGGGCGCGTGAGACGGTGATCGGTGGCCCAGCTCGCGGCCACGATCGCTTGGCATAAGCGGCATCGAGCGCCCACAGTGCAAGGCGGCGACCGACCTCGCGCTTGTTGCGCGGGTGGATGTCATCCGCATCACCGATGTCAGTCGTGATGGCAAGTCCGACCTTCGGATCGCACTGCGCTGCCTCCAGCTGCGCATCGCGCAAGTGCGCCCAACCGCCTTGCGCCGGCTCGTCGCTCGCCTTCATGAAGGCCGCCAGCTGCACGACACCGAAGGGCATCTGGGGCTGACCGAAGGCAGCGCGCCAACTGGAGACGAGCGCTGGCAGCAGCGTGCGATACGCCTCTGCTTGGCCAGCGTTTGACTCGCCCTGGTACCAGACCGCACCGCGGATGCCGTACGGCACGAATGGTGCGATCATCGCGTTGTACATGCCGGCGAATCGCTGATCGCGTTCACCCTCCTTCGCCGGATCGCTCGCCGCTGCATCGTTGGCTTGGCTGACTGCATCGTGCGTCACCGGGCACGCGCCGAGCGTCGTGGCGTCGATCCACGGTTCGATTCTCGTGCCGCCCCAGTTGATGTCGAGGATCCCGATCGGCACGCCATCGAGTGCATCCTGCAGATCAGTTGCCATGGCCCAACCGACAGCGGTGACATCACCGACGGTCTCCGGTGTGCAGATGCGCCACGCCGCCTCGGTCGTGAAGGCCGGCGCGCCGGCGAGCGTGTGTGGCACCTTGATCGCGCGAATCGTCGGCCGCCCGGCAGAGCGGGCGCGCTCGCTCTGGGGATCGGCGCTGCCGTTGACGGTCCATTCCATGTTGCTCTGGCCACCACACAGCCAGACCTCGCCGACGAGAACATCGTTGATCACGAGTTCGCTTCCATCGCCCGTTACACGCAGCGAGCGTGGCGCTTGTTGCGCCGCCTCGGCAGGCAGCATCACGCGCCATGAACCATCGCTGCTCGCGAAGCACTCCTGCGGATCGGCATCACCGAACCGGACCGTGACCTGCGCGCCGGGCGAGGCTCGTCCCCACACCATGATCGGTCGATCGCGCTGCAGGACCATGTGGTCACTGAACACAGCGGGAAGTTCGATGCATCCGAGCGCCGCGATGAGGAAGAGCGTGTGCATGGCGCACAGGCTAGTCGCCTACGGCGTCGGCCCACGCGTTCCTTGGTGGATCGCGGGCAGGTCTCTCTCAGGGCGCGGTCGTGTCGCCTGCGGACTCAGTTGTTTCTCGCGTGGAGTTGGCGCGGCCTGAAGGCGTGTCATGTTCGCTCAGCCCTCGCAGTCCGCGGAGCGCGGGACTTCGCGCGGCAACCATGCCGACCACCACGAGCGTGCCCACGCCGCCTGAAACCACGCTGAACACGGGTCCCATCCACCGAGCGACGAGCCCGCTCTCGAAGCTGCCGAGCTCGTTGCTGCACTCGATGAACATGGTGTTGACCGCGCTGACGCGACCGCGCAGTTCATTGGGCGTTCGCGTCTGCACCAGCATGTGCCGGACCGTGACGCTGACGGCATCCAACGCACCGCTGGTGACTAGGGCAAGTGTGGCGATCCAGAAACTCGTCGACATGCCGAACACGATCATGCAACCACCGAATCCAGCCACGCTCCAAAGCAGCGCTGGTCCTGCGCGGCGGATCGGTGGCCGAGACGCAAGCCATGCCGCCATGATGAGGGCGCCGACATACGGCGATGCCTTGAGCGCGCCGAACGCGAATCCCTTCTGTCCGATGTGCAGGATCTCGTCGGCGTACATGGGAAGCAGGGCCGTTGCGCCGCCGAACAGCACGGCAAGCAGGTCGAGCAGGAGAGCACCGAACACCACGCGCTCGCCGATGATGAACCGTGCACCCGCGACGAGGGACTTCAGCGTGAGACCTTCGGTCGTCCGTGGTGCCGGCTCAGGGCGAAGAAATGGCGCTACCAAGGCGAGGGATGCCGTCAACGCTGCCGCGACCAAGTAGAGCTGCCAAGTCGAGCCGATTGAGTCAATCACCAGCCCCGTGGCGATCGGTCCACCGATCGCGGCAGTCTGGAAAAACCCGCTGTTCCAGTTCACCGCGTTTTCGAGGTTGCGCCTGGGCACCAAGAGCGGCAGCAGCGAAGCACGCGCTGGCCCTGCAAAGGCACGCACGCCACCGCTCGCCACCAGCAACAGATAGAACTGCCAGACCGGGGCATCATGAAGGTCGAGCCACGCGAACGCTGCGCACAGCGCTGCGAAGCAGGACTGGCAGACCATGATGATCCGCGTGCGCTCGAATCGGTCGGCGGCATGACCAGCCACAAGGGCCAGCAGCACGACCGGCAACGCCCGGCAGAGTCCCGTGATGCCCAGCGCCAGCGGATCGTGGGTGCGCTCCCACACATCCCACAGCACCGCGGTCGTGAGCACATGCAGTCCCAAACTGTTGAGCATGAAGCCCGCAGCGAAGCGCCTGTAGTTGGCGTGCTGCAACGCCTGGAATGCATCGTGAGGCATGG
>VGXL01000131.1 GCA_016873315.1 Phycisphaerae bacterium | reverse complement strand
CGCGGCATCGGGCAGCCGAGCGAGTCACAGATCGCGCGCACCAGCTCGATCTCCTGGTCCGTCACGCGCTGGTCGTTCGTGATGCACTCCAGGCATGCCGACACGAGCAAGCGTCGGTCCATGAAACGCATCGCGGAACCGATGCGGGTGATGGCCGTGGCGAAGGCCTCAAGACTCGGTCGCGCATCCGGGACGCCGGGCGTCATCCGTACCAACACGATCGAGGCGTTGAAGGCGCGCTCGGCGCGTTCGGCCGAACCCGTGTTCGCGGCGATGGTCCACAGGACGGTGCGGATCTCGGTCTCGAGTTCACGCGCACGCAATCGTGGTTCACCGATCGGTCGTGTGGACCACTGCGATTCCACATGGCACCTGAGCGCATTGATGATCGTCCACTCTTCGAGGCAGACCGACCCGTCCGCGCGGACAAGTTGCTCCCAGACCTGTCGCATCGAGCGATAGGGTCCGGGACCGACCTGGATGATGGTTGGGCAGGCAAGATCGAAGAGTTCCCATCGCGCGCGTGCCTGGAGCGCGAGGATGGCAGGCGCGAGCGCCGCGACATTCCTGGCCCACGCAGCCTGCGCCCCGGCCACCATGGCAAGCTGGCGCTCACGAAACGACGACTGCTTCGAGAGCAAGAGGCACGCCACGATCGCCGGTGCCATGGTGGAATCGCGTGCAGCCTCTTCAAGCGACGCAGCACCCTCGACAGGCACGGGGGGTGGCGGAGCGATCGGAACCGCCTTCGTGGCGTGTCCTGACGGCGCCACGGACATCGTGCCGATCGCGCCCACCAAGCCCCGCGCACCTTCCTGTGTGTACCGATTGAAGCGCTGCGATGGATCGAAGGCCGCAGAGTCCGGTGCCAAGGCTGTTCCATCGACCAGGACCCGGGCATCAGAAGGCAGGCCCTCGATCCTGCGGATCCGCTCATCGAGCGGGGGGTGCGTCGACAGCCACTGCTCCGCCGCATTGGCGAAGAAGAAGTGGTTCATGTCGCGCACATGGGAGGAGTGGATTGGTGTGCGTGCGCTTGCCTTGATCTTGCGCAGGGCGCCCGCGATCCCGCGCGGATTGCGCGTGTACTGCACAGCGCTCGCATCGGCCAGGTACTCACGCTGCCGGCTCATGGCAGCCTGCATGAGCATCCCGAAAAATGAGCCACCGAAGCCAATGATCATCAACACCACCCCGCCGAGGATGATCGCCAGCCCGATGCCCGCGCCGTTGTTCTTGCGCCCACCACCGCCCGAACGCGCGATCGATGGCCCCACGAACCGCGCCAGCACATAGCCGATGGTGGCGATCGCCATGATTCCGGCGATCGCCGCGGCCGTGCGCGCGTTGATGCGCATGTCAGCGTGAAAGACATGGCTGAACTCATGGGCGATCACACCCTGCAGCTCATCGCGATCGAGTTGCTCGATGCACCCACGCGTCACGCCAAGCGCCGCATCGGCATGGGTCGTCCCCGCAGCGAAGGCGTTGATCGATGCCTCCTCGAGCACATAGACCGGCGGTACCGGAACACCACTGGCCAGCGCCATCTCATCGACCACATTGAGCAGTCGTCGCTCGGCCGGATCCGTGGTGCGTCGGTCGACCAACCTCCCACCGAGCATCTCGGCCACGGCGCCACCGGCTCGCGAGAGCTGCCAGAGACGGTTCAGGCTCACGACCAGGATCACGAGCGTGGCGAGGCCCGCCACGGCCCACGCCCAACCGAGTTCCGGGCGCATCAGGTCATCGACCGACTCGACCGACGCCGAACCCTTGGCCTTGATGAGCGCGATCGCCCCGACGAGGAGCAACAGCGATCCCACGGTGCCCACCACACCAAGCACGAAGAACAGCCCCAGCCACCAGGTCGAGCGCCGTGCGCGCTCCTGGTGATCGAAGAAGTCCTTCATGAGGGATCACTCAGGTTGACTCGCACGGCGGTGCGCTCCTGGTCAGCGGCCTCGAACATCGGCATCGGCCGGAACGCGAAGAGCCCGGCGACCAGGTTGGTGGGGAACATCGCGATCTGCGAGTTCATCGACTGCACGCTGTCGTTGTAGCCCTGGCGCGCGAAGGCGATGCGATTCTCAGTGTGCACCAATTCCTCTTGCAACTGCAAGGCGTTTTGATTGGCTTTCAGGTCCGGGTAGCGCTCCATCACGCCAAAGAGACGACCGAGCGCCAGATCGAGTTGCCCACTCGCCGCCGCCAGAGCACCGAGACCAACCGCACCACCATGCATCGCGCCTGAAGCCCCTCGCAGCCCATCGACCGCCGCGGCACGGGCCTTGATGACCGCTTCGAGCGTCTGGCGTTCGTGCGCCATGTATCCCTTCACCGCCTCGACCAAGTTGGGAACGAGGTCGAAGCGGCGCTTGAGCTGCACATCGATCTGGCTGTAGGCGTTCTCGCAGCGCACCCGCAGGCTCGCCAGCCGGTTGTAGACCACGATCAGCCAGACCACCGGCGCAAGCAGCAGGAGAACCACCAGCACAAGGCCGGCCACCACAGGCGCCGCCATCGCGGTGGAGACAGCCTGGAACCCCAACATCACGGAAAGGGAAGCGTCCGGAGTCATCGTGCCGCGGCACTGTACTGCGCCCGGCTACGCTCACGCCGTGCGCTTCGACGAAACCACCCTGTCACCCATCCTGGTCCGTGCCCTCCATGCCCAGGGTTTTCACGAGGCCACACCAGTCCAGGCACAGGCGATCGAGGCTGCCGCAGCGCGCAAGGGCGTGCTCGCGCTCGCCCCGACGGGCAGCGGCAAGACCTATGCCTACGCACTCCCGGTGCTCGATGCCTTGCTCATCACGCCTCCACGCCGCCGCCACCACGGCATCGACCCACGCGAGCGCTTGCGCGCCCTGGTGCTCGTTCCCACACGGGAACTTGCCCAGCAGGTCGCCAAGGACCTCCAGCTCCTCGTGCGCGGTACGGTCCTGCGCGTGGCGTGCGTCTATGGGAAGAGCGCCATCGGCCCCCAGAAGGAGGCCGTTGCCCATGGCATTGATCTCCTCATCGGTACGCCGGGGCGCGTGCGCGAACTGCTCGATGATGATGCAGTGACGCTCGCCTATCTCACGCACGCGATCATCGACGAGGGTGATCGCATGAGCGACATGGGCTTTCTTCCGCAGGTCACCCAGATCCTCGGCCGTGCGCCCGGGAATCGCATCACGATGGCCTTCAGTGCCACGATGCCGAGAACGCTGCGCGACACGGTGCTCGGGCTGCTCGGTACGGATCCCGTCGAGGTCGGTGTTGGCCGGCAGAACGCTCCTGCCACCGAGGTTGGCCATGATGCCTTCCTTGTCCAGGACGAACACAAGGTTGCGATGCTGCTCTGGTGGCTCAAGAACGAGCGGCGCAACGGTGTTGCAGTCTTCTGCCGGACGCGCCGCCGCGTGGGTTGGGTCGATGGTGCACTGCGCCGGCACGGCGTTGCGGTGGCGATGCTGCATGGCGACCTCTCTCAGACCCGCCGCAACCAGGCGCTCGAGGCCTTCGCGTCGGGTTCAGCCAAGGTGCTTGTGGCCACCGATGTCGCAGCGCGCGGTCTGCATGTGCCGGCCATCAAGGCTGTCGTGAACTACGACGTTCCGATCATGCTTGAGGACTTCGTGCATCGCGTGGGTCGCGCCGGCCATGGTGGCGGCAAGGCCCAGAGCGTGACCTTCGTCGCAGGGCTCGATGCTGACCGCTGGAAGCGCATCGGCGACTTCGCCGGGGTCGACATTCCGGCGCG
>VGXL01000130.1 GCA_016873315.1 Phycisphaerae bacterium | reverse complement strand
CTTCCGTCACTGCCTAGCGCCAGCTGCGGCGGCGGCCTTCTGGTCTTCAACGCCCAGACCAGCATCGAGGACTGCATCTTTACCGCCAATGAGGCTCCCTTCGGCGGTGGTGCCTACTTCCTTGGCCACAGTGGCTCGATCACCAACTGCACCTTCAGCTCCAACATCGCACAGGCCTACGGTGGTGGTCTGCAGCTCTTCGCCTGCTCTACCACCGTGACCAGCTGTACGTTCACGAATAACCTCGCCGTCACCGCTGGTGGCGCCATGCACATGGTGAGTGGCCAGCCCAAGTTGGTCAACTGCTCGTTTGGTGCCAACTTCAGCTACGAGCAAGGTGGCGGCGTCTCATGGGATCCTGTCGCCGATGGTTCGCTGCTGACACTCACCAACTGCACTGTGTCGGGCAACACCGCAGAATATTTTGGCGGCGGCCTCTACATCTACCCGTCGGGGGTGGCTTCCGAGACCCAGTTGGTGTCAACGACTATCTGCGGCAACTCACCGCGCAACGTCAGTGGGGCCTACCAAGCCGACTCAGCCAGCCAAGTCTGCGACTGCCGCGCGGACCTGAATGACGACTCAGTTGTTAATGGGATCGACCTGGCCATCATCGTGAGCAACTGGGCCACGGCCAGCGCCACTGCGGATATCACCGGTGATGGCACCGTCGACGGGGCTGACTTGACGATCGTCCTCGGTAGCTGGGGCAGCTGTACTAGCAACTGAGGCCCGCTCGCCTCACGTGGTCCGCAGCCGGAGCACGGCGTCGGTAGGCCCATACGCGCGTGAGGGCCGTTCGTGACCAGCGGCGCCGCAGCCATCGACGTGGTCGTGGATGCCACCGCGCAGGCAACGGTCACCATCTGTCTGCGCAACCCTCGCCGCGCGGAGGAGGACATCTGGCGAGCGAACAGCTGGGGCGAGAACGCATCCGTGCCAATTCCTAACAATCGACCGTTGCACTGAACTTGTAAAGTGGCTCTACTTGATCAGCAAAATTGAACGGTCATGCCGCCCCGAGCCCGACAAGTTCACTTTCTCGTCGGAACAGCTTGCTCGATGCTTGCTGGCTTGTCCTGTCACGCCGACGCTCCACGCGTCTGGTGCTGGTCGGCGCCTGAGGGACCTTCATCGGACCACCCATCGCTCACCGCGCTCATCAATTTCTGGATCGCACCGACTGCAGATCCGCAATCCACGGCCGATCAGGTTTGCAACGACATCCTGGCTCGGGGTCTCGGCGAGGGCGACGTCGCGATCACGATCCTGAACTATGGCCGTGGCACGCTCGTGGGCAATCCGCTCGACGCGATGGTGGGTACGGGCCTGCCTGACCACCTCAACCGTGGCACCCCATGGACAGCGAGTGGCGTCGCCGTTATGACTGGGTGGACCGATGCCTTTGTCACCCGCTACCAGCAGCGCCAGGCGCTGCATGACGTACCCGCGCCGACGCGGTTCCACATGGACAGCGAGCTGCGACTTCCCGCACTCTGCTACCTGCCGAACATCGGCGACTGCTGGGGCACCGCCCCGCTGCAGGTCTTCGAGGCCATGATGGCTGATCCCCGCTGGGCAACCGAGCCGCTCGCCATGAACCCAGGCGGCACGCCAACGATGCGAACGATGGCAGAGCTCTACGCCGCGGCAGGTTCGCCGGCGCATGACGCAACCGTCCCGCGTGACCATCCCACGAATCGCACATGGAGTGCCTGGTGGGATGCGATCATGCGCGAATCGGTTGAGGGGGCATTCGATCAAGCTTTCTACTCCCGTGTCCGCGCCGCTTGGCCCGCGGTGAAATCGAGCGAATTCGCGCAGACGATGCGCCTCGACGGCGGGCTCGAACCCGACGGCACGCGACGCGAGTACACGGATTTCGAATGGTGGAACGAAGGCTGGATGCGTTCATCGTGGGTCGGTCGCGGCGATCTGCAGGCACCTGCCTTCTATGTCTTTGGCGAGACCTTCGTCGATCTGGCGCAGCCATTCATGGACGAGCAGATGCGGCTGCACCGTGCCAATCTCGATGCCTGCCTGCACTCGTTCGGCGGCGCTGATCCCGCCACGATCACGCCGTGGGTCACGCTGCCGGGGATCGCGCTCCCGTTTGGCGAATCGCCGCCGACCAACCGCGCCTACTCGGACGCAGAGTTCCTCAGGATCATGGCGCTCCTCCGCAGCCGCAGTATCGACGAGTTCATGGTCTGGCCCTCGGCTCCCATCGGCACGTGGACCAGCGTCGCGGAGTCGATCGATGCGGTTTGGACGCCTGCCATCACTTCCGTCGAGGTTCTCTCTGGCTCCGCACCGACCAACGCTGCATCACGGCTCTTGCGTGCGGATCGTGTGACCTGCGCGGTGACCGCAGACGCGGGCGGCATCGATCTGATCGTGCACGCCATCGCTCAGGAGCCCGACGAGTGCCAGGATCGTGGCGTGCTCTGGCTTGCAGTCGAGTCCATCACGCCAGGAAGGGCGACCACGCATCTCGCTCTGCGCGACCAGGACGGCTCCTGGCAGAACGTCGGGGCGATCTCGTCCGATGCCGGGAGGTCCTCCACCGCGTGGTTCGGTCCCATCGATGCGCCGATGTTGGTTGCCCCGTCCGGTGAGGTCGCCCTGCGCATCACCACCGTGGGCGTGTCGGCGGCGGAGTTCGATCTGGTGCAGATCGTGCATGCCCCCTCGTGGACGAGCGCCGGGAGTTCGAGCGTCCCATGCGGTTGCGTCGCCGATCTCAACGGGAATGGATCGGTCGATGGCGTGGACCTTGGGGTCGTGCTGTCGAACTGGGCGAGCTCAGGGCAGCAAGGGACCATTGTCGGCGACCTCAACGGTGATGGCACGGTCAGTGGCGCCGATCTGGGATTGCTGCTGTCGGCCTGGGGCCTGTGTGCACAGTGATCGACGAATCTGAAGCGCTCGCCATCGAACAAACCGCGATCGCCAAGCTTGAGCGATGGGATCGTGAGGAGTGCCATGAACCCAAGCGTTATGAAGGGCGCACGGAGCTGCGAGCCGAGCGCCCGGGCGAAGAGAGTGGCAGCGGACGAGGCCGCTCCGTCAGCGAGCGCAGCGAGCTGCGGCCGAGTGGAAGCTGGCACTCTGGAGTTCCTAGCGGAGGCTTTTGCTGTGGATTCAACATTTACCGAGTTTCATGGTGCCTCACTGCAGTGAGCATCCGAGTGAAGCAAGAACAATGGTGCGGTACGCCTTGACCGAAATGCTGGCATGGGAAAGTGTGGTTTCTCCTCCATCGTTTCAGTCCATGATCTCGTACGCATGCAGAAACAACACTGGTTCGAATCCAGTATTGCCCATTGATTGATTTGGCACTGGGTTGCGCGGTTCGCAAGGGTTCGCGTAACCACAATCCATTGGGAACGACCGCGTGGCGCTGTCGATGCTCCGTGGCGCTAGGCTGCCGCCGGGGCGGTGGAGCGTGATGGCAGACTGCTGCGCGTCGAGCAGGTCAATGGCAGTGAGTCGCAACTGCGTGTTCGAGCTGGTGCACAGTACAATTTGACTTTGAGCCACGATCCACAGGTCTGCGAGCAATGATTCGCTGCCTACTCAGCATCCTGCAGCGCGAAACGAGCGTCCTTCTCGGTGCTTTCACATGGGATGCTCTTCCCACTGAGGTCCTTGCGTGATGCGTCGAGCATTTCGGTTTCTCCCAAGTCTGCTGTTCGCCGTGCTGGCAGGCATGCTTCCCATCTCCTGCAGTGCGCCACTAGCGGCCGATCCGCCGCCCAAGGTCGTCTCGCTTGACGGAGCGACCGTCGAGCCGTTCATGGGCCGCGCCGATTCGCTTGTTCTCCTCATCTTCCTCGTCGACGGGTGCCCGATCGCGAACGCGC
>VGXL01000129.1 GCA_016873315.1 Phycisphaerae bacterium | reverse complement strand
TCCCGCACCTACACCGGAACCCGCGCCTGCGCCGGAACCTGCGCCAGCTCCCGAGCCGGCTCCCGCACCTACACCGGAACCCGCACCGGCGCCGGAACCTGCTCCAGAACCTGCTCCAGAACCTGCACCGGCTCCGGAGCCTGCACCCGAACCCGCGCCTGCGCCGGAACCTGCGCCAGCTCCCGAGCCGGCTCCCGCACCTACACCGGAACCCGCACCTACACCGGAACCCGCGCCTGCACCGGAACCCGCACCCACGCCGGAACCTGCACCCACGCCGGAACCTGCACCGGCTCCCGCACCTACACCGGAACCCGCGCCTGCACCGGAACCCGCACCTACACCGGAACCTGCACCCGCGCCGGCCCCCGCACCAGAACCCGCCCCGGAACCCGCACCGGCGCCGAGCACGGAGGCGGCGCTTCAATCTGAACTCGATGTCGTGAACGCGGAACTCGCGTCCACGAATCGTTCGTTGGCTGAGGTGAAGCAGCGCATCGAGTCGTCCGCTGCACTCGATGCCGCCGAGCGCGCGAAGGCCGAGAACGACGAGCGCGTCAAGCCGCTGTTGGTGGACATGGCGCGTCTGCGTGAGGAGCGGGACGCAGCTCCAGCCGGTTCCGAGGCGGCGGCCACGGCGGCCACCGCACTCGCTGCCGTGGAGCGGCAGCACAGCAATCTCATCGAAGACATCGGCCGCCTGAACCGTGAGTCGGAGCGTCGCGCCGCAACGCAGTCGATCGCATCACTCTCAGACCGTCGAGCCACTTTGGAACGGTCCATCCGTCAAGCTCGCGGTGAGCCAGAGCCAGCACCAACCGCTGTCGCGACCGGATCGCTCCGTCTGGTCACGCTCGATGGAACTTCGCCACCCAGTACGCCTGAGTCGCCTGACTCCGATGTGCCGACTTCGACAGCACCGAGCCAGATCGATGCGGTGATGTCGACGAGCTATGTCTTCGACAGCAAGTTGGACAAGTGGGTACCTGCCCGTACAACGGCAACGGCCCCGGCCTCGGTGACCTCGTCGATGTCCGCCGCGACATCGACTCGCGCGCAGCAACCTTCGGTGCAACTCCTCGACGAAGACCTGATTCCCAAGAGCATTCGCGAGAAGTACTCGGTTGAGGACATCCAGCGATTGGCTGCCCGCGACATCGAAGACGGCACGCTCGATGGTCGCGTCACGCGTCTGCTCGAGATCGACTACCGCGACCTCATCGCCGGCAAGTCGATCCTCAATGTGATTGTCCGCCCTGATGACTTCATCAATGTCGTTCCGCCGCCAACCGGTGTCGTCTACATCGATGGCGAGATTTCGCGGCCAGGTCCCTATGACTTGCCTGCCTCGGGTCAACTGACGCTGAGCCGACTGGTCGCGGCCGCTGGCGGACTTGGACCGCTGGCGATTCCTGAACGCGTGGACTTGGTGCGTCGCGTGGGGGATCGCGAGGCGACGATCCGCGTGAATCTTGCGGCCATCCGTGAACGCGCCGAGCCCGACATTGCCTTGAAGAGCGATGATCATGTGATCATCGGTACGAACTTCTTTGCACAGCCCTTGGCCGTGATCCGGAACGGTTTCCGGATGACCTACGGTTTCGGCTTCCTCGTGGATCGAAACTGGGGTACTGACATCTTCGGACCGCCGCCCGAGTCGTTGACGGTCCAGTGATCGAGCCGTCGCATGCGGTCGATCCCGGACCTGCCCTCGGTCGTACGGAAGCGACCCTTCAGTTGAACCCTGTTCATGAGCACATCTGTCACCCAGCCCCCACGACTTGCTGAACCCACCACGCCGGTGGTGGGCGGCATGCTCGTCCTGCTGGGCGTGCTGGGGCTTGCCGTCTTCTATGACTTCGTCCGCCAGCAGGTGGCGTTCGCCGTCACACAGCCTTCCGACTGGGGACACACGCTCATCATCCCTGCGGTGGGCGCGTACTTCGTGTGGCTTCGCCGGGATCAATTGCTCGCCGAGCCATTCAAGCCATGCTGGCCCGCCTTGGCAGTGCTGCTCGTCGGTGTCGCGTGGTACGCGCTCTGCGTGATCGGCCCGAAGCCGCTCTTCCACCACAACTTGCAGGCAGCCGGCGTGACCCTGGCCCTGGTGGGGACAGCGTGGACGATCCTCGGCACACGCGCCATGCGCGTGCTCTGGTTCCCGCTGCTCTATGTCTGCATCTTCAGCCAGACGCTTTCGGAGCGAATGCTCTCGAAGGTCACCTTCCTGCTTCAGGATCTTGCCGCGCTCGGCGCTCATGGGTTGCTGCTGGTGCTGGGCCTGGACGCCGATCGCAGCGGCAACACGATCACCGTGATCAGCGAGGGCGTCTCGCACCCGCTCAATGTTGCGGAAGCCTGCAGCGGCATGCGCATGGTGGTGGCGTTCACGGCGCTCGGCACATTCCTTGCCTACACGCAGATGCGTGGTCTCGCGCAGCGCACGCTCATGGTGCTCTCGGCCGTTCCGGTGGCCGTCGCAGTGAACATCCTCCGCATCGTTTCGCTTGGCGTGCTCTCGCTCGCCGATTCGAACTTCGCTTCTGGCGAGTTCCACCACTTCGTGGGACTTGTGTGGATGCTCCCGGGCCTGCTGCTCTTTCTGGGCGTGCAGTGGGTCATCAACAACCTCATGGTCGATGACCCGGGTGGACCTCGTGCGGTTTGACCCACGATGCACCATCGCGTACGCGGCCGTGTGCCTGACGCTGGCCGGCAGCACCATTGGCTTCAGGGCGGCGATCGAGCAGCTCAATGTCTACCTGCGCAAGGAAGCCGTACCGTTGCGTGAGTCGCTGGACAGCATCCCGGTGGTACTGGGCGACTGGGTACGTTCCGGTGAGGACATTCGCTACGGTGTCGATGTCGAGACCGAGCTTGGCACGAAGCAGTACCTGCTTCGGTACTACGAGCGCCCCGGAAGCGATGGTCGTCAACGCGTCCAGCTCCACATCGCGTACTACACTGGCCTCATCGACACGGTCCCCCATGTACCCGAGCGATGCTGGGGTGCCGCCGGCATGATCATGACTGAGCAGCCCCATGATGTCGTGCTCAAGGTGGCGACGACGGATTGGACGATCGGCGAAGCTCGCAACAGCGCCACCGACGAGCCATACCCCACGGCGATGGTGCGGGATCCGGTGACCCGCAAGGAGCAGCTTGTGCACCTCCCGCTTGGCGATTGGGTGGCGAGCGTGACGGAGTTCCAGGAGCAGGGGGACACGCGGCACCGCGTGCTCGGCGGGTACTTCTTCATCGCCAATGGGCGCATGACGAGTTCGCCGTACCAGGTGCGCAACTTGGCGTTCGATCTCACAGATCGGTACGCGTATTACTGCAAGGTCCAGTGCACGATGGTGCTGCCGACCGAGGGCGCCACCGACGATGCCTTCTCCGACGCGGCCGGCGATCTGATTCGCTTGGCCATTCCTGACATCATGCGGTGCCTGCCCGACTGGCCGTCCTGGGAGGGCGGCGCCGGCGGCACTGCGCCAACGCTGAAAGCAGACTGAGAGACCACCATGGCACGCAAACTCAATCGTCAATTCGTGATTCTCGTCGGTGGAGTGACTCTGGTGACCATCGTCGGTGTCGGCGGACTCGCCGCATGGCGCATGACCACCGCGCCCGAACGCAATGTGGCCAAGGGCGATGAAGCGCTGAAGGCCGGGCGCATCAATGAAGCCGTCGAGCGTTACGGCCGCGCCGCGAACAAGCGTCCCGATCGCACCGAGTACTGGAAGAAGTATGTCGGCGCGCTCGAACAGCAACCGACCAACACGACCCAATCGGGCACGCAGAACTTCTTCCAGTTGCTCGGTGGTCGCGCGAAACAGGCCGAATCCGATCCGACCGATGTCGCGTCGCTGCAGCTCTACCTCGATCAACTCGGCGGCACG
>VGXL01000128.1 GCA_016873315.1 Phycisphaerae bacterium | reverse complement strand
ACAGTCAAGGCAAAGGCAAGGCACACGATGATGAGCGATTGATGCAGCATCGGTGCATCCTAGATCACGAGCCACCGGCTTGAATCACTCTGCGCTGAAGCGATGCACCATGCGATGGTCGTATCGCATGTGTGAGCGCGCGTCCAGCTGGGATCCACGGCGCGTTCTCGGACTCCACGACCAAGGGGTGGAATCACTTGCGCTACCCTCCATGAACGGTATAGTTCCCGTCCCGCCAGTGACCGCAGGCGGGCTCAGCGCGGGTGTAGCTCAGCGGTAGAGCGCTACCTTGCCAAGGTAGATGTCGAGGGTTCGATCCCCTTCACCCGCTTGCATGCTCGAAGCCGAAGGCCAAGCCTTCGGCTTCGTCGCTTTTGCTCGCGGGTGGCCCGCTCCGCGGGCGGCGGCCGTGGGCCGCCAGGGTCTGCGGGCCACAGGCCTCGATCCCCTTCACCCGCTTGCATGCTCGAAGCCGAAGGCCAAGCCGCCCCGCACGATTGCACCATGAACAAAGCCGAAGGCCTGTGCCTTCGGCTTTGTCGTTGTTGCGTCCAGGGTGCCCACCTTGCGGGCACGATCCGTGCACTTACCGTCGCGAGCGGCGGCCGAGTCCAGCCAGACCAAGCAGCGCCAGCGCGCCGGGTGCGGGCACGACGGTGTAGCTGTAGCCCGACGTGGTCGTGAAGGAGTCGCCCCAGTTCGACACGCTCGGCGAGCTGCTCGACAGCGCATCGATCGCGCCATCGCCAGAACCGCCACCCGAGGAGTATGCATCGAAGGCGAAGGTTTGGCCGACACTCAGCCCCAGCGAATCCAAGCTCACCGTCCAGGTGATCTGGTTCCCGCCGAAGCTATAGCCGCCGAAGTTGCCGTTGTACGTGGCACGTGAAAGACCCCAGCCTCCAGCGTGCGAACGCAATTCAGCGCCGCCGCCAGAGTCAACCCACGAGCCGACCCAGTGGGTCATGCCACCGTTGGCCGACATGTTGATCGGGCGGTTCCAGCCGTTTCCGCTCGAGGTCCCATTGCCGTTGTTGGTGGCAATTCCGACCATGAACTTGCCCCAGTTGGTGTCGTTCAGAGAGCCGTTCACGGTCAACCTAAAGATGAGATCGGTTGCGGTGTTCGACACCTCCATGCTGACGAGGTCGAGCGTGCCGCCCCCGGTCGATACGTTTGAATGGATGTCGTTGGTCGAGTCGTAGTAGGTGAAGCCGGGCTTCGCGAGGGCCGGGGCAACGCCCATGCCGACGACCGAAGCGGCTGTCACCGCGCACAAGACGCGAGTGTTCATCTGGAACTCCTGGACTGTTGGGATGAGGGAAAGGGAAGGACTGAGCTCAAGGACGCGCACACCGGCCCTGAACCGCTGAAAGTGTGATCCGTCTTTCGGCGGGGTCAAACGCTCTGAGGGTGTTTTTCCTTCCGTCGGTCCGTGAAACACGGGATTCAGGTGCCAAGTTTCGGGTTACCGTGGGAGCCCATGTCGGCGCGAGTCACCGAAAGGTCCTTCCGCATCCAGCGAAATCTGCGAACTACGGGGTTCTCTCTCACGGAGTTGCTGGTCGTGGTCGCCATTCTGGCGATCCTGCTCGCCCTGCTGCTGCCCGCCTTCCAAGCCATCAAGCTCGCTGGCATGGGCACGCTGGACCTGAACAACCACCGGCAGCTCAACATCGGTTTCACCACCTACACGACCGAGCAACAAGGTCGATTCATGGGTGTCGATACTGGTCGTTTTTCCTGGGACTGGGTTCAAGGGCAGTCCAACCTGAACGCCTACGGAAACGAAACCGAACTCGCGCTCACCAAGGGTCGGATGTGGCCCATGGTTGGCAACAAGCTCGCCTACA
The DNA here is from genome assembly GCA_016873315.1 of Phycisphaerae bacterium. Classification (GTDB taxonomy): domain Bacteria; phylum Planctomycetota; class Phycisphaerae; order Phycisphaerales; family SM1A02; genus SYIB01. The sequence continues at coordinate 2,055 of VGXL01000128.1, read as the reverse complement.
AGAGCCCCTTCGATCCGTTCAGCGATGCGCAGCGATTGCGCACATACTCGTTCAATTCGTTCATCTCCACCGGCGAAGGACCGCAGATGGGCGGACCACCGACGTGGCAACCGAACACGGTCACCAAGTTGCTGAAGCCTTCTGAAACGGTCGTGACGTGCTGCGAGTACGACCACCGGGGCTACAACATCAATGGATTTGGCGTGGACATGTCCGGCATCGGCGTGTGGATCGACAAGATTGCTCCGTGGTACATCGGCCACTGGACGTTTTCGTTTTCCGACGGCTCATCACTCGCCTACCCGCATGCGGCGCGGCAGGTCGACGTCGACTACTTCATGACCTTGCCGCAGAACAACATCTTCTTCCCGGGTCCCGACTATGACTGGGTACGGAAGCACCTGGCCCCAGGGCTCAACTGAAAGGACTCCATGGGACGGATGCTCGTGTTGATCGGGTTACTCGCAGCGGCCTGCTCCGACGAGCGTGGGCTTCCACCGGGCTTCCTTGAACAGGCCGCGCGGACGACGCCCAGTTCCGCGGCAACCCCTGCCGCCACGGCATCTCCCGCGCCCACGCCAACCACCGACCTTGCGCTCAGTTCGGATGCCGGCGGCACACCTGCCGGAGCAGACACGACGGCACCGCCGATCCTGACCGGCCCCGCTGCCGAGGACCCCGCGACCGTGGCCGAAGCAGATCGCGTCACGGCGGACCTGGTCGCGGCGGTGACGAACGACTTGGCTCTCGGTCCAGCTACACCAGTCACCACGCCAACCGGCGACGCCCCCTTCCAGAAACTCGCGCAGGAGCATCGATTCGATTCCTTCCGAGCCGCCTGCGCCCGGTTCCATCAGCTCCGCAGCGCCCTGCTCCCCTACGGACAGAAGCTCGCCGATGGCGTCGCTACACCGGAAGAGCGCGGTGAACACGACCGGATCGAGGATGCCGCGAAGGCCGAGCAACAACGCCTGTCACGCATGATGTGGCGCAGCGGACTCACCGCCGACGATCGCGCTGCGATGTCGTGGATCATGTTCGGACCCACTGCCGCCATGCCGAAGCGGACACCGTGAAAGCGTAGGATTCAACACATGAAGCACCTCGCATGCATGCTCACCGTCGCCACCGCACTCATGGCGTGCGACAGCGATCCCGCCTCGGTCGATCGGGCGTTCGGGACCGAGAACGAACGCGCACGGGAGCAGGAGCAACTCAACGCCGTCTCAGAGCAGGATGATGCCAACAACGCCGACGCGAGCATCACCAACGATGCGCAGATGGAGCCGTTGATTCCGTAAAAGGCGGCGCCGACCCCTGCCAGTTGGCGCGTTCTCGACCCCTGCGATCGGACAGGGCAATTTTCCCCTGATTCAGTCCCTTGGGGTGGTCCGCCGCGAGATCGCCATTACCTTTCCGCCATGACGATTCGACGATCCGCTGTGTCCACGGCGTGCTGTGCGTTCGCGCTGAGCCTCACCTGCGCTGCTCTCGCCAGCGATGGCGCCGCCGTTCCTCCTGCGCAGGACTGCGGACTCGAGCGCATCGCTCACTTTGTTCCGTGCGAACCGCTGCTCCCCAACGATCTGCCGGCAACCTTCGCGATCGACGCGCCACTGGGTGCCAGCATGGTCACGCTTGAACTCACGAAGCACTCAGTCCGCAGCGACCGCTTCAAGGTGCTCGTCGACGATGGCCACTCGCTCCGGGAAGTCGAACCACCGGCCATCCGGACCTATCGCGGCACGGTCGCGGGGCGCCCGGGCACGACCGTGGCTGGCTCGCTGCTGCCAACGGGTTTCAGCGGCATCGTGACGCTCGAAGACGGTTCGACCTTCGGCATCCAGCCGCTGCATGAACTCTGCGCTGAACTGCCAGCATCGCGCGTGCACGCCACCTACGCGGCGTCGGATGTTGCGGTCGACGAGGCAGGCTGCGCACTCGGGCGCCCGGGCTTCGACACCGAGCTCTACCGCGTGGCGCCGGAGTCCGGAGGCGGTGGATCGCTGGCCGGCACCACCCCGCAGCAGGTCGAGGTCGCGTGCGAGACGGACT
>VGXL01000127.1 GCA_016873315.1 Phycisphaerae bacterium | reverse complement strand
CACAGGTTGACTGCCGCGCCAGTTTCTGAGCAGGCGAGGACTGTCTGAGCGAACGAGGCATGCCGCGACCAAAGGGAGCGACGGCCGCAGACGCAGGGCGCATCGGCCGCGACCAAAGGGAGCGAAGGCCGCAGACGCAGGGCGCATCGGCCGGCGACCAAAGGGATCGACGGCCGCAGGGCGCGCGATGCGAAAGCAACGCGACACACCCGCGACCCCGGAGATCGACGGCCGCCATCGCAGTGCATTGAAACGCATCTTCAGGAGCGAGCGTTCATCGTCACGCCGCATCCGGCGCAGTTGCACGACTCTGCGACGAGCCCTCGGTCATCCGGTCGCCAAGGAGCTCCTTCAGCACGACCGTCGCAAACGCGCCCGCCGGCAGATCGAACGCGACGCGAATGTAAGGGCCGTGCTCGTCGAATCCGCCCTCGCACTGCGGATTCGTCACGGGTACGCGCAGCGGTCGGCGCGTTCCCGTCGGGGCGAGCGCTCCGGTCGCGAAGAGCGCGTGATCGATCCCAAAGTCATCGCACGCCGCGCGCTCGATCTCGCCCGGAACGCCCTCAGCGGCGGGGAAGTCGCGGCCTGGCATCAGGCCGCTGGGGGAGAGTTCGAACGCATGCAGTCTCGGAAGCACATCGGATCCCTCCGTGAGCATGGACGCGTCGATACGAAACGATCGACCGCTGCGGTGGTGGTACGCGCGGTCGCCATCGAGCAGCGTGTCGAGCGTGCCTGCCTCGAGTCGACGCAGCACCGTTCGATTGAAGACGGCCGACTGCGCAGCAGCGATCCAGAAGTCGCGCACGATGCTCCCGCCAGAAAGCACCGCGTGTTCGGGCGACTTGCCCCCGATGAGTGCCCGAAGTGCGGAGCGCTCGGCCCGATCGTTCTTGCCCCAACTCTCGAGCGCCGTCGTGAGTTCGCCGCGTGCGAAGCGTTCGCGCGGTTCGCGTTGCCGTTCGGAGAAGGCAGTGCCGCCAAGGCCGAGCAGCTCATCGAGCGCCTCCTGCCATCGGCCTTGGAGCACGAACAGACCCATCACATGGTTGTTGCCTCGGTACCCGAATCGTTGTGGCCCATAGAAGTCCGGCACACCGACCCGCGCGAGTTCCTTCAGCCGTGACCAAACTACGGTTGCCTTGATCGGATCGAGCCCGCGGATCCTGATCGCGAATCGATTGCCGGCAAGGTGACCCCGTCGCAACTTGTTGGCGTGCCGCGTCATCCACAAGAGCACGACCTGCGGATGCTCAAGGTGCACCGCTGCGGGTTCGCGCCCAGGCAAATGAATGCTGACGGTTTGCCGCGTCACTGCCCGGCGGTCCTTCATGCCGGCGAATCCGATCGCTGATGCGGGCACCTTGAAATGCCGCGAGAGAATCGACACCAGTTCGACATGCTGCACATCTTGCTTCTGCACGCCGATGTACAGATGCTCGCCTTCCCCGCTCGGCTCGTACATCGGGAGTTCTTCGACGAGGAAGTCCTCTGGCCTCTCTTTGATGCGACCCCCGAGCGTGCCCGCAGGAAGCAGTCCGCGACTTGGCAAGGGCGACGGCAGGGGAGTCGGCTGCATCGACGGCTGCGCCGACACCTCGCTCGACGGCGGGGGTGACCCGCCGAGTTGTTCATCTGGTCCGCTCACGACTCGCTCCGCAGGGGAATGCCGAGCTGCATCAGGTGGGCGCGCATCTGATTGGCCGTGTTCCCCTCGTGGTCGATCTGGCAGGCGAGCCAGCCCGCAGCGCGGGCGCCCTCGCAATTCTCGGCAAGGTCGTCGAAGAGCAGGATTCGATCGGCCGGCACACCGAGCACGCTCGCGGCGTGCGCGTACATCGCGGGTTCTGGCTTGGCTAGCAGGAGTTCGTGCGAAGCGAGCCGGTGATGAAAGCGGCGAAGCGCGGCGAACTCGCGCATCATTCGCTCCCAGTGCAGTCCGTTCGTGTTGGACAAGCAGCCGGTGACGATGCCCAGCCCGTTCAACTCCTCGATGAGCTCGACGGTGCCTTCGTAGGGCGCCTCGACAATGGACTCAAGCAGCGCACGGCCAATCGAACTCGGCGTCCCTGGTTCGAGCGTCGATGCCCAGAGTTCTGCACAGGACTCGAGCGATCGATCTCCGCGCTGCCAAGCATCGAGCGCAGTACTTCGCGCAGTCCGCGCGACCAGTTCAAGCGATCGGGGCGTCGGCACGATGCCGATCGACGCGCATTGCGCGGTCCACTCGCGGCGGATGCGCACGAGCACACCCCCAAGGTCGAACATCACCGCATCGATCGCGCGATCAGGCATGGCTGAAGTTGTACCGCGCGTGGATCGACGACACGTCTCGGCAGCCGCTCAACGACGAGGGGACCGAACGACCGACGACGACGGCGCACCAAGCGGCGTGAACGATCCAGCGGCGAACGCTCGGGCTCTCGCGGCGCGTTGACCCGCGTCAGCGGCGACGGCGAGAGTTCAGCAGTGACCCGCCAAACATCAGCACGATCGCGCCAGGCGCCGGAACATCCGGAACATCGGGGTTGTCGGGACCATCTGATCCGTCGGGGTTGTCCGGCCAGTCCGTACCGCCACCCGATCCGCCGTCCGGCTCGTTTGGATTCGATGACTCGCCGTCGTCAGGATCCGTTCCGTCCGGCCAGTCCGGTCCGTCGGGATCCGTCGGGTCGGTCGGGTTCGTCGGATCCGGATCCGGATCTGGATCTGGATCCGGGTCCGGGTCCGGGTCTGGATCTGGATCTGGGTCTGGGTCTGGGTCTGGATCCGGGTCTGGGTCTGGATCTGGATCTGGATCGATCGGCAGCTGGGGGAATTGCGGCCGCGCTCGCATCGTGTTCGTGTTCGGCTCCGATGATTCGTTCAGCGGCGCTTCGCTGCGCGCGATGCGGGACCGAGTCGCCGTCGAGGCGAAGCTGATCTCGCTGAAGTCGAATCCCGAGTCCTCGCCGACCGTCGCAAAGGTGGGCTGGCTGCCAGAGAAGAACCGAGCCGCGAAGATGCCGCCGACGCCCGCATCCTGGAAGGGACCTCGGCCGGCGAACGCGACGCCATCCGAGTTCAAGCGGCCATCGGCGAGCGACGCTGTCGACAGTGGCGCCGTGATCTGCAACCCGATGACGGGTGCATCCAACGCCACGCCAAACTCGGTCAGATCGAAGCCCATCGCCACGACGGGCATCGGGCGCCCGTCGAAGGACACCGTCGCCCCAACCGCGCCGGTCGCGATGCGCTCGGCATCGAGCGTGATCGACTGCGTGGCGTACTTCGGATTCGCGAGCGTTCCGCCGATCAGGACTCGGATCACCGAGCCGACCGCCGGTGCTGGTCCGGCAACGATCACTTCAGGAAATGCATCGATCCCAGAAGCATCATCGAAGATGGGCGAAGTGAGGATCGAGAGCTCAAGCGCGGTCGCTCCGATGCAGCGGACCCCGTAAGACATGTTGGGGCTCGCCATCGCCACGCCAGACGAAATGGCGCCGTCCAAGTCCTCGTGGCCGTCTGCGACTGCCGTGGTGAGCAGAACGCCGCTGGCGGATGTGCCATCTGCAACATTCACGCTGACCCATGAACCATCGGTCAACTGCATCTTGAGCAAACGCTCCGCTGCAGCTTCAGTCGCGCCGAAGGACACCGCGCGATCGCCGATCCGTCGCTCAGTCAAGATGCCCTGGTCATCGATGGGTGGTGGCGCCGGGTCAGCGGTGGGCGCCTGAGGTCGCATGACGAGGTCGGCGGGTGCGCGCTCGTTCACCGACATCGCCAACGCAACAGCGGCGCCCAAGCACGAAGCCAGGCGCCACGACGTGGCGACGCGATTCACTCGTTGTCCCATGCTCTCGCTCCCTCCGCACGGGCGTGATGCCCGGACGACCTCTACCGTCGGTTACGCAGGGGGGCTCCACAAGTTGCAGTCGAAGGAA
>VGXL01000126.1 GCA_016873315.1 Phycisphaerae bacterium | reverse complement strand
ACCTTCGAGGAGCGCATTCGTGCCGCGCGTCGTGCCGAGTCGCACATCAAGGGCAGGAAGTCGCTGCCAAAGCGGCGTGCGGGTCAGGAGGTGCGCGGCGAGCGCGGGGGAGCTGCGCCGCGGATCGATGATGGCCGGGCACGGGACGCCGCGCGGCCACTGGGCCGGGATCGGCTGCGCAAGTCGGAGCGTGCGCCGACCGTCGGGCGCGGGTTCATCGCGATCGATGAGCAGGGCTTCGGAAGCGGCGCTTTGCGGGACGTTGTTCGCACCACGCAGCACGCTGATCGTGGCGCGGTCCAGGAAGCGCGCGATGTTCGGGAGGTTCGGAAGGTCCGCAACGACGAACGAGTCGTGCACCGTGATCGTCGTCCGGATCAATCCGCTCGAAAGCACCTTCGCCGAGCGCACCGACCCATCCGGCGCGACCGCCACGGCATCCGTAAAGGTGCCGCCCACATCGAGCGCGACATGCCAAGGTCGGGTCATGTGGAGTGGATGGTCACATCAGGCCTACCGGGGCGAGACAGGGTGCGATGGGATCCACTCTGGCGCTTGATCGCCCACCCGAGACGAAGGAGAGCGGCCAAGACGCGCCTGGCCTTCATGCTGGGCCAGTGCGTCATGCCGCGCGGAACATGATGGTCAGGACATCCTTGGGGAACTCATCGTGCTCAATCCGCTCGGCGACCACGCGAAGCGCCAGAGCCTGCGCGTGGGAATGCGCTTGTTCAGCGGTATCGCCGTAGGCCATCGTGCCTGGGAGGGACGGGATCTCAGCGATCCAGCGGCCGTCATCTTCGCGTTCGAACTCGATGGTGAAGTCCATAGATCCTCCGTGGGCGCATTGTACGCGACGTGCAGCATCGACCTCGATGAGTCGTGGAAAGTTCGGTGCATCGGGATCGCTCCTGCAGCGGATCACCACAGCGCTGTCTCGTAGACTCCCCTCATGGGCCTTGGACTGGATCTGATCTACGGAGGGGCGGCGCTCCTCAGCAGCCCAGTCTGGCTGACGACGATGGCGGCGCGCGGCAAGTTGCGCACAGATTGGCCGGCGCGGCTTGGGCGATGTGAACCGTGGCCCCGAACGCGACGCGACGGTCAGGTCATCCCGCGCGTGCTGATCCACGCGGTCAGCGTTGGTGAAGTCAACGCCGTGCGCGACCTCGTGGCGGATCTCGCGCGCGACCACGACGTCGCCGTCAGCGTGACGACCGACACCGGAATCGCCCGTGCCCGAAGTGTGTTTGCGGCGCCGGTGCGCGTGGTGCGATTCCCCTTCGACTTCTCATGCGCCGTGGGGAGTGTGCTTGATGCCATCAGTCCCGACGCCGTTGCTTTGGCCGAGCTCGAACTCTGGCCAAACTTCACGCAGGCGTGCGATCGTCGTGGCATCCCAATCACGATCGTGAATGGTCGGCTGTCGGAGCGGTCAATCCGACGCTCGCTCAGGGTTCGTCCATTGCTCTCGCCGATGTTCCGTCGCGTCGCCGCGGTCGGCGCGCAAACCGACGACTACGCAGCACGGTTCCGCGCGATGGGCGTGGCGCACGACCGCGTGCAGGTCGTGGGCACGATGAAGTGGGACACCGCACGCATCGCCGATTCCGTCGAGGGCGCTGAGGCACTCGCTGCCGCACTAGGCATTGATCGGTCGAAGCCACTTGTCGTGGCCGGCTCGACCGAACCGTTGGAGCACGCGCTGCTGCGAGATGCCGTTCCGCATGGCGTGCAGCTTCTCTGCGCACCGCGCAAGCCGGAGTGGTTTGACGATGCTGCGCGCGATCTGCCTGGGTGCGCCCGCCGTTCGACCGGGGCGTGCGGGAGCGCGACGGGGCGCTTCCTTCTCGACACGATCGGCGAGCTGCGGATGGCCTACGCGTTGGCCGATGTCGTCGTCGTTGGACGGAGTTTTGGTGAGCTTCACGGCAGCGACATGATCGAGCCGGTCGCGTTGGGTAAGGCCACGATCATCGGCCCTCGTTGGGGCGACTTTGCTGAACCAGCCCAGGCGCTGCTCGCCGCTGGTGGACTGCAGCAGGCGGAGCGAACTGAACTGGCGTCGGCACTTTCGGGCCTCCTCAACGATTCGGCACATCGCGAACGCATGGCAGGGGCCGGCCGTGCGGTCATCCGTTCGCGGCAGGGGGCCACCGCGCGCAATGCAGCGCTGGTCCGAGCGACGCTTGCGGCCAAGCAGGGGAGCGGCGCCCATGCGCGAGGGTGACCTGCACGCGCTGATCGCCGCCGGCAACGCGCGCCTGCCGAAGGGGGTCATGATCCCGCCCGGCGATGACATGGCGCAGATTGCGATCGCGGGCGGCAGTGTGCTCATCGCGTGCGATCAAGTGATCTTGGGCCGGCACTTTGTTGCGGGCACGCCGATTGATCTCATCGCACGCAAGGCCATCGCGCGCAACGTGAGCGATGTCGCAGCGATGGCCGGGCGGCCGATCGCGTGCCTCTGCGCGGCCACGCTACCGAGCGACATGCCGGAGTTCGCCGTGCTCGCGCTGACTGTGGCCTTGCAGCGTCACGCCGAGGACTTTGGTTGCCCGCTCATCGGTGGTGACACGAGCTGGCACGGCGAAGCTGGTCATCCCTTGCAACTGTCCATCACGATCTTGGCGCTTCCGCATGCGAGTGGTCGCGTCGTCCGTCGTGATCAGGCGCAGGAGGGTGACGTCGTCGTCGTCTCTGGAGCGCTTGGCGGGTCCTTCGGTGCCGATGGCCTGGGGCACCATCTGCGCTTTGAACCGCGAGTGCGGCTTGCACGCGAACTCGTCGATCGCTTTGGCGACCGGATGGGTGCGATGATCGATGTGAGTGACGGTCTGGGCCGAGATCTTGACCGAGTCGCGCAGGCCAGCGGCGTCGCGCTGCTCATTGAGGGCGATCGGATTCCGGTGCGCGAGGGCTGTTCAATCGATCAGGCGCTTCGCGATGGTGAGGACCACGAACTGGCGTTCACGCTACGGGGCGATGCAGTCCACGATGTTCCCGCGACGCTCGCGGGCGTGCCGCTGACCGTGATCGGCAGGGCGCGCGCGGCGAGCGATGTGCATGCCGTGGGGGCGCAAGTGTTCCTCGCCGGTGCATGGCACGCGATGGGCACGATGGGCTGGGAGCACGGTCCGAGGGCGGGCGCGTAGCCTTCGGTCATGACCGGTGTGCAGGACCTGACCGTCTCGACCGCCGAGGAAACTGAGCGCGTGGCTGCCGAACTGGCGCGCACGCTTCGGCCTGGCGATGTCGTTGCGCTCGATGGTGAACTCGGCAGCGGCAAGACGAGTTTCGTGCGTGGGCTCGCGGGCGGACTCGGTTGCGAGGGCGTCGTCAATAGCCCGACGTTTGTGCGCATGCAGCAGTACAGCGGCGATGGCGGCGAGCTTGTGCACATCGATGCGTATCGCTTTGAGGGCGACGCCGACTTGGCACAGCTCGGCTGGGATGAGCTCCTCGATGGTCGGCGCGCGGTCATCGCGATCGAGTGGGCCGTCCGCGTGGCGCATGCGCTACCCGAGCGCCGCGTGGATGTGACGCTGGCCTATGCCGATGGCGATGCGCGGACCATTCGCATCAGAGATCGTCGGCAGGAGTGCTCGAGCAAAGTCTGCGGCGTGTGCGGTGCGGCGTCCGCCGCAGATGCGAATGGTGCGAACGCTGCGACTGGTGCGATTGGTTCGACTCGTGCGACTGGTTCGACGGGTGCGACCGGTGCGTTCTGCAGTGATCGATGCCGCGGTGCGGACCTTCGTCGTTGGCTCGATGGCGTGTATGCCATCGGCAGCATTCCCGAAGATCAAGACGAGTAGGTCCGACTCAGGCCGACGGTTCCTTCGGCTGACGCGGGCTCACGAGGCTTAGGTCGACTGTTCGTTCGATTGACGCTGGCTCACGAGGCTCAGGTCGACGGTTCGTCCGGTTGACGCGGCCCTCGGGACTTAGGTCGTCGGTTCGTTCGGCTGACGCTGTCCTTCGGGGCTCACCGCGTAGATCTGGAACTTGTGGCCCACAGGTGTCCAACCAAGTTGACGACAGATGCGGTCGCGCAGCGCTGTGAGTTCAGCGCTCTGGAACTCCA
>VGXL01000125.1 GCA_016873315.1 Phycisphaerae bacterium | reverse complement strand
CGTGCGTCTTCAGGCCGCGTGTCGAGCCCGAAGAGTCCATCGCCGGTTGCGGCGGCATCGGGGTCAAATCCAGCTGGAACGATCGGCTTGCGTGCGGGCATCGCGAGATCGTAGTGATGGGGCTGATCGATGTGGAGGATCCTCGGCACCGCGCGACGCTCACCGTTCAACCACATCGGCGATCCAGATCATCCTTCGTCCACTCCGCCGCGCGTTGCTGCGCATCGGCGGTCGATATCCTTCGCGGATGGTCAATGTGATCTGCATGCGGTGGGGCACGAAGTTCGGTCCTGAGTACCCGAACCGACTCCACGCCATGGTGGCAAGGCACCTCAAGCGCCCCCATCGTTTCATCTGCATGACCGATGATGCAGGCGGCATGTCGCCGGGCATCGAGGCGCGGCCCCTTCCAGACTTCGACGATCCAGGAGGCCCCGAACGCGGATGGCGGAAGATCTCCACCTTCAGGCGTCCCCTGTTCGATCTCGTTGGGCCAACGCTCTTCCTCGATCTGGACATCGTGATCGTCGACTCGATCGATCCGCTCTTCGACCATCCCGGCGAGTTCCTCATCATCAAGGACTGGGTCCGCCCGTGGCGGCCGACCGGGAATTCCTCTGTGTATCGCTTCGAGGCCGGTGCGCACCCCGAGCTGTTGGACAGATTCCAACGCGAGGCGGCACAGATCCGCAACGAGGTCCGCAACGAGCAGGAGTACATCTCGCGCGAACTGCACAACGCTGGAAAGTTGGGCTACTGGCCAGCTGACTGGTGCGTGTCCTTCAAGTACCGCTGCATGGCCAAGTTCCCCATGAATCGATGGGTCAAGCCATCGATCCCAGCGGGCGCCAAAATCGTCGTGTTCCATGGACATCCGACTCCGCGCGAGGCGATCGAGGGGCACACCACCAAGATCACGCGCCATGTGCATCCGACGCCGTGGGTCGCGGAGCACTGGGGATGAGCCTCGCGTTCCTGGGGTACACGGGGCGCGATCGGTTCGCCGCCGCCCTCCGCGAACTCGACGTCGCATCGGGCAGCTCCGCCGCAATGCACTTGGTCATTGCCTGCGCTTGGCTGTTCAGCTTTGGCATCGGCCGCGCACCTGAGGGAATTCTCTTCGGTGCGCTGATCGGCGTCAGTCTCGTTCGACTTCCACAAACGCTTCCAATGCTCGCGGAAGTCCTGAAGTCCAGCAAGCCCGTCCTCATCTGCATGGGACTGCTGCTCTACATCGGCGTCAGCGCGGCGTGGAGCCCCAGTGAGGTCAAAGCCGACTGGTATCCACCGCGACACATGCTTTATCCGGTGCTCTTGGCACCCCTCCTCGGTCGATGGAGAGTGCTCGTGTGGGCGTACCTGGCGGGGATCACCTTTCAAGCATCGTGGATCCTGATCGAGTACGCGCTGGTCAAGGAGTATCAGTACGGCTATCCCCTTGGCAGTTCGAGCAATGTCCACTTCTGGGGCGGACACATGGCGACGGCATCCATGCTCGCAGCATGTCTGGCGCTCGACGGAACGCGTCGCGCTTGGCCGCGCGCGCTTGCGGTCGCGGCCGTCACCGCGTGCGTCGCTGCGGCGGTGCTCATTGCTGGCCGTACCATCGTCGTGGCGCTCGTCATTGGAATGGCGGCGGCGGGCACATGGGGGGCAATCAGAATCCGAATGGGTTGGAAGATCCCGACGACGGTGCTCGCGTGCATCATCGTCGCCGGCATCACCTTCAGTTCGACGTTCACTGCGCGCTTTCAGGAGAGTCTGAAACTTCCCTCAGAGTCTTCACTTCGAACGCGAATCCATGAGTTCACTTCGCTTCGAACATGGATGTGGGAAATCACGCTCACCGCGTGGCGCGACCATCCGTGGTGCGGTTGGGGCCGAGATGCATGGGTGCAAGTCTTCCAGACGCGCATCAAGTCGCTCCCCCCGTCCGAACAGATTCGGCCGCCGGACGCGCTCGAGCACCTGAACACGGCGCACAACACGTATCTCCAGGCACTCATCGATCAGGGCGCGATCGGATTCGGCATGGTCGTGGCCGCGTTGGGCGCACTCGTCGCGTGCGCCTGTCGTTCGAGATCGATCCTCGCCATGCCGCTCATGGCCCTGACTGCGTACTGGTCGTTTTCAAGCCTCATGCAGAGCGAGCTCAACACCAGTCACGGACTGATCCCTTTCGGGCTGATGATGACCTTCGCTCTTGCGACCGTCATCTTCCCCAATCGTGGCGACGCAACTCGGTAGCTCATGAGTCAGCCGTGTCCCATCTTGGTGATCAATCTGGATCGATCAGTCGACCGACTTGACTCCATGACGGCTCGCTTGGGTCAACTCGGACTCAAGTTTGACCGTATCAGAGCGTGCGACTCCGATGGCGATGGTGCAACACAGCGTCCTCGCACTCACCTTTTCGGCGAGTTCTTTTCCGACCTGACGCCAGGCGAGCGCGCTTGTCGTGCCAGTCATCTTCTGGCACTCCGGACCGTTGCGGACAGTCATGCACGAGCCGTGCTCGTCCTGGAGGATGATGCCGATCTCAGCGAGATCACCGTCATGGTGCTCAAGGAACTCTGCTCCTTGCCGACTCCACCTCCGGATTGCATCAGCCTCTTCGGAAAGCGTTCCCGCGGCGCAACGCTGGCTCGGATCGGGTCGCGCCATGCCTTGGTGAGGTCAGTTGCTCAGCCGATTGGCGCGGTCGCGGTCCTTTGGACCCCCAGCGGCGCGCGAAAGTTCGTGGCCGCAGCTGAGCGACATGCTCAACGCCCCATCGATGTGCAGCGCAAGCACTGGTGGGAGGCCAAGCTTGACGCCGCCTGGATCGCGCCTGCACCCGTCAAGGAGTCCGAGACGCTCGGCAGGCGATCGACGATCGGACCTCGACGGCATGCGGGTGCGGTAGCCACACTTTCCAAGTGGTCATACCGTACGCGGTTCACGGTGCTGAGCCATTGGAAGTTCATGGCTCGTCATGGTTTGGCGATGTGGTGGCGAGCGCAGGAGCGGATCAGATGATCGCACGGCCGACGACCGTCGCCTTTGCGGACTTCTGGCCGAACTTCGCGCAGCGAGAGACCATGCTGCACCGCGCCATCCATACTTTGGGAATCAAGATTGTGGAGCAGGCTTCGGAGGCCACCGTCCTGATCCACGCTGACTTTGGTTCTTCACACCGTTCGTTTACGGGACGGCGGATCTACTTCTCTGGCGAGAATGTGGTGCCCGATCCAGCCGCGTGCGATTTCGCGATCACCTCCGCCTTCTTTGATCATGAACGCCACGATCGACTGCCGTACTGGGCGTTCTCGCTCGACGATCCAGTGCAGCTCATTCGCCCTTCCGGATTCAGTCCGCACGCCGCCATGAACGCGCAGAGTGGATTCTGCTCGTTCATCGCCTCGAATCCCCGGGCCCCAGAACGCAACAGGTTCTTTCGACTCCTGAGTCGACGGCGACAGGTGTCCAGCGGTGGCCGCGCGTTCAACACCATGCGCGCGCCAGTCAAGAACAAGAGCGCATTCCTGGCAACGCATCGATTCACCATCTGCTTCGAGAACACCTCAAGCCCCGGATACACGACCGAGAAACTTGTGGATGCTTTCTTGGCCGGCACCATCCCGATCTACTGGGGCAACGCCGAAGTGGGTCTGGAGTTCAACCGCGCTGCGATGCTGCACGCCGCAGACTTTCCATCGCTCGACGCGCTCGCCGATCGCGTGATGGAGTTGGACGATGATGAGCAGGCTCGTCTGCGGATGCTGTCGGAACCCTGCTACAAGGACAATCGGCTTCCGGATGTGGTGTCTCTCGATCGCCTGTGCGCTGCGCTCGACCGAGCACTCGCGCTTCCGCTGGCCGCGCGTCCGCTCCGTCCCATCAACCAACGCCTTCGATCACACTGCTATCGCTCACCGCTCCACCAGAGTGCGGTGTCGCTGATGTGTCGCTGCGATGCCCTCCTCTGGAAGCTTGGCGTGCGCTGACTGGAGCATGGCCTTTGCTCTGGGTATAGTCACCGCCCCGGAACGCTCCGGCACCTTGCGGGTGTAGCTCAGTTGGTAGAGCGTCAGCTTCCCAAGCTGAATGTCGCGGGTTCGAGTCCCGTCTCCCGCTTTCGCTCCGCTGCTGCGGTCGGCTGCGCC
>VGXL01000124.1 GCA_016873315.1 Phycisphaerae bacterium | reverse complement strand
GCTGCTCTTGGCTGGACGCTTCGTCCAGTTCAGGCAGCAACGACGCGCTCGGCACGAACTCGAACTGCTGTGCGCGCTCGTTCCGCAGTCCGCTCATCGCTTGACTGCTGATGGATCGGTCGAGGAAATCCCTGCCGATGCGATCCAGCCCGGTGATCTGGTCCGCGTGGCTGATGGAGACGCGAGTCCAGCCGATGGATGCTTGGCACAGTCGACCGGGCATCTTGACCTGCAACTGCTGACGGGCGAATCGCGTCCAGTCTCGTTGGTTGAAGGGGACGATGTGCCTGCCGGGACGCGCGCGGTCGGGGGATCGCTCTTGGTCCGAGTGGTGCGCACCGGTGAGGCCACGCGAGCGGCTGGGATGGCACGGCTCGTGGAATCAGCCATGCGCAGCAGGGCACCGGTCGTCGAGTTTGCCGATCGCATCGCTGGCTGGTTCCTTGTTGGCGTGATCGTGGTGACCGCGATCACGGGCGCGATCTGGTGGCAGGTCGATCCCGTTCGAGCTGCGAGCATCGTCATTGCGATGTTGGTCGTGACCTGTCCATGTGCGCTCGGACTGGCGACACCTTTGACGATGGTCGCGTCGCTCGGCAAGGCCGCGCGCGCCGGGATCCTCGTGCGGGGCGGTGATGTGTTTGAGCGACTGGGGCGACCCGGCACGGTCGTCCTCGACAAGACCGGGACGGTGACCGAGGGACGCACGGCGGTGCTCGAGTCGTACGGCGATGCGCGCGCGATCGAGCTGGCCGCGGCGTTGGAGCGGCACGGGCGCCATCCTGTGGCGAAAGCGATCGCCCAACTGCCAGGCCTGCCTGATGCAGTCGTGACGGAGGTCTGTGAGCATGCAGGCCGAGGCATCGAAGGCCTCGTGAATGGACGGGCCGTGCGAGCGAGCAGTGTTCATGCCGTTGCTGCACAACTTCCACAGGGCATCGCCGCCGCAGCAGAGCGCTTCGCGCAGTCGTGCCTGACGCCGGTCGTCATCGCGGTGGATGGCGTTCCAAGCGCCGTCGTGGGCATCGGTGATCCGTTGCGGACGGATGCGGCTGCGCTCGTCGCGTCGATGCGAGCCCGCGGTTGGAAGGTCGTCATGGCGTCTGGCGATGTGAAGCCCGTTGTGGCCTCGGTGGCGGCGCGCCTTGGAATCCCGGGCGAGGATGCGCACTCGGCGTGCACGCCCGAGGCCAAGCTCGAGTTGGTGCGGACCATGCACGATCATCCGGTGGTCTTTGTGGGTGACGGCCTCAACGACCTGCCGGCAATGGCGGCAGCGGATGTGAGCGTGGCGGTGCGACAGGGCGCGCGCGCGACGGTCGATGCGGCCGATGTGTCGCTCGCGGGTGGAGGGATCGCGTCGATCGCGACCCTCATCGATGGCTCGCGCCGCACCATGCGCACGATCCATGTGAACTTTGCGGTGAGCCTGCTCTACAACCTCGCCGGGGCCGTGCTCGCGGCGACGGGCACGATCAGCCCATTGATCGCGGCCATCATGATGCCGCTGAGCGGCCTGACGGTCACCGCCATCGCGTTGAGGATGCCCCGATATGAAACTCAGTCCGCGCATGCACGCCGCGCGGCACCACACGCGGCGCCCCACGCCGCGTCCACGAATGGAGCTCGGTCATGACACTGCTCACTCTTGCCATTCCCGTGGCGCTTCTGGTCGCAGCGGGTGCAGTCGTTGCGTTCATCTGGGCCGTGCGGACTGATCAATTCGAGGACCTGGACACGCCGCAACGCCGCATGTTGCTCGACGATCCGCCCGAACGCCCGAAGCCCTGAGTTTGGCTCCGATCGTTCACCCGCGTCGTCGCCGCGATCCCATGCAGCCGCCAGCCGCGAGCAGCGCGATCGCGCCCGGAGCCGGCACGTAGCCGAAGGTCATGTCGATGCGCCCAGCGCCGCTGGCGAAGGCGTTGCCGTTCATGCGGATCTTGAGCGTTCGGCCCTCGAAGAACAGGTCGTCCTGCGCGAAGCCGGTGATTCCGGTGACGCCGGCGAGCGTGAAGGAACTGACGAGCACGCCGGTCGGCAGCGTGATGCGGATCGTCTGCGTCGCGTCTGGGATGAACTGCTGAACGCCCGATACATCCGACAGAATCGTCAGCGTGTTCTCGGAAAGGTCGGTACTGAACGCCGCGTAGCCGCCATTCTCGGTGGTGACGGCCCGGTAGTACTCAGGCAGCAGCGCGCTGCAGATCACGTTCCGTTCTTCAAGGACGACACCGTTTCGGACCCAGGCAAAATTGCACACCGAGCCAACGATGGCAGCCTGCGCGCTAGCGGTGACGACAAGGGATGTCGCCACCACGAGCAGCGCTCGTGGATTGATAACCATGCTTTTCCTCTCTCTCACTCGGGATGGATAGAAACAGTCCGCGAACAGCTCACGGACAGCGAAACCCTAGCACGCGTGATTCTCTGGGCAAGCCGAGATTCGCGAGATTTCACCGGTCGCAACGGTCGCCGCCCGGGAAACCGGTACAAGCCTCGATCCGATGGCGGGCCCGGATGCGGCCTGCAGCCACCTCTGCAGCGTCGTCCGCGGGCGTCAGTTCGTCGCGGGCCCTTGCGGGTCGAAGATGT
This sequence comes from Phycisphaerae bacterium, assembly GCA_016873315.1. GTDB lineage: Bacteria > Planctomycetota > Phycisphaerae > Phycisphaerales > SM1A02 > SYIB01. The sequence goes on along the minus strand of VGXL01000124.1, from coordinate 1,599 downwards.
ACTTCTCGGTGTTCCAGTCGCCGTTGGGCGTGAGTGGATCGCGGGAGCCCTGCGCGTTGGTCGTGACATCTCGATTCAACGCCCACTCTGCGTGACCGTCGGCGAAGAGCAAGTGACCGCCTTCGAAGTGACGCGCCGCAAGTCGCTTCCAACTGCACTGCGAACGATCGAGACTGCGCGAGTAGTGGGGGTCGCTTGGCGGCAGTTCCTGTAGTCGCCCGCGCAGTTCCACCATGAAGACCGTTCGGTCCGCCTTCGACACATGGGCATGGCTCATCAGCATGCGGCTCGTCTGCGGCAATCCAAGCTTGGTCAGGAAGGTGTTGTTGAGCCTGAGGTTCATGACATAGCCGAACCAAAACTGGCGCCTGACTCCGTCGCTGCCGGTCTCGCCGAACTCCCACGGCGTGCCTGACTCGCTCGTGGCGGATGGATCCGCCCAGACCGTGTCCTGCGACCAACTGGCGACATCGCGCTGCTCGCGGAACGCATCATTGACCAGATCCGCGTAGCGAACGGAGTCCACCAACGGTCCGAGGGCGTTGCCCCAGAAGAGCGGCTCAGCGAGGTTAGCCGGAATGCCCGCCGTGTCCTTCTCGCCCTCCCACGGGATGCGGTCCTTGCGTTGCGCTGCGAAAGTGCCGAACGCCGTTCCGAAGCAGCGAAGGTTCGAGATGCTGCGCGTGGCGCGTGCCGAGGCCGTGACCATGCCGATGGCCGGAATGAGAAGTCCCAGCAGAATGACCACGATCCCGATGACGACGAGGATCTCGACGAGCGTAAAAGCAGTCCGGGGGCGTGCTCGATGGTGCATGATCATCTGCATGAAGTGAAGAGTATTCCGGATCGCGACGGATCGATCCGGTCACATGTCGAGGGGCCATCGATGGGTCGCAGCGGGTCTCACGGTCGTTCCCCTCCCTCAAAAACTCTGGCCGGGGCGAGGGGGGGCTGTTTGGAAACTCGTCGAATTGGGCTACCCTGTCCGGATGAAGACCATCACCCTCGCGGGCGTCCTGACCGGTACCGGATTGGCTTTGGTTCTGGGCCAACTGCATTCGGACGCCGTTCCCATGTTCATCGTGCCGCCGTCCTTCACCTGCTCGACGGCAACTGCGCTGGCGCTAGGCGACAATTCGTTCGATACCTCGAACGCCACGGTCAACCTGAGCGTGCCGAGCAGCAGCTGCTCCGGGGCCCACACGGTCTACAAGTCCGCCTACTGGACCTTCACGCCAGCGACCACGGGCTCGTATGTGTTCACCACGTGCACCGGCACCACCTGGGACACGCGTCTGGTCATCCTCAATTCCTGCAACACGGCCAACGGAGTCGTGGCGTGCAACGACGATGCGTGCAACTACCAGAGCACGGTCACAGCGACGCTCACGGCGGGCACGAGCTATGTCGTCGTCGTTGGCGGCTATGGGAGCGGTAATGCAGGTGCCGGGATCTTGAATGCTGCGGCTGGCGGCGGTGGCGGCGGCGGTGGTGGTGGATCAGGAAGCCCCGATGTGATCGTTGGTGCGATCCCCGACATCTCGAAGTACGGCGCCGCCACGATCAATGGCGTGAGCCACATGGCCTACGCCATCGGAA
>VGXL01000123.1 GCA_016873315.1 Phycisphaerae bacterium | reverse complement strand
TCTCCAGCAGTTCCCACGGCACGATGACTTGCGCGTCGCCGGTTGCCTCGTGCCCGACATCGATGATGCGTTCGACGCGCGAGGCGATCTCGGTCACGACATCGGTGTTTGGCGCCACGACATAGATCTCGTAGAGCTCGACTTCCTCGGCGCTGAAGGAACCGGCGGCTCGCTTCTGTACGACGCTGCCGAACTGCAATTCGGCCGTTGGCAGCGGCATGTGGATGTCCTTATTCAGGTCTCGCCCCACGAGCGCGCTGCCCGCACCGCCCGCCAGTCCAATCGGTGCCAAGACGCCCACCACGCGCAGGACCTGCTGGTCCACGCGGATGTCCTGACCGATCGGATCAAGGTTTGGGAAGAACTGCTTGGCGATTTCGCTTCCGATGACGGCGACGGCAGCGTGTGCCGTCATGTCCTCGTCGGTCAGGTATCGGCCGGACTGAATGCGAAGGCGGGCAACTGAAGCGAGCGCCGGTGTCGTTCCGAAAGCCTGCGCAAGCGCGCGCTGCGAGTCGAAGCTGACCTCGCTGCCGGCGCTCTTGAGCGGCACCACGCGATCGACATCGGTCATGGACGCTTGGATGCGGCGAAGATCCTGAAAGGTCAGTCCGTACTTGAGGACCATCGATCGCATGCCGCCGCCGCTGGGCGAAGCGCTTTCTGGTGGCTTCTGGCTGCGAATGATGATGTTGTTGGCCCCAAGCGCGCTGATGTCGCGCAGCGCCGCGCGCTTGTTGCCTTCCCCGATGGCGACGACCACGATCACCGCGGCTACGCCCAGAATCACGCCAAGGCTCGTCAGCACGCTGCGCAGCTTGTGGCGACGCAGGTTGCCCAGACCGAGCCGCGTGACTTCGAGCAGGTACGACATGCACGAAGGGTACGCGCTTGCCCGTCAACACGCGGGTGTCGGACTCAGCGCACCGTGCCCGCGCGACTGCGGGGTGCATGCAACTCGACCGCGCCGGCTCCCCAGTCGGCCCATCCAGCCATCGCGTGCGTTCGGGTCATCGATGCCGCATCGAGTTCGGCCTGAACCGCAGGTGGCATGGCGCCTGGATAGAGCACAAGAACACGCGCGCCGGGTATCGACTCGAGCAGCGCGGCCAGATCGGAACCGTAGGGCTTGGCGTAGCGGGCATCGACCCCGATGGGCTCGGCGTAGAAGCGAGCAACTTCGTCGGGGAGCCCGACGACGATGACGGGTCCGGGCTCCCGTGCGGCGATCGCGAGCAGGTCGCGCAGGGGTTGCTTGGGCGGCAGCTTGCCGAGCACCGCGAGCCACGCGGCCGCCAGTGCCGTGGCCATGAGGATCGCGTAGGCCCGTCGCCGATCGAGCATGCGATCGAGGCCGATGCCCCAGGCGAGTGCTGCACCGGGCAGCGCGAACGACACGAATCGTGCGTAGATCCAGCTTCCTGCGATGGGAATCACGAGCGCGAGCAGGAAGGGGAGCGTGACCAAGATGACGATGAAGCGCCCGCGTGGGTCGCACTGCCATGCCCGCGCGATGCCGATGACGGCCAACGCTCCCCCCAGGATCGACGGCCACCAACACCATGCGCCGCCCCATGTCCCAAGGATCGCCACGCCTTCGCGCGACCAGAGCGTGGGCTCGTTGCCATCCAGTGCAGCGAGTTCCGAACGACGCTCAAGGACCCAAGGCAGCATGGGCGAGAGGAGCGCGACGGTGAGCGCCGCGGCCATCACGAGCGCTGTCAACCATCGGCGTCCGATGCGCCCATCGCCGCGCAGCAGGAGCCCCACGGCGATCACGCCATGCGCGACCGGCACGACCACCGTGGTGAAGTGCGCCCAGACGCCGAGCGATGCGACGATGGCGTAGGCGGTCCACCACCACATCGAGCCACGCTGCACACGATCGCGATCGATGGCGCGCCACGCCAGACCCGTCAGCAGCGCGCCGGCGAGCATCATCATGGAGTAGCCGCGAGCCTCCACGCTGCCAAGCACGGCGGCCGGCGCGATCGCCATCCCTGCTGCGGCGATCAGCGCACTGCGCGCGCCCGCCATGGGCCGCGCCATCCACCAGGTTGCGATCACGGTGAGGAGTGCAGCGACCAAGGATGGCAATCGGAGGGTGAGTTCGTTGACCGCCCCGAGGGTCGTGAACGAGCACCACGACAGGAGTGACTGCAGCGGATGGTTGGCCGGGCTGAACCAGGTGGCCACGATCGGGCCCGGTCCGTGCTGCGCGTAGTCCATGAAGGCTGCGATTTCGTCGTACCACAGGCTCTCGAAGGATCGGTCGATCCGGACGAGCGCAGCAACGAGCACGATGACCACGAGCAACAACGACTCCGAGCGCGGCTGGTGGGACTTCGATGCCGCAGTCAGCGGCTTCTCGCACCGTTGCGCAACGGCCACGGGCGCACCGTTGCCGGAGGGAGTGATCGGTGTGCTCGCGGTCACGGAGGATCGATCGGTCCACCACAGCACGATGATCATGCCAGCAGCGATGACGATCGCGCAGGGGGCCAGCGACTGCGCCCACTCGGCGCTGCGAACGGCCATCTCCACCCCGCGATCACCGAGCGCAGGGTGCACGAACCAGCGTGCCAGCTCCGCGGGAGACAACGCGAATCTGATGATCCCACCGACCACGAGCAGCCCGATCGCCAAGACAAGCGCGCCGAGGTCGGCCAGTCGACCGCCCGCGTGGTGGTCCATCGGCTGGAGTTGCTTCACCGTTGCACCTCGGGCACAGGTCGCGCTGCGATGACGGGCTCATCCAACGCGCCGGCCTCGGTCCCGACATCGATCGCCATCACGGGCGCGCTGCGCTCGTGTCCATGGCGCGGGATCCGGAACATGAGCGGGATTGCCGCGAACCTCAACAGCGACGATGCTCCGAAGATCCACCAGTAGGCGGTGACCCCGCCACCGAGCGCATCGATCGCTGCCGCTCCGACGAACGAGCCGATGACTGTGACGACGGCATTGAAGAAATAGTAAGCCGCGTACATCGCGGTGCGTTCTTCCTCGCGGATGTGCTCGAGCAGCAGCAGGAACAGGGCCATTTCGTATGCAGCCCAGCCTGCGCCGCTGACGACCTGCATCGCGTAGATCCATCCAGGCGCCGTGGAGACGATCCACGCTCCGCTTCCCGCCGCGACCACGATCGCGCCGGCCATGAGCAGTCGTCTGGCTCCCCACGAAGCCGCGAGTCGGCCCACCACGGGCAGCACCAAGCACTTCGCCGCGAAGAGCGCGACGACTGAGATCGTGAACTGGTCGTTGTCCATGGCCAGCGCGCGAAGCATGTAGGGCGTGGCGAACGGGCTCGACACTTGGACGGTGAGCATGAAGACCAGCAGCGCCGCCACGACCCGGCCCTCGGGCGCACCACGGATCCGCTGCAGGAACTCGATGGGGTTCACGCGCCGTGCAGGTGGCAGATGCTTCGGCTCTGACTGCGCCACGAGCGCAGGCGTACTCAGTGCGCGGCTCAGGCTCGCAGCCATGAAGAGCACCGCGAATGAGGCCAACTCAAGCGGCGTGTGCTCGAAGCGCGAAATCACGACGCCGCCGAGCAGGAGTCCCGCGAGCAACGCGATCTGGCAGACTCTGCTGCGTCTGCTGAAGTAGGACGCGCGGATCCGCTCGGGAAACAGTGCGCCGACCCAGGCATTCCAGGCCGGTGCTGCACCCAGATTCACGGCCCAGTAGATCGATGCGCACACATAGACCAAGAGCAGTGGCACTGCACCCGCCATGGCGGCGATCGCCATCGGGATGAAGCACAGCGCCTGAATCGTGGCGCACAACAGCACCCACTTCCGTGGCGATCCGATTCGATCGACGCCGGCGGGAGTGAGCAATTGAACGGTCGCTCCGACCAAGAAGGGGATCGTGTAGACCAATCCGCCGTGGACTTGGGCTGCGCCCGCTGCGAGTGCGAACGCGGGAATGAATGTTTCGCCCACGCCGACCATGAGCGAGTGCGTGATCCCGTCCTTCGTGCAGGCACGAAGGTCGTTGCGGAGGGTGAGGCAGCTTGCACGCCGAGGGGCGCTCATGGGGTTCGCCGTCTCCCGAACGAAGAACGGCTAGCGCAAGGCTAGCCGTTCGATGAATCGAAGTTGTTTGGTTCGCTCAGGGCGCGCCGCTCACGGTCGCGGTTCGGAACCCAACGAGTTGGTTGTAGCCGATGCGCGGGCTCAGCATGACATAGCGACGACGGTCGCTGGGTTCAGCCGAGGCCTGCGGAGCATCGGCTGCCTTGGCTGGCGCAGCGGAACGGGCCGGAATGACTGGTGCGAAGGCGTAGCCGCCGAGCGCACGGTGCACGAAGTCCGGCGCATTGACGATGAACATGCCCTCGTAGTACTGGATCTTGCAGGGGCCGCCTTCACCGTCTTCCCACGCCACGGGCTCGACGAAGGCAACGATCACTTCCTTGAGCGCGTCGGCCTTTTCGTCGTCGGTCAGTTCTTCGGGATCTTCGCCCTTGCCACCGAAGACGCCACCG
>VGXL01000122.1 GCA_016873315.1 Phycisphaerae bacterium | reverse complement strand
AAATCCGCCCAAGGGGAGGAGCCGCAGGGTCCACTCGGTTTCACCGATCCCAGCATCGCGCAAAGCGGCCTCGGGGATCATCGCTGTTGCCGTGGTGTTGAACCGTCGGCAAAGTTCTGGCTGCGAGCTGCCCAACTGCACGCCCATGCCGTGCCGCCACGAGCACACCACCGGTCCCATGCCGACCGCAAAGTTGTCGACGCGGATCCCCGCCCAACGCGCCGCGAGGTAGTGCCCGAGTTCATGCACGAGGATCAGAAACCCGAACCCCAAGATCACGACAAAGAGGTTCAGCCCGCCGATGAGGTCCATGTCAGGAGTCTAGTGATGCGTTGGCGGGATGGTTCGAACCAGATGCGCGCGCCTGAGCTGATTCACGCGCCAAGCGCGGCCGTCCGATCCAGTCGATTCGTGCACCACTCGCGAGCGGCCGCGTCGGCGGCGAGCACAGCATCGAGTGAGGTCGCGGGAACACAGGGCATGGCCGCGATGCACTCGCCGACGAGTTCGGCGATGCCCATGAAGGGGAGCCGACCATCGACGAAGCCTTGGACCGCGATTTCATTGGCAGCGTTGAGCGTGCAGGCTGCTGTGCCGCCGCGCTCAATGGCGCTGAGCGCGAGTGCTGGAGCGGGAAACCGATCGTGATCGATGGGCTCGAATTGGAATGAGCCCAACTGGGCCCAATCCACGCGTCGCGTCGGTCCATCCACGCGGCGCGGGTGCGCGAGCGCAATCTGAATCGGCAAGCGCATGTCGGGCGGGCTGATCTGTGCGACGACGCTGCCGTCGACGAACTCGACCATCGCGTGGACCATGCTCTGGGGATGGACGATTGCGCCAAGCCGATCGCGCCCAACGCCGAAGAGCCAGTGAGCCTCGAGCAATTCGAGCCCCTTGTTCATCATCGTCGCGCTGTCGATGGTGACCTTTCGCCCCATCGTCCAAGTTGGGTGCTTGAGCGCATCCGCGAGCGTGATCGAGGCCATGCGCGCGCGGTCCCACGTCCGGAACGGTCCTCCGCTGGCGGTGAGCACGATCCGTGCGACATCGCTGGTCGGTCGTCCACCCAAACACTGGAAGACGCCGCTGTGCTCGCTATCGACTGGCAGCAGCGCCACGCCCCGCTCGCGCACGCGCGCCATGACGAGTTCGCCCGCTGCAACCAAGGTTTCCTTGTTGGCCAAGGCGATGTCGCAGCCTGCGTCGATCGCGGCGAGCGTAGGCGCGATGCCAGCAGCACCGACCATCGCCGCGAGCACGAGATCACCGGGCCGCGCGACGGCCTTGATCAAGTCGCGCGCAGCATGCTCGCCCGAGAAGGCCGTGAGACCATTGAGCGCGATCGGATCCCGCGCCGCCGCTGCCGCCACATGACGCACGCCGAACTCCGCGGCTTGTTTCGCCAGGAGTTCCACATTGCTGTGCGCGGCAAGACCCACGACCTGCATGCGTGGTCCGCCACGATCACGCCAGTGCCGCAGCACCTCCATCGTGGAGGTGCCGATCGAGCCGGTGCTCCCGAGCACGATCAGTCGGCGCACCGGCGCGTCAGCGTGCAGCGCGGTCATGGCGGATCACTCCGCCCGGCCCTTGGGGGCCTCGCTGGGCTTCAGGCGACGCGTGGTCGCGCCGTACAGCGAACGACGCTTGGGCTTCGCTTCAGCGGGAACTTCGCCAGCGGGGCTCGACGACTCAGCCGGGGCTGGTGAAGCAGGAGCGGGCGATGCGCCGGCGCTGGATGCAGGCGAGTTCGATGAAGTCGCGCTGGATGAAGACGAGCCCGAAGTCGAGCCCTCGCCTGACGGCGCGCCGTCGGTGTTGCCCGACGAACCACCGCGACCACCGCCATCCGAACGTCGTTCGCCACGCGGGCCACGCTCGTCGCGATCGCGACGACCGCGTCCGCCACGGCGCCGGCGCTTGCGCCGCTTGCCGTCGTCGCGGTCACCGCCGTTCGATCCACCATCGGACCGTTCGCCGTCGTTCTGCCCTTCGTCGCTGGTGTCGCCGTCGGCGTCATCCGCGTCGCGGTCCGCCGACACTCCGCCTTCATCGGCGGACTCGTGCGCTTCGCGGTCGTCGTCTGCCGCGTTCGAATCGACAGCGTCGTTCTGATCGCCATCGGAGTTTGGGTTCGCATCGCCATCGCGCGATCCACCACGGTCCTTCGCGCTCGCGTCGCCATCGCGCGATCCACCGCGGTCCTTCGCGCTCGCATCGCCATCGCGCGCTCCGCCTTCGGCGCCATCGCGGCCGCGGCGATTGCGACCGCCACGTCGACGACGCTTCTTGCGCCGGCCGCCGTCTCGATCGTCGCCTTCGGCTCGATCGGACCGGGCCGGAGCAGATCCCACGCTCGATTCGCCATCGCTCTCGCCGTCGGCATCAGCGCCGGCTTCTTCGCCGGCTTCTCCGCCGTTCTGTGCACCCGCAGCGGCCGCCGGGGCGCCCAAGATCGGCACGTTGAAGAGGTGACGGGCGACCGCCACGAGTTCGGGCGTGAGCACTTCGAGCCCTTCGGTCACCATCGGAGCGATCTCGGCGTGCGCCGCGCGGAGCTGCTCGAGCAATGCGGCCGGTTCAACACCGCACAGCGCTGCGGCATCGGCCACCGAGACCGACTGCGGCAACACAGGGGCATTGCGACGACGGCGGCGCTTGCGTCCACCGCGGCGACCACGATCGTCGCGGCTTCCGCGTTCGCCACGCTCGGCGCGCTCGTCATCGTCGCCATCGTCCTCGTCTCGATCGTCGTCACGCGACTCGGCCTTGGCAGCCTTGCGCGCGGCTCGCTTGTCGTCCTCGGCTTCGCGGATGACATGCATCAGCGGACGCTCGTCCTCGATCACGGCCGGCAGGTCGTCGAAACCACCAGCGAGCAGGATGGCGTTCGCATCGGCAGGGGCCGGCTTGCGACGGCGGCGACGGCGGCGCTTGACGCGTTCGTCCGTGTCCTCGTCGTCCACATACTCGGGGATCTCGGTGTAAAGGTCGGCGAGCAGCGGGCGCGGTGGGCGCGGCAGGCGATCGAGTTCGATCGCGTGGTTGCGCTCATCGAAGGCCGCAGCCTTGAATTGGTCGGCGCGCAGGTGGTCGTCGATGGTGACCTCGACCTGCTTGCCGAACTTCTCTTCGAGTTCCTGCAGCGCTCGTCGGCGCACGCTGAGCAGTTCACCAGCCACGCGAGAGGTCACGGTCAGGTGCACGCGCTTCACCGCCAAGTAGGCAAACAGCAGCGAGACGCGTCGCAGCGCATCGGCTGCCACGACGTCGGGCATGCGCACCTCACCGGCGCCCGCGCAGTGCGGGCAGTCGATGTAGTGCGTCTTGCGCATGCTCGGGCGCATGCGCTGGCGGGTCATCTCGACCATGCCGAACTCGCTGATCGGCAGGTGGGTCGCCTTGGCGCGGTCGCGCTTGAGCTCCTCCTCGATGCGGGCCTCGATGTCCTTGCGGTGCTTGGACATGCGCATGTCGATGAGGTCGTTCACGATCAGGCCGCCGAGGTCGCGCAGGCGCAGTTGCCGGCAGATCTCGCGGACCGCCTCGATGTTGGTCTGGTAGGCGTTGGTCTCAGAGTCGCGTGCCGAACGGCTGCGGCCGCTGTTGACGTCGATCGCGACCATCGCTTCAGTCTGGTCGATCACGAGTGCGCCGCCCGAGGGCAGGGGCACTTCGCGTTGATGGATCAGCTCGACCTGCTCCTCGATGCCGAAGGCACTGAAGATCGGGATCGGACGGTCGTAGTAGTAGACGGCCGGCGCGTGCGCCGGTGCGACGACATCCAGGTACTGCGTCGCTCGGTCGAAGGCGCTGACCGAGTCGACGACGATGCCCTTCATGCACGGATCGCCCGAGTCGCGGATCGTGCGGATCAGGAGATCGCCTTCGGTGTAGAGCGCGCAGGGGCCGCTCGTCTTGGATGTGCGAGTCTGCATCGCTTCCCACAGGCGGGTCAAGTAGGCCGCGTCGCGCTTGAGTTCCGAGTGCGAGCGCTCGTAGCCAGCGGTCCGCATGATGAAGCCAAAGCCCTCGGGCAACTCGAGGCTGTCGAGCATGCGGCGCATCGAGCGGCGCTCATCCTCGTCCTCGACCTTGCGTGACACACCCACGCGGCCCATGTCCGGCATCATCACGAGCAATCGCCCAGGGATGCTGATGTAGCTCGTGAGCGTCGGTCCCTTGGAGCCGATGCCTTCCTTGATGACCTGAACCGTGATCTCCTGGCCCTTCTTGAGTGCGTCCTGGATCAGCGGGCGTTCACGGCGGGGGATCTTCTTGCCCACGCGTTCGGTGCGCTCCTTGCCAGGGAAGTACTTCGGGTGCAGGTCGCTGATGTGAAGAAAGCCACTGGCTCCCTCGCTGAAATCGACGAACGCTGCCTGGATGGCGGGCTCGATGTTGAGCACGCGGCCCTTGTAGATGTTGCCGACGCTCGTGGCCGTCGCCGTGCGCTCGGCGAAGTAGGACTGGAGCACGTTCTCTTCGAGGATGCCGATGCGGCACTCGTCGGCCGTGTCGTTGACGATCATGACCTGCGGCTTGGCCGAGGGCTTCGATCGTCCCTGTCGGTGTGCCGAGTGCTCCGTGCGGTCGGCGGATTCGCTCACGGCGGCCATGCTCTTCTCGGCAGCGTCGTCGTGACCGTCGTGACTTTCGGTGTGGTCCTCGTCGTGGGCAGCGGCGTGCGCCTCGTCGTCGTTCCCGACGACTTGGGCCTCGTCGTCGT
>VGXL01000121.1 GCA_016873315.1 Phycisphaerae bacterium | reverse complement strand
TGGCCTACCTCGCCTCGATTGCTGCACGCCGGCAAAGGAGCACACCATGAGCGCCATCCTGTCCCAGATGATCGCTGCCGCGCTCGATGGTCCCGATGACCTGGCCGAAGAGTGCATGAAGTACATGCGTGCCGTGGCTGCGGCACCACCGTTGCCGCAGTTGCCGCAGTTGCCGTCGTTGCCGCCGTTGCCGTCGCCCGCACTGGACCCTTCGAGCGCCATATCAAAGCTTGCTGCGCTTCGCGAAGCGATTCTGCAGGGTGCCCTGCAGGCGCCTCGGCCACCTGTGCTGTTGGCACCCGCGACCTACCAGCCCACCGATCGTGAACGCGAGGTGGCAGCACTTGTGGCCACAATCGTCGAGCGCCATCAGTCACGGGCATCGCGCATTGATGAAGACGCCGGGCCCGCGATCAACTGGATCATGGTTGGGGAGCGGAGCCATCCATCGGATGCCTATCGCGCGCTTGATCCGCGTGATCGAATCAAGCCGTGGAGCACAGAGCGGGGCGGCCAGGGGCAGCAGCAGCATGTGCTGGATCTGGCATCGATCAGGCGGCTCGCGAAGTCGATCGTCCGCGCACACCGCCCGCGCGCCAATCTGCTGCTTGATGAGCAACACGGCCTCGTGATTCGCGTCAAGGGTCCGCTTGATCAGAAGTCGATCATTCACAGTTGGGCTCCGAGTGGCATCATCGGCGAGCTGCTTCCCGTCCTGGATCCAACGGATCCGTTGCTGCGGTCATCTCCATGCGATCTGCATTACCGCGTCGACCAGTCCGAGACCTGGACCACGGCGACGACCTTTGACGCCGGTGCATGCCTGCTCGTGCAGTCGACGGACGGTCGACCGTGGATCATGGCTCGACGCGAACACCCATACATCATGCTGCGCGCGTTCTGGCTTCGTGATGTGCTTGCACGGCTGCCCAACGGGCCCATTGAACTGGCCTCGAGCTGGTACGTCATGGTGCGATCGCCGCTCATGGTGTTTCCGGGTGTGGGTCGGGTGCGCTCGATCCCATCGTCCCTGCGGCGCGACCTCGTCCAGTGGAGCGGCATCTGGACCGCTGCGAGCAACTACGCCCGACCGTTCTTGATCTCGCAGTGCATGGACACGCGCGACCCCGCCGAACTCAACGAAATCTTCCCCGCTCCCCGGCAGCTCGCTGCCTGACTCACCGCATCTGATTCGCCGCAATCGACCCACTGCACCTGACCAACCGCGACTGACCCACCGCATCTGTTTCCTCGCTTCAGCTTGACCGTGCTCGATTCAACCAACTTCACCTCACCGACCATGCCCAACCCACTCACCTTCGATCACGCCGCCCGCCTTCTGACCAACGCGATCGCCGCGCGGTTGGCCACATTCATCAGCGGCCCGCCCGGCATCGGCAAATCCACCATGGTCCGCTGCGTGGCCAGCGAACTGGGTATGGAACTGCGCGATGTTCGCGTCTCGTTGCTCGACGCAGTCGACTTGCGTGGACTTCCATTCCCCGACCGCGAGCGCGGGACCACGCTTTGGCTGCCGCCGCAATTCCTGCCGCCCATGGGCTCAACGAACCGCGGGATCCTGTTCCTTGACGAGATCAACGCCGCCATGCCCAATGTGCAGGCCGCGTGCTACCAGCTCGTCCTCGATCGCCGCATTGGTGAGTACGAGTTGCCCGAGGGCTGGGTGGTCTGCGCCGCGGGCAACCGCACCACCGATCGCTCGGTCGCGTACTCGCTGCCAAGCGCGCTGCGCAATCGCTTCCTGACGATCGAGCTCCGTCATGATCTGGCGGGCTGGCTCTCCTGGGCCACCGAACGCGTCGACGGACGCCCGCGTGTGCACGCTTCGATCACGGACTTTGTGTCGTATCGACCGGGCATGCTGCTCGACATGCCCGAGCAGTTGCGCGATCAGCCGTTCCCCACGCCGCGTTCGTGGGAGTTCGCGAGCCGGCTCATCGAGCAGGCCGAGCGCGAGTGGGGCGTCTTTCCGCCATCGGAAGGCTCGCTCGTCGAGCGCGAACTCACGCAGGCGATGCTCGAGGGAACCGTCGGCCATGTCGCCACTGAATTCATGGCGTTCCTCGATTCAGTGGGCGACCGCACCTTTGTCACGCGGTTCCTGGCCAATCCCTCGAGCGAGGAGCTGCCCACGCACGGCGGGTGCATGTTCGTCCTCGTCATGGCGATTGCCGAGCGCGTGAAGGACGACGTCGACGATGCGCGTCAGGCCGCGCGTGTTCTCATGCAGCGCCTGCCCGACATGGAGTGGCGCGAGAAGTTGCGCCGCGAGGTCTTCATGCGCTGCCCGATGATGATGGCCGACCCGATGCTTGCGGTCGACGAACTCAAGCAGGGGACATCGTCGCTCGAAGCCCGGAACGCCGAGCGCAAGGGGCGAGCAGCGTGACCGTCTGCGAAGCAGATCATGCGGCGCAGCAGCACGCTCAAGCACGCGAGGCGCTCTCGCGTGCCAAAGCCATGCTCGTGCGCGAGCTGCCTGAACTCGCCAGCGAACTCTTGCGCGTGCCGCTCGTCGTCACTCAGGTCTGGGGCATCGACACCGCAGCGACCGATGGCCGCATGATCGCGTTCGACGCTGCCTTTACGCTTCGATTGGCGGCTGACGACGCCGCGCCAGGGAGCCCTGGGGGCACGCTCAAGGCCGTCCTGCTGCACGAATTGCTGCACATCGTCTGCTGTCATCCCGAGCGTCGGCAGGATCGCGATCCACTCATCTGGAACTGCGCCGTCGACTATGTGGTGAACAACATGGCGCGTGATCTGAACGCCAGGCTCCCAGAGGGTTCACTCATCGATCGTGGTCTCGCCGGGAAGAGCGGCGAGCAGATCTACCAACTGCTCATGTCTGATCCAGAGATCAAGGCGGCTGTCATTGAGTCGCGGCGCTTGTACGAACTGGCGGACACCATGCTCAGCCCCGAAGAGGGCGATGCTCTGTGTGGGGGCGCGGAACTTCAACCACTCACACGGACCGCCGTGCTTGAAATCGCGCGTCGCGGTCGAAAGGCGCTCGAGGTGGTTCTGCGCAAGCATGGACGCTGGTCCCCCGACGCCGAGCTGGGGGCGCTCGACGCCATCGACCGTCCGGCCCCGCGTTGGCGCCAGGCACTGTCGGACTGGTGCCAGCAGCCATGCCGCGACGAGAGTTCCTTCACTCGTCCCAATCGCCGCATGCTTGCGCATGGATTCGTGCTGCCCGGACACAGCGGTCGCACCACCCATGGCATCGTGGTTGGGCTCGACACGAGCGGAAGTCGCTGGGATCACCAGGTGATGGCCTGCGTGCTCGGTCAAATCGAGCAGTTGCGCGATTCCATGGGCTGCCCATGCTGGATCGTCTCGTTCGATACGAAGGTTACGGCGCGACGGCAACTCGAATCCGGCGAGAGTCTTGTCGCGGCCGATGTCCTTCGCGGCGGCGGGGGCACCGACTTCTGTTGCTTCTTTGATGAGCTTGAGACGATTCGCGCCAGCCACCCGCAAGCCGTAGCAGTCATCATCACGGACTGCATGGGCAGATTTCCGAAGGTGCCTCACGACCAAACATGCTGGCTCGTACCCGAGGCGTTCGCCGCAACCGTGCCCTTCGGCGTGGTCGTGCGATACGACGAACAGCTCGATCCAACGCCTCCAGCCGGCGCTCATCCACTGACCCAACGGTCCTTCTCGTGGCTCGCTCCACCAACCCCATCAATCCCATCCTGACCACCACCATGACCATGCTCTTCCTTCTGTCGACTGCATTCATTTCCGGGTTCCTCACCTTTGGCGCGCCGCCGCGTGCGCCGGTGGCTCCAGTCGCGTCGCTGCACCAACTTCCTGACCAGCCCGAGGATGGGTTGTTCTATGACGGCGACGACGAAGAGACGATGGGGGAGCTGGTGCGCCAGGCCTGCAAGCGCATCGGTGCGCGCGGGGTGCATGCCGCTGATTCCGCCTCGGGGATGATCTTCGATGATTCGATGATTGCTGTCAGGTCGATGGCGAGGGCAGCGGACAATGGGAAGGTGGACGCCCTGTATGTCACGTGGATGATCCGACTGGTGCCGACCGCTCATGCTGAGGATCCTCGGCTCACGGCCATCGTCCGCACCCTCAACGATGACTACGCCGTTGGTCAGGTCAGCATGCATGTTGACGAAGATCTGCTTCTGCTGACGATCAGCCGCCACCTCTCGTTTCAAGACCGCCTGAGCGATGCGTTCCTCTACGACTGGCTCGTTGAATTCGAGGGTGCCTGCGATTGGCTCATCCAGTATGAGAGGGAACGGATCGGCATGTGGCTCGATCCGGATTTCATGGGCGATCCTGACGACGCCGACGATGAAGACGCTGGTGCAGCCAACGGCGATGCGGCCGACAAGGAGAAGGGCATCGACGAGGCCCGTGCTGAGGATGTCAAGCCCAATGGAGCAGGCGCAACGGCCACCAACCAGTTGGGGTGGCGAGGCGAGTCACCGGACGCTGATGTGGACGATCTCAATCACGCCGACTCCGCCGTCACCGCGGTCGGCGACACTGCCGCATTCCGGGCGGCGATCAACGGACCGCTTGGCGTGGCAGAGCGTGGTTCCTTCGAGTCGGCTGGCGTGCAAGTGCTGCCCACCGGCATGCCGCGGGTCTGGGATCCCGAGGGGCCGATCGTGGTTCGAGTGGTCGGCGATCCGTACCAATGCTTGTACACGCCGGAGTCCGTCATGCAAGCGTGGCAGACCATGGAGCCGGTTGGGGGACCGGGCTTCGAGGGCATCAGCATGGCCGCCGTGGATGACACAGGCAAGCCGCTGATC
>VGXL01000120.1 GCA_016873315.1 Phycisphaerae bacterium | reverse complement strand
TCACCGGAACAAATTGCCGGACTGTGCAGCCAGGTGCCGCTTGGACGGCTTGCCACACCAGAGGAAATAGCGCGGTACGTGTATTTCCTCGGCTCGGACGAGAACACCTACATCACCGGCCAGGCCGTAATCATAGACGGCGGCTTTCTCTGCCAATGAAGGAAGGAATGAAGAACATCCCATCTCTGCCAATCACGTCCGGCCAAGGCGATTACCGAGTCGATTTCGCGGACTCGCTGACCGCGATGATGGCCGAGATCGCGCGCCTGCCACGAGCCGTCGTGCTGGTCGACCGCAACATCGTGCGGCTGTACTCTGAGGCGCTTGGCCCGGTCCTCTCGACACATCCGGCGCTGGAAATCGACGCCACGGAGGATGAGAAGACACCTGACGGCGTCTTGCGCGCGCTCGCGTTCTTCCAGCGCACGGACACCGTCAAGCAGACAACCGTCGTGGCCATCGGCGGTGGCATCATCCAAGACATCGCGACGTTTGCCGCGCACGTGTACTACCGCGGCGTGCGCTGGTTCTACGTGCCGACGACGCTCCTGGGCATGGCGGACAGTTGCATCGGGGCCAAGTGCGGCATCAACTTCGGCCCGTTCAAGAACCAGCTCGGCGTGTTCCATTCGCCGGCTCACGTCTGGATCTGCCTTGCGTTTCTCGACACGCTGACGGACACGGAGCTCAGCTCCGGATACGGAGAAATTCTCAAGCTGCACCTCACCTCCAGCGGCCCTGAGCTGTTCGCGGAGCTCAAGGAGACCGTCACGCGCGAGGGGTGGCGCAACGCGAAGCTCGCCAAGTTCATCCGGCGCAGCCTCGAGGTGAAAAAAGGCGTCATTGAGGTGGATGAATACGAGCTCCACCTCCGGCGCATCCTCAACTACGGGCACACGTTCGGGCATGCGCTGGAGTCCGTCACGCACCACGCCATTCCGCACGGTCTGGCCGTTGCTTGGGGCATCGACCTCGTGAATTTTCTCGCGTGGCGATCCGGCATGGTGCGTGAGGAGGACTTCCTTAACGTGCACGAGTTCGTGCTGTCGCATTTTTCATGGCAACTCCCCTCACCCGTTGACGCTCGCGTGTTGATCGACGCGACCCGGCGCGACAAGAAGGTCGTCGACGGCAGACTCAATCTGGTTCTACCCGACCGACTGGGCAGCCTGAAGGTCGTTTCGCGGGCCTACGATTGCGAGCTTGAGGACGCTGTCGGCACCTACCTCGACCGCTGGAATGCGCTACGCTGGTCTTGATTTCGGCGCCACGTTCGTCAAGGCCGCCGTTCTGGACACGACCGCGGGCACTCTGCGAGAAGTCCGTCGCCGGACGTTTCCGCCGTTTCTGACGGATCGCCCGGCAGGATACCGGGAAGTTGACGCCCTCCAGATCGTGGCGACGTCGCGCGCTCTGCTCGAGGAGACCATGCGCCTCGCGCCGGATTGCGCCGGGTGCTGGGTTTCGAGCCAGATGCACGGCGTGGTGTTGTGCGATGCGCAAGGCCGCCCCGGTTCGCCGTTCATCTCCTGGCAGGATCAGCGCAGCCTCACCCTCGTGGGCGGTACGAGCGCTTTCGACGCCGTCACAGCGCGGCTCACGAAGGAGGACATCGGCGCGCTCGGCAACGAGCTGCGGCCCGGTGTGGCGCTGACCACGCTGGCAGCACTGCGGCGCGATGGTGCGTTGGCAGACGGACTCTATCCCACGCCACTGGGGGATTTCGTTCTCGCCAATCTCGGCGCGATGCCACCCGTCACCAGTCCAACCCAGGCGGCCGCGCTGGGCGCCTACGATGTGGCGGCGGGACGATGGCACGAAAGCGTGCTGCGACGGCTGTGAGGGTCCCCCCGCCATTCCCGCCAAAGTGAGCTAGACAATCGGGCCCCAATTGGTCGACCTTAGCGCCGACCGGAGGCCCCATGAAGAAGGCCCGTTTCACGACCGAGCAGATCATCGCCATCCTGCAGGAGCACGCCGCGGGGACCGAGCCGGCGGAGCTGGTCCGCCGCCACGGCATCTCGAAGGCGACGCTGTATCACTGGAAGAAGCAGTACGGCGACCTGCAGGTCAGCGATGCCAAGCGGCTGAAGGCGCTGGAGGACGAAAATCGCCGGCTTAAGCGGCTCGTCGCCGACCAGGCGCTCAATCTCCAGATCCTGAAGGACGTCCTGGGAAAAGAGCGCTGACCACCGAGACGCGCCGCACGGTGGTCAGGCAGGTTCAGGGGCGCTACGACGTCAGCGAGCGATACGCGTGCCGGTGTCTGGGGTTCGAGCGTACCGCCCTGCGATACGTCCCGCAGCGGCCGATCGCGGATGCCCCGCTTCGGGCGCGGTTACGCGAGCTGGCCGCGCAGTATCCCCGCTGGGGCATGCCCCGGCTGCATTGGAAGCTCGGGCGCGAGGGGATCCATGCGAACCACAAGCGCATCGAGCGCCTCTATCGCCTCGAAGGCTTGGCCGTCCGGCGCCGCCATCGCAAGCGCGTCGCCGTGCCGCGCATCCCGCGGCCGGCGGTGACCCAGCCGAATGACACGTGGGGCATCGATTTCGTCAGTGATCAGCTCGCGTCGGGCCGTCGGTTCCGCTGCTTCACCGTGGTCGACCACTGCACTCGGGAATCGCCGGGACTGACCATCGCCCATTCCCTCCCCAGTGTCGCGGTCATCCGGGCACTCGACGCGATGATCGCGGCGCGTGGGCGGCCGGCGCGTCTGTCCCTCGACAATGGCAGCGAGTTCCGCAGTCGCGCGTTCGATGCGTGGGCCGCGGACCGAGGCATCGAGCTCTGCTTCATCCAGCCCGGCAAGCCGATCCAGAACACGTTTGTCGAGAGCTTCAATGGCCGCCTGCGCGATGAATGCCTCAACGCGCACTGGTTCCTGTCGCTCGAAGACGCCCAGTTCCACATCGAACAATGGCGGCGCAGCTACAACACCGAACGACCCCACGAGGCTTGCCATCCCTTGACGCCTACCGAGTACGCCCAGACTTTCACCGCTTCACCCACCGCCCGTTTGTCTGCCTAGAAATGGACGGGAAGCGGGGGTACCCTCAAATTGGATCGTGCATGCGATGATCCTTGCTTTCGACTTGCGCTCGTTCCGTTCGCTCTGCGAAGAACGGCGAAACTGGAGTTACTGACGCCGGCCGACTTCGAATCGAGTTGTACCGCGACGCCTGATCGGTTCCTCATCCGTAGGACGCGATCCTAGGGCAGTGACGTCGAACGTTGTCTGGACGGCGTGGTCTGATGTAGCGAGGCGATTCTGGGGTTGCTCTTGGATGTGAACTGGAATCGTTCAGCGACATCCACGTGTGCCGTTGCTCGGACCTCGGTTTACGGTGCGATTGTCTGCCTGTAAGCTTCCTCTCGCCCTGACAGGGCAAAGGGAGACCACTCTCGGGGTTGAAGTCAGATCAAACCGTGGACGCTGTCCTTGCGAGAACCGGCCCACTCCTGCCAACTCTCGCGTAAAGCGGCAACAGCGATGCTGCGGATCGAAGGATGGGCAGTTCGCTTGATTCAGTAACACGTCGAGTAACAACACGGTCAGACGTGCGCGAATACCCAGTTCCCCCTTCAGCATCGTAAGTGCTTATGCGAGCAGTCGTTGGCGCACTTCTTAGTCCAGCTGCCTGGGTCGCTAGATCGAACGTGGTGGTACTGCAAATCTCTCATTCGTCGGTTCGATTCCGACCGGCGCCTCTGAAGGGCAGAGAAACAACAGAGAGACAACAGAGCGCCCGGGGCCGGACTGGCTTGGGCGCTCTCGCTTTCCGTCCCAGCCGCCCTGCCTACACCGGCCGAGTCGGGAACCCGGCGTACGTGAGCCCAGGCTGCAGGCGCTCGTGCTTGAGCACGACGCTCTGCGGCGCGACGCGCGCGCCGGCGCCGATGTCGGCGCCGTAGAGCAGCACGGCGTTGTTGCCGACCGTCGCCCCGGCGCGGATGGCGATGCGGTCCATCTTGAGGACGCGGTCCTCGAACGTGTGCGCCTGGAACAGGCAGTCCACGGTGCACCCGTCCTCGAACGTGAGCATATCGGGATCCGGCAAATCCTCGGCGAACCCGCTGCCAAGCACGACACGACGGCCGACATTGACGCCAGTGGCGCGCAGGAGCGCATTGAGCATCAGCGTGCCGTCGAGCTGCGAGACGATGGGGCCCGCCGACAGGTGCCACGCGAGGCACATGAGGTCCCAGCGCGACGCCCAGCTGGACCACAGCGGATGCATCGCCGGCTGCACCTTGCCCAGCAATGACCACTTGGTGACCACGACAAACGCCGTGAATGCCACGCCGCAGATGAATGTCGCCGCCGGCAGCGCCACGAGCAGGAAGAGCGGCAGCGGCACGGCGGACCAAGCGGTCACGAGCGCGAACCACGCGAGCACCGTAACCGCGGGCAGCGCTGGCACGGCAAAGCGCATCAGCTCCCAGAAGATGCGCACGGTGTAGCGCCACGGGGTGGGGTCGAACGTGAACTGGGCGTCGTACTCGACCACCTCGCGGTGCGGCAACTCGAAGGCGGGATGGCCGAACCAGGCGCTTCCGGAGCGCATGGTCTTCTGGTCGGCGATGGTGCAGATGCCCAGCAAGATGTCATCGGGAAGACGCTGGCCCCCGGGGACAATGACGCCGTTGCCGAAGAACGTGTTGCTGCCGAACTCCGTGGACGCGACAGTGACGGTGCCGCGATGCACACGCGGGAAGCCGATGTAGATGCCATCGGCGAAAAAGTTCTTGCGGCCGATCCTCAGCGACTCGGGCACGGTGTCGATGAGCGAGCTGATCTCGCAGTCGCGGCCGACGCGCGCGCCAGCGAGGCGCAACCAGAAAGGCCAGAAGAGGGTGCCGTAGAGCCACTGACTCCCCTTCTCGACCA
>VGXL01000119.1 GCA_016873315.1 Phycisphaerae bacterium | reverse complement strand
GCGGTGGCTGGTGCGTTCACGCCGGAATTGGGGCGAATCTGGATCGACGACATCGAGGTCACCGCACGACCCGAACATGCGCGTGCACGCTGGATCGGGCGCGTCTTTCAGGATCCCTTCGCCGGCAGCGCGCCAAGCCTGACCGTGGCAGAGAACCTGGCGCTTGCCGAACGACGTGGTCAGTGGCGAGGACTTCGACCACTGATCCGGACCGGCGCGCGCGCACGATGGCGCGATGCGCTCGCCCAGATCGGGCTCGGTCTTGAGTCCCGACTCGATGATCCGATCGGTCTGCTCTCGGGTGGGCAGCGTCAAGCGATCACGCTCGTGATGGCATCGCTCGCGCGACCTCGGCTGCTCCTGCTCGATGAACACACGGCGGCGCTCGACCCTCGCAGCGCGGAGCTCGTCATCGCGCTCACGCGCCGCATCATCGAGCGCGATGGCCTGACTGCGCTCATGGTCACGCACAGCATGTCGCAGGCGGCCTCGCTTGGCGATCGGCTGATTGCGATGCATCGCGGCAGGCCATGGCTTGATGTGCAGGGGAACGCCAAGCGAGCTTGGCGCGCCGAACGGTTGCACGAGCTCTTCAGCGACATGCGCCGCGAGGACCGATTCGACGACGCCACGGTCGCAGTCGTCGTCCCGGCGTACCGCTGAGCATGCAGTGCGGGCGGGTTCCCGAGACCGGGAACGAGTGAAGATGCTGCGCCGGTCGGCAGATCCGTCGTCCGTGTCGAGACTAGGATTGCCCGTCCTATGAGCGTCTCCAGCATTGCTGTCATCGGCGCCGGCACCATGGGTTCCGGCATCGCCCTCACCGCCGCGCAGTCCGGAATCAGAGCGTTCCAGATCGACCTGCATCAGGCCACGCTCGACAAGGCGAAGGCCGGCCACGCCAAGAGCCTGGCCCGCTTGGTCGAGAAGGGCAAGATCCAGCAGGCCGATGCCGACGCAGCGCTTGCTCGCATCAGCTACTGCACAGACATGGCTCAGGGAAAGGACGCCGAGTGGGCCGTCGAAGCCGCCACCGAAAATGTGGAGATCAAGAAGAAGCTCTTCAAGACGATGCAGTCGACCTTCGGGCCCACCTGCGTGCTCGCGACGAACACGAGCAGCATTTCGATCACCGACATCGCGAGTGCGGTGGGCGCAGATGCGCACCGCGTCATCGGCATGCACTTCTTTAACCCAGTGCCGATCATGAAGCTCGTCGAGGTGATCAAGGGTCTCGCGACGAGCGAAGAGACCACGCAACGAACCATCGCGCTCGCGAAGGCCATGGGCAAGACCCCGGTGCCCGCGAACGACCGCGCTGGATTCGTGAGCAACCGCGTCCTGATGCCGATGATCAACGAGGCCTTCCATGCTTGGATGGAAGGCGTGGCCGAGCCGAAGGACATCGATCAGATCATGCTGCTCGGCTGCAATTTCCCGATGGGCCCGCTGCGCCTGGCCGACTTCATCGGCCTTGATGTCTGCCACGACATCATGATGGTGCTCCACCGCGAGCTCGGCGATCCGAAGTTCTTCCCCTGCCCCCTGCTCCGGCAGCTCGTGCAGGCCGGCCGACTCGGTGACAAGACCGGCCGCGGCGTCTTCGAGTACCCGGCGAAGTGAGGTTTCGGACCGCTTGGTTGGCGGCGCACCGCCACTAGAATCGGGAAGCCATGTCCACGAACGCCTCGAAGAAGCCCGCTACGGGCGCGACGCCCGACCGCATCGACCCAGAGACCGTGACCCTGTCCGGCTATGTCCTGCAGGAGACCTACGGACCGGTCGACGCGCCGACGACCGACCGCCGCGATCAGGATCGCGTGGATGTGAGGATCGCCGAGCCCGGGCAATTCCCCTTCACGCGCGGCGTGCACCGCACGATGTACCGGTCCCGCCTGTGGACCATGCGACAGTTTGCGGGGTTCGGGAGTGCCGACGACACGAACCGTCGCTTCAAGTACCTGCTCGAGAATGCCAAGGGCACGAAGGCGAATACGGGCCTGTCGACTGCCTTTGACTTGCCGACCCTGATGGGCCGCGACAGCGATGATGCGCTGAGCGCTGGCGAGGTCGGCCGATGCGGTGTGGCGATCAGCACCGTCGATGACATGCATCGGCTCTACGCCGACATCCCGATTGGTGAAGTCACGGTGAGCCAGACGATCAACGGCCCCGCGGCCGTGATCTGGGCGATGTACTTGGCGATGGCGCGTGACCGTGGCATCCCGTGGTCGAACCTTGGCGGCACGCTGCAGAACGACATTCTCAAGGAATTCCACAGCCAGAACGAGTTCATCTATCCGCCCGAAGCGAGCGTGAAGCTCGTGGTGGACACGATCGAATTCGCGAGCCAGCACCTTCCCAAGTGGAACTCCGTGTCGATCTCTGGCTACCACATCCGCGAAGCCGGCTCGACCGCCACGCAGGAACTTGCGTTCACGCTGCGCGACGGCATGGAATATGTCGAAGCGTGCATGAAGCGCGGTCTGGACATCGATTCGTTCGGCCCCCGCCTGTCGTTCTTCTTCAACAGTCACAACGAGTTCTTCGAGGAGATTTGCAAGCTCCGCGCAGCACGTCGCATCTGGGCGCACGCGATGCGCGAACGATTCGGCGCCAAGCAGGAGCGCTCGTGGCTCATGCGCACGCACGTGCAAACGGCCGGCTGCAGTTTGACCGAGCAGCAACCACTCAACAACGTCGTACGCGTGGCGTACCAAGCCATGGCCGCGGTGCTCGGCGGCTGCCAGAGCCTGCACACCGACAGCATGGACGAGACGCTTGGGCTGCCGACCGAGCAGGCGGTGCGCGTGGCGCTGCGGACGCAGCAGATCTTGGCGCACGAGACTGGCGTGCACCGCACCGTCGATCCGCTCGGCGGCTCGTGGTTCGTCGAGAGCCTGACCGACCAGATGGAGCACGATGCCAACGCGTACATCCGCGAGATCGACGACATGGGTGGCGTGGTGGCAGGCATCCACAAGGGTTACTTCCGCCGCCAGATCGCCGAGGCGAGCTACCGCTTCGGGCAGGAGATGGAAGCTGGCGACCGCGTCATCGTGGGCGTGAACGCTTACCGCGAGGGCAACGAGGATCACCAGGTCGAAATCCTGCAGATCCCGCACGCAGTCGAGACGGAACAGTGCGATCGGCTCGCCGAGTTCCGTCGCACGCGCGATGGCGACAAGGTCAAGCGCGCGCTCGATCGCATCCGCACGGCGTGCCGCGAGGGGCACAATGTGATGCCAGCGCTCGTCGATGCAGCGAGCGATCGATGCACGCTCGGCGAGATGGTGCAGGCGATGGCCGACAGTTACGGCAGGTATTCGGGCGGACCTGAGTGGTGACCGCGGGGCGGCTCAGCAGCACTTCTTCGGAGCGCAGCCGCAATCGCCCGTCGAGCACGAGTCGCCCTTCGCCGACGCGCCGCAGCACGACCCGCCGCCTCGGCGCATGATGAGGGCCATTGCCAGCGCAGCAACGGTCCACGTCAGGATGATGTCCGCCGCAATGCGGCCGACAAAGACGGATGGGAGTTCCATCCAGTTCACGAGTGCGCCGTAGAAGAGCGTGGTGATCAGCGTGATCACGATCGACGCGTGCAGCCAGCGGCACAGGACACCGCCGCGACCCATGCACAGCACGAGCGCGACGCCGATCGCACCGAGCACATCAATGACGAAGCCGCGGACGAACGTCTTCCCCGACATCGGCGTCGAGCCTGGAGAGACCAGAATCATGCCGACGGGACCCTTCTCGTGGATTGGGACATACGCATCCCACATCTTCTGATTCTCCTCTTCGGACATCGTGCACATCGCCTCCATGTCCATGCCTGGGAAGAACCATGATCCCGGGCCAAGCTTCTCAGCGATGGTCGGCACGATGGACGACTCGACGGCAGGCGGAATCGGCTTGAAGGCGTCTACCCACAGGTGGAGGACGGTCCAGTTGGCCCATCCGACCATGAAGGCGACGATCGATCCGACGATGACTGCGGTGACGGTTCGGCACATGGTGAGGGCTCCTGTGGGGCGTGACGCACCGACGGTGCGCCCCTTCCTTGTCGGCTCGGCTACCACCCGGACTTTGAAACCCGACGAGTGACGCCCGCAGGCGAGCCTCAGTCGACGCCATCGGCGTCGGCGCCCGGCCGACGGACCGGCCGCCCTGCCGACCCCGGATCAAGGTAGGCGCCCTGCGGAATCACCGAGCAGATTGAGGTGGCGCCGTACTGCTCACGCACGATGCGCGAAGCCTCGTCGCGTGAGGATGCTGGCACATCGAACTCCCGCTCAAGCCCGCCCATCCACGGTCCGACGGCCGTGACCCGGAAGACCTGCTTCATCGGCATGGCTCAACCCTTCCAGTGCTGGAGCGCGGGGCCCTTGTACTCGGCGAGCGGGCGAATGATGCGGTTGTTCGCGTGCTGCTCCATGATGTGGGCGCACCAACCGGTGATGCGCGCCGCCACGAAGATCGGCGTGTACTGCGGCACGGGGATCCCCATGATGAAGTAGGTCATGCCGCACGGAAAATCCACATTGGGGTGGATGGTCTTGTCGCGCAGCATGATTGCTTGCACCTGGTCGCCCATGTCGAACCACTTCTTGGCGGTCGGCCCAAGCTGCTCCGCAAGTTTGAGGCCCCACGAGCGCAGGATGCCCGCGCGGTGGTCGCCGTTCTTGTAGACGCGGTGGCCGAAGCCCATGAGCTTGCGCTTCTCAGCAAAGGCGCGCTGCATCCAAGCGTCGACCGACATGGCACCGCCTGAGCAGTCGCGGTCGATGTCCTTGAGCATTTCCATCGCCATCTCGTTGGCACCGCCGTGCAGCGGGCCCTTCAGCGCACCGATGCCGCCGCAGACGGCGCTGTGCATATCGCTCTCGGTGCTCGC
>VGXL01000118.1 GCA_016873315.1 Phycisphaerae bacterium | reverse complement strand
GCGCTCAGGGCATCGAGTGTG
Source organism: Phycisphaerae bacterium (assembly GCA_016873315.1). Classification (GTDB taxonomy): domain Bacteria; phylum Planctomycetota; class Phycisphaerae; order Phycisphaerales; family SM1A02; genus SYIB01. The sequence goes on along the minus strand of VGXL01000118.1, from coordinate 4,884 downwards.
CTGCATTCCAGGCGACAAAGGCGCCGGCCCCCAGCAGCAGTGCGGCGGCGATCCAGCGTCCATTGGTCTTCATGAAGGCTTCGCACGAGGCCTTGATCGCCGCGCTGCCGCCGGGGCGCACGAGTTCGACGATGAGCGGCGTGCAGGATGGTGTGAGTGCCACGGCGGCGAAGAGCGCGAGACCGAGCGATCGGTCGCCTTCGCCCGCGATCTGCATCGCCTGGTGCCCCGCGGCGATCGAGACCGAGAGGCACTTGGGGTGGATGCCCATGGTCGCGAACCCGATGACCCCCGAGCGAAGCCCGCGACGCCATGCCGGGATCTCGCGGCCGCCGAGTCCCTTGAAGCGCTCGGCAAACCAGAGCTTCACGCGCGAGGCGATGCTGGGCTTCGAGGCGCCGGCCTCGACGGCCTCTTCATCGGCGATCGGTGCACGCCGCACCGCGTTGACCGCGCGCTGCAGTCCGACACCCACGAGCAGGCCCGCGATCAGCGCGCGCACGATGAACTGCGTCCAGGTGTGATGCACGGGCGCGCCCTCGGTCACGGGCGGTGGTGCGACCATGAAGCCGATGGTCAGGCCGAGCGCGAGCCCACCGAGCGCGCCGACGGCGTACATGAGGGCGGCGAACCTTGGCGACTTCTTGTCGCTGGCCATCACAAGCCCGATCAGCAGGTTCTCGGGGCTGAGCAGGATGGCAAGCCCGAGCGAGACCAAGACGGTGAGGTGGGCGGACATGGGTGAGGTCAAGCCTACTCCCGCGTCGAGGCGGGACCGGGTGGGGCGAGGGACACCATCTGTCCCCTACACTCGGGCACTCTTTGGGGCCTGAGCACAGGCTTTCGACGAAGTCCAGCTGAAGGACTGGATCGTCAATGCCACCCTGCGCGGCGGCAGCCGGGACGCCCTGCGCCCATGAAGCGAGAGAGCGCGCCCACCGAAGGTGGCCGCGCTCTGCGGTGGTGTTCTCATGGGCTGCGATGGACGGATTGTCCGTCGCGTTGGGGGACCTTTGCGCGGATGCCCCATGCGCGCTTCGTCGGTCATGAGCGGCCGATCTGCGGCGAGCCATGCCCGGCTGGCGACCCCGGGGGTCATGTTCCAAGGTCGCTCCCCCCGGTGGCCGATTCACCGATTGAATCGGGCGCTCAGGTCGAATAGTGTCTGTCGACACTCATTTCCGGGAGAAAGCAACATGAAGAACCTGATCTTGTCGTCGGTCCTTGTCCTGATCGCATCTTCAGCAGCGCAGGCGCAGGAGGCGGTGCAGTGGCGGATCGAGGAGGGCGGAAACGGGCATTGGTACAAGATTGACACGGCGCGGACATGGCTGGACGCCCGTGACTTCGCTGTCGCGCGGGGTGGTCACCTCGTGACACTCTCCAGTCAGCAGGAGTGGAATTTTGTACGAGCGCAACTGCCGCTGTCGGGGCAGCCGTACTGGCTCGGCATGTACCAAGACCCGCCAACCGGCCTGCCGCCCGCGGCAGGGTGGCGCTGGGTGACAAGCGAACCCTTCTCCTTCACGGCCTGGGCCCCCGGTGAGCCGAACGACTGGCAGGGATACCAGCAGTGGGTTGGACAAACGACGGCCAGCGGGCAGTGGGATGACACCACGCCAAACGGCGTCATGTCACCAGTGTTCGAGTGGGATGCGGACTGCAACAACGACGGCATCGTGGACTACGGCCAGTGCCGTGACGGCACGCTGCCCGACTACAACGGGAACAACGTTCCAGATTGCTGCGAGTCAGGCACACCATGCGTGGTGGGCAACTACCCGGTCCAGTGGCGGGTAGCGGAAGGCGGGAACGGTCATTGGTACAAGATCAGGCCCAAGGTTGGAGATTGGCACGCTTGTCGCAGTGCTGCACTTGCTGCGGGCGCAGACTTGGCATCTCCCTCGACGTCTGCCGAGAATCTGTTCGTAGAACGATTCGTGCCATCTCCGAGCGGCAGTTCGCTGAACAGAGTCTTTATTGGAGGACGTCAAGCGCCCGGATCGAGCCCTACCGTCGGTTGGTACTGGATCGACGGCAGCGATTGGGATTACACAGACTGGCAATTCAACCAACCAAATGGGAATGAGGGCTACCTCGCAGTTTTCGTCTATGGCGCGACGGTTGTCTGGGGCGACTACGTCGCAGACAGTATTGATCTGTGTTGTTTCCTGGTGGAGTGGTCCGCCGACTGCAACAACGACGGTGTCGTCGACCACGGCCAGATCCTGCAGGGTCAGCTTGTCGATGCTGATGCCAACGGGGTCCCTGATGTCTGCGAGGTCGATCCTTGCCCAGGCGACATCACCAACGGCGGCACGGTTGACGCAACCGACTTGAGCATCGTGCTTGCCGCCTGGGGTACCACCGGTCAGGGCGAGTTTCAGGCCGACATCGACGGCTCCGGCCTCGTCGACGGCGGCGACCTGGCGCTCGTCCTCGGCGGATGGGGACCGTGCCCGCAGTGACGGCAGTTGGAACTCAAGGCATGACGGTGGCTGGTCAGCAGCCCGCCCGCTGAGTCGGCACCGTAGCCAAGCAAAGTCCATGCAGCGCACGTCATGGGATTCGTCGCCCGCGAAGCGGGCGCGAAAGCCCGGCGCGGCGTGAGCCGCGCGCGGACCGGCGGAGCCGGGACGCCCTGCGCCCATGAAGCGAGAGAGCGCGCCCACCGAAGGTGGCCGCGCTCTCGAACGGAATGGGCGAAGAGGGATTCGAACCCCCGTAGGCATAAGCCAGCAGATTTACAGTCTGCCCTCGTTGGCCACTTGAGTATTCGCCCGTCAGGATGTCAATCCGCACACGGCCGCGGGGCGGGAATCCTACCTCGTCCTGGCACTCCGGGCAACCGATCGGCGCAGTTCATCGAGCCACTTCACGCTCACGCGCGGGGTGTCTTTCCCTTTGGCGCGTCGAACGATCACGAGGTGAATGCCGAACATGAGCGCCGCCACCGCCAGCGTGGCCGCGATGTAGAGCATCCATCGATGCGCTTCAGACTCGAACTGCTGACCGAGCTTGGCAACGCCCACGCCGATGAGCATCTGCGCGGGAGCGGAGATCGACACGCCGCACATTTCGACGAGCAGGATCTTCCACCAGGAGAGGTGCATGAGCCCGCTCACGGTGATCATCGGGGTGCGAGCGCCGGGAATGAATCGAGCGATGAGCAGGGCGATCGCTCCGCGTTGATCCATCTGCCACTTGACCTCGAGCAGTGTTCGAGGACCAATGAGTTTGAGAACGCGGCGACTGCCGATGAGTCGCGCACCGAAGTGTCGGCACATCCACACCCAGCCGATGTCGCCGACGATGATGCCAGCCCAGGCGGCCACGCCGTACTCGGCGAACAGCGGCCAGTCGACCGTGCCCGCCGCCGTGACCGTGCCGATCCCGGCGGGGATCAGGATGAAGTCTTCGCTCAGATGCAGGCCGATTCCACAGAGGACGAAGGCGGTGAAAATCGCAAGGGCGCCGTGGCCAGCGAGCCACGCGCCGGCCTCGCGCAGCAGACCACCCGATGCGGCGTCGGCCTCGGGCATGGCCACGATGGCAAGGGCGACGAGCAGGGCAGCACGCACCAAAGAAGTATAGGGAGAGCGCGTCGAGCCAAAAGGAAAGAAGGCCGCCCGTGGGGGCGGCCTTCGAGTTCAGGCAGGTTGGTCCGAAGCGATTACTTCGCGTCGGTCGGGATGCGCATGCCGTAGAAGCTGCGCCACACGAAGAAGCAGGCGATCAGGCTGCAACCCACGCCGATCCACACCTTGGCCGGGTGATCCTTCATCGCGATCGCGATCTCGACGGCGAGCAGGCCGAAGAGGGTCGTGAACTTGATGACCGGGTTCAGGGCCACCGAGCTGGTGTCCTTGAAGGGGTCGCCGACGGTGTCGCCGACGACGGTCGCCGCGTGCAGGTCAGTGCCCTTGGCGCGCAGGTTCACTTCGACGATCTTCTTCGCGTTGTCCCAAGCGCCGCCGGCGTTGGCCATGAAGATGGCTTGATACAGGCCGAAGAACGCCATCGCGACCAGGTAACCGATGAAGAAGTAGGGGTCGAAGAACGGCAGGCCCAGCGCGAAGAAGAAGACGACCATGAAGATGTTCGTCATGCCCTTCTGCGCGTAGACGGTGCAGATTTCGACGACCTTCTTGGCGTCATCGATGCTTGCTTCAGCCTTGTCGAGGTTGATGTTCTCCTTGATGAACACCACCGCGCGGTAAGCGCCCGTGACGACGGCCTGCGTGGCCGCGCCGGTGAACCAGTAGATCACTGCGCCACCGATGAGGAGGCCCAGGAGGATTTCGGGGGTCACGATCGAGAGCTTGCCGATCACGAAGGTCGAGGCGTCCTTGAGCTGTGCGACGGTGGCATCGGCCGGAGCCACCGACTTGATCAGGGCCAGGATGATGCCGAACACCATCGTGGTCGCGCCGACGACGGCCGTGCCGATGAGCACGGGCTTCGCGGTGGCCTTGAAGGTGTTGCCTGCGCCGTCGCCCTTCTCGAGCGTGTGCTTGGCGCTCTCGAAGTCAGGCGTGAAACCGAAGTCGCGCTTGATCTCGTCCTTGATGCCGGGCTGGGCCTCGATGCGGCTCAGTTCGTACACCGACTGGGCGTTGTCGGTCACCGGGCCGAAGCTGTCGACCGCGATGGTGACGGGGCCCATGCCGAGGAAGCCGAAGGCGATGAGGCCGAAGGCGAAGATCGGGCCGGCGAACGAGTACGCCTCGGGCATGAGCGCCGCGACGTCCTTGTTGGTCGAGAAGTACCAGCCGATCGCCATGAGGCCGGCGATGACGAGGCCCTTCCAGAAGGCCGAGAAGTTGCCGGCGACGAAGCCCGACAGGATGTTGAGCGACGCGCCACCCTGCTTGCTGGCGTTGA
>VGXL01000117.1 GCA_016873315.1 Phycisphaerae bacterium | reverse complement strand
CTCACGACACCGGCGGGCCCGCGGGCACACGCGGCGCCGAGGCGAGTCGGATCGCCAAGCCGATCGCGGCGCGCATGCTGCGATGATCGGCCTGGCCCTTGCCGGCAATGTCGAACGCCGTGCCGTGATCAGGGCTCGTGCGCACGATCGGCAGGCCGAGCGTGACATTCACGGCGTCCTCCCATCCGGTGAGTTTGACGGGAATCAGTCCCTGATCGTGGTACATCGCGACGACCAGATCGAACTCTCCCTTGAGTGCGCGAATGAAGACGGTGTCGGCGGGGAAGGGCCCGCGGGCATCGATCCCGTTCTGCACGGCGATGTCGATCGCGGGTTGAATCAGCCTGCGCTCCTCGTCGCCAAACAGACCGCCCTCGCCGGCATGGGGATTGAGACCGCAAACCGCGATCCGCGGCTTGTCGATCCCGAGCGTCTTGCACAGCCGATGCCCCAGATCGATCGGTTCGACGATGCGGCCGATCGTGAGCGTGTCGCGCAGGTCCATCAGCGGAAGGTGCGTGGTGGCGAGCGTGACCTTCAGTCGGTCGCCCACGAAGCCCATGCAATGGTGGCGCGTACGGCAGCGGTGCGCGAGGAGCTCGGTGTGGCCCGGCCATGCATAGCCGGCCATCGACCAACTCTCTTTGCTGATCGGTGCGGTCACGACCGCATCGACGCGTCGTGGATCACCAAGCGGACGCAGCGCATCCGTGATCGCGTCCTCGACCCAGAGCTTGCTCGCCAGTCCGCCTTCGCGCGTACTCGCTCGGCGCGTGGCGTCGAACTCAAGCTCGGCATGGTCGATGACCACCACATCCTGCCCGAGCGGTTCCTGCGCGCGGTCGCTGCCAGCGCGCACGCGGAACCATGTCGGCACGATGCCACAGCGTTCGGCGATGCGCGCGAGCGTGGCGTTGTGCCCGTGCACGACGAATCGCGCCACGCCGCGCAGCGAAGCATCGTCAAGTGCCTTCAGCGTGACCTCGGGGCCGATGCCCAGCGGGTCGCCCATGCTGATCGCGATCGTCGGACGCGTGTCCATGGCCGCATCCTAGGTTCCATGAACGACAACGCCGCGTCCCACCAGGAACGCGGCGCCGTCAAAGTTCAGGGGATTCGTGCGTGACCGCTGTCAGGGCACGATGACGATCGTGCTGTTGGGTTCGGTCAAGGCTTCGAAGATGACCTCGACATCGGCATCCTTCAGTCGCACGCAGCCCATGCTGGCCTGCTTGCCGATGGAGGTCGGGTCCGTCGTGCCGTGGATGCCGTAGCTCGTCGCCTTGCTGTTGCCAGCATCGACGCCTTGCAGGCCGATCCAACGCTCACCAATCGGATTCTTCGGATCATCCGCCTTGAAGTACTCACCCGTGCGCGGATTGCGCCACTCGGGATTCACGAGCCTGCTGCCAGGCTTGAGCATGAACGCGCCCGTGGGCGTGCTGTTGAGTTCGCCAAGGCCGACCGGGTAGGTCCCCACGAGAACGCGATCGGCTCCCTCGCCCGCATACAGATAGAGGCGGTACTCCGACTTGTTCACGACCGCGTGGAAGGTGCAGGTGGGCACCTTCAGCACCTGACCAACGCGAATGCGGTTGGCATCCTTGATCCCGTTGAGGCGCATGATCATGCGCCAGTCGGCGGCCATGCCTGCCTTGTGCGCAATCTTGCTCAGCGCATCGCCACTCTTGACGGTGTAGGTCGTCATCATCGCGTCGGCTGGATTCACGGTCGACGAGAAGAAGAGCCCAGCATTCACTGTCGTAATCGCGTCGCACGCTTGGCGCTTGGCTTCGGGCGAGAGCGTTCCCGAGTCGATCAGGCGCGTGAGTTGAAGACGCGCTGCGATGGGGTCCGTGCCCACCATGCTCAACGCGGTCGGGAGATCAACCGTGGGCGCAGCGAGGGGCGCGGTGGCGAGTGGATCGCGTGCAGGCTGCGGCGCCGGCGAGTCCGGTCCCTTGTCGCCGATCGTTTCGCCGGTGGCCGGAGCACTCACGATGACCGGGTCGACATTCACGCTTGTGCCGCGAGTGGCTGGCGTCAGCGCAGCGGAAGGAGTCGTTGCCGCGTCGGGCGACTCGAGCGCGGTGACTGGTTGTCCGTTGGCGTCGCTGGCGTTGCTCGCTGCCGTCGCAGCCGTCGCTGCCGTCGCGGGGTCAGTCGTTGGCGCCGTGACGCTCGCGGCATTGGTCGTTGGGGTCGTCGTGGTCGTCGTGGTCTCGACGATGTCGATCACCGTTGCTTGTGTGTCAGTGGTCGGCGACGCGGTCGCCTGCTCGGTCGCCGGCGACGAGCCGGACATCCACCAGAGCACGCTCGCGACAAGGAAGAGCGTGCTTGCGCCGGCGATCACCCAGGTGATGCGGCTCGGAGTCGAAGGTGTGCGGTTGCCCGTAGGGGCGGAGCCAGGGAACGGCATGGCGGAATCCTTTCCAGTCGAATTGGTCGGCGGCCGCGCGACCGTGCGCGGCGACGGGCGGGATCTTACATCGAGAGCGCAGAAGATCGAGGCTGAAGTCGACCAAACCACCAAACACGCGTCGGAGTGACGAGGTACTGCAACCGCCAGTCGTGCGGATCCGTCGGGACCCGTTCGACGACCTGTTCGTCGAACGAGACGCCGACCGTCACGGCCTGGCGACGAAGTCTGGGCAGGAACCGGTCGTAGTAGCCGCCGCCCCGGCCCAATCGGCGACCCATCGGGTCGAAGGCCAGCCCTGGGACGACGACCAGATCGATCGCCTCGGTCGCGACCGTCGCGCCATCGGGAGCGCGAACTCCGCTGGCATCAAGCGAGAACGAGGCATCTTTCCGCGTCAGTAGGACCGGGGCGATCCCCGAACCCGCCACCACGCGCGGGGCCATCAGCGGCCGATCGGCCGCCAACCAAGGGTTGTGCAGGAGCGTCATGTCCGGCTCGCTGCGCATGTTGAGGTAGCTCATCACGCCGCTGGCACGCCAAGCGGTCGCGATCAAGTACACGGACTCAGCAATCTTGGTGCTTCCGGCGGCACGCTGGGCGTCGGTCATGCCACGAAGCAGGGTCTGGTTGCGCTCACGAAGCCACTTCTTGGCTTGGATCGTGCTGGTGGCTTCGCGTTCCATGGCTTCGTTTCGTAGGCTACCCCGACCGGGCCAACGCCCGGCCAAAGGACCCATCACTCATGTGCGGCATCGTGGCATACATCGGGCGCCGGCAGGCGCTTCCCATCCTGCTCGAAGGTCTCAAGCGTTTGGAGTATCGCGGCTACGACAGCGCGGGGGCTGGCACGCTGAAGGAGTCCGGCTTGCGGGTGGTCAAGTGCATCGGGCGCGTGGCCGCACTCGAGGAGGCCATCGAGCGCGAGGGTGGTCTTGAGGGCTCGGTTGGCATCGCCCACACGCGGTGGGCCACCCACGGCGGTGTGACGGACCTGAACGCGCACCCCCATCGCGATGACGCCAAGCAGGGGCACGGCATTGCGATCATCCACAATGGGATCATCGAAAACTACGCCGCGCTCAAGACTTGGCTGCTCGAAAAAGGCCATGTTTTTGAAAGCGAAACCGACACGGAAGTCCTCGCGCACCTCATCGGCGAGTTCTTCGAGGGCGACCTGGAGAAGGCCGTCCAATCCGCTCTTCGGGAAGTGACGGGCGCCTACGCGATCGCTGCGATGTGCGCCAAGGAACCCGATGTGCTCGTGGTCGCTCGCAAGGGCAGCCCGCTCATGGTCGGCGTGGGCAATGGTGAGTATGTCGTTGCCAGCGATGCGAGCGCGATCGTCAGCCACACCACGCAGGCGTTCACCCTCGCGGACTACACGGTCGCCCGCCTCACGCGCGAGTCGTTCCGAACCACGACCGTCGACAACCTGCCGGTTTCGGCCGAGGTTCGGGAGCTCGAGATCGACCTGCAGGAAATCGAACTCGGCGGCTACGACCATTTCATGCTCAAGGAGATCCATGAGCAGCCGCGCGCCCTGCGTACCTCGCTCAAGGGCCGCATCGACCTGCGCATCGGCGATGTCAAACTCGGTGGCGTCGGCGACATTGCGCGCCAGCTCGCGCGCGCGCGCCGCGTCGTGTTCGTCGGTCAGGGCACGGCGCTGCACGCGTGCATGGTCGGTACCTACCTGATGGAGGAACTGGCCAAGATTCCAAGCGATTTCGACTTCGCGAGCGAGTTCCGCTACCGCAACCCGATCGTCGAAGAGGGCACCGTCATCGTGGCGGTCAGCCAATCCGGCGAGACCGCCGACACGCTCGCCGCGCTGCAGGAAGCCAAGAGCCGCGGCGCGACGGCGCTGGGCATCGTGAATGTGGTCGGCTCGAGCATTTCGCGCGAGACGGATGCCGGCGTCTACCTGCGCGTGGGCCCCGAGATCGGCGTGGCGAGCACCAAGGCGTTCACCGGACAGGTCATGGTGGCCGCGATGCTCGCGACCTTCATCGGTCGTCGTCGGTTCCTTGGGCCAGATGCGGTGGCGCATCTTCTGCGCGAGATGGAAGCGATCCCCGAGAAGATCGAGCGCGTGCTCGCGCTGAACGACCACATTCGCACGGCGACGGCCAAGTACATCGAGCGCGAGAACTGGCTCTTCCTCGGCCGTGGCGTGAACTATCCGGTGGCGCTTGAGGGTGCGCTCAAGCTCAAGGAAATCTCCTACATCCACGCCGAGGGCATGCCCGCGGCCGAGATGAAGCACGGACCGATCGCGCTGATCGACAGCGGCATGCCGGTCGTGTTCGTGGCGACGAAGAACAGCCAGTACGAGAAGGTGCTCTCGAACATCTCCGAAGTGCGCAGCCGCGGCGGCCATGTCATTGCGGTCGCGACCGAGGGCGACGACCACATCCGCACGGTCGCCGAGGATGTCTTCTATGTCCCCGATGTGACGGAAATGCTGCAGCCGCTCGTCACGGTGGTCCCGCTGCAGTTGCTCGCGTATCACGCTGCCGTCATGCGCGGCAAGGATGTGGATAAGCCGCGCAACTTGGCGAAGAGCGTGACCGTCGAGT
>VGXL01000116.1 GCA_016873315.1 Phycisphaerae bacterium | reverse complement strand
TGGGGATCATGCTTGCAGGGCACCGTCAGGGCGTGGGGATGGAACGTGCAGGGCCAGTGCAACATCCCCTTGAACCTCGGTTCCTGCACCGCCATCGCCGGGGGCAACAGCCACACCATCGCGCTGCGCACCGACGGCACCGTCAGGGCGTGGGGATACAACTACTTCGGCCAGTCCACCGTCCCCACCGACCTTGGTTCGTGCACCGCAATCGCCGGGGGCGGCTTGCACTCCGTCGCGCTGCTCGCCGATGGCACCGTCAGAGTGTGGGGTCTCAATAGCGACGGTCAGATCGAAGTCCCGACCGATCTGGGCCCGTGCACTGCCATCGCGGGGGGCTATCTGCACACCGTCGCGTTACGCACCGACAGAACCGTCAGGGCGTGGGGCGGCAACGACTGGGGCCAGTGCAACATCCCGACGAACCTCGGACCCTGCACGGCCATCGCTGGGGGCAACAGTCACACGATCGCAGTTCGTACCGACGGCACGGTCAGAGCCTGGGGACGCAACGAGTACGGCCAGTGCAACACTCCCACGAACCTTGGCCCTTGCACTGCCGTCGCGGGCGGCAGCGACCACACCCTCGCGCTTCGCACCGACGGCACCGTCAGAGCGTGGGGAGACAGCTTCTTAGGTCAGACCAGCATCCCCGCCGACCTCGGCCCCTGCACCGCCATCGCTGCGGGCCAGTACCACAGCGCGGCGCTGCGCACAGACGGCACTGTTCGAGCGTGGGGCTGGAACAGCAACGGTCAGTGCAACACTCCCACGGATCTGGGACCCTGCGCCGGCATCGCTGCGGGCGGCTACCACACCACCGCGATTCAACGATGACGGGCGTGCTACCGCGCGCTCAATGATGATTCAGCCAGGGCTTTCCACCCAGTCTGGTCGGTGAACCGCGCACGCAGCGCACAGCTTGTTGTGGTCGTTGAAGAACATGAACGCCTGCGCGATGGCAAACGGGAATCCGCAGATCGACAAGCCGCAACCCGCAACCCAGAATCCCAGATGGAGTCCGTCGTTCGTCAGACCCGTCGCGCCCACAGCCTGCGCGATGCGGCCGCGATCCGTGAGGACATCCTTGAGAACGAGGAATCCGCAGACGGCGGCGCCGATCAACAGGAGGAACCCGACCAAGAAGTAGAGCGTCAGCGTTCCGACGATCGCGCAACCGACGTAGACCCAGAAGTAGGTCTCGGTGTTCGCGGCGGCCCGGTCATTGCGGCCTGAGATGGCTCGGTACTGCTTCATGACCTGGTGGAACCAGATGACGCCCCAGACACCGAACGTCACGACTGAGAGCAACACCATCATCGGGACTTCGACGGGCTGCATCCGCTTGCGATCCTCGTTGATCGCCGCAGGCAGTGGCGCGTTCGCACCCGCGAGCGGCGCGGCGTGCGGCGCGCCAGCGAACGGTGCGTTGGGTGGCATGACCGCTTCGTGAAGGCCAAGTTCATCCGGCGGAGGCTCAGGTGCCTTGGGAATCGCTGCCGCCAGCTGCGGCACGTTGCCGATCATCAGCCACTTGGCCGTTCCGTCCTTGCGGATCAAATCGTCCCCCTTCAGCTCGCCGGAGCGCACCATGTCACGGACCGCGTCAGCGCTCATCGGACCGGCTTCAGGTCCACCACCAGATCGAACGATGTATCCGCTTGCCATGGTTCAGACTCCATTCGAGGTCACGAACACGCAACGCCAGCGCCCCAACGGCCCTGACCTTGGAGCCTGAAGACTAGTGCACGCGTGCTTCGTTCGGAATCAGGCGATCAGTCCGCGCGATCCACCGACCCCAACACGCCGCGGAGCGTGTTGCGGCCAAGGCGCGCGAGGAGCGCGGCCGTCGCCAGAGGGCGGTGCATCGACTGGAGCACTGACTCGAATGCCGCGAGGAACCACTGCACATCGGACTCGTCGATGACGAGCGGCGGGATCAGCTTGACCACATCAAGGTCGTGTCCCGCGACCTGGCAGAGGATCCGGTGGTCTTCCATGAGTGGCACGATCGCGCTCTGCGCGAAGAGGTTGCGGTCCATCGCATGCGTGGCTGCCCACGATGCTCGCAACGCCAGCGACTGGGGCTGTCCGAACTCGACGCCGATCATGAGTCCTCGCCCGCGGATCGCCTTGAGCATCTCGTACCTCGGCTGCATCGCGCGCAGACCATCCATGAGTCTCGCGCCCATGCGCTGCGCGTTGCCGGCGGCGTCGCACGCGTCGTACGCATGCAGGACGCTCAGGCCCGCGACCATCGCCAGCGTGCCCATGTGAAAGGTCGATGAATGCACGATCGCGCGGTCGAGGCTTGAGAAGGTTGCTTTCCAGACGCTGCCACGCACAAGCACTGCACCAACGGGAACATGACCGCCCGAGAGCGCCTTGGACAAGATCACCATGTCAGGTTCGACACCCTGCTCTTGGTCGATGGCGAGGAACGCGCCAGTACGACCAACACCAGTCTGTACTTCGTCGCACACCAGGAGCGTGCCATGCTTGCGGCAGAGCCGCGAAGCCTCGGCGAGGTAGTTGGGCGAGTGCAGGTTCACGCCCTTGCCTTGGATGGGCTCGATGATGAAGGCTGCCACGTCGCCGAGCGCCAGCTCCGCTTCAAGCGAGCTCAGATCGTTGAACTCCACCATCCGGCAGCCAGGCAAGAACGGCGCGAAGCCCGCGCGAAAGCTCTCGCATCCATTGAGTGAGACGGACCCACTCGAGAGCCCGTGGAACGCCTTGCGCGCGTAGAGCAGTCCCGGCCTGCCGGTCGCGCACTTGGCGAACTTGATTGCGGCCTCGATCCCCTCGGTGCCGGAGTTCGTGAAGAAGACGTGATCGAGCTCACGGCCCACGCGCGCTTTGAGTTCGCGCGCCAGGGTCGCTGCAAGGGTCGGCACTTCGAACTGCACCATCGAGGGCAGATCGAGCGCGAGCGCATCCTGCAAGGCCCGAGTGATCGTCGGGTGATTGCGGCCGAGGTTGCAGACCGCGTAACCCGAGAGGAAGTCCAAGTAGCGATGGCCCTTTGCATCCCACAGGTGGGCGCCCTGCGCTCGCACATACTCGCGATCGAATCCGATCGTGCGCAGCACAGTGGCGAACCGCGGGTTCACATGCTCCGCAAACTGGCTGGTGCCATGCCCCCGTTCACGATCCAGCAGGGTTCGGAGGTCGAACTCCATGACTCGCGCGGCTCACTTGGCCGCCAGCAAGCGCTCGACATACTTGATGTCGTGCGCGGCGTTCACGAACTGCGGCTCGCGCAAGAGCCGCATGTGCAGTGGGATCGTGGTCTTGATGGGTCCGACCTTGAATTCCTTGAGTGCACCGAGCGATCGCTGGATGCAGGTCTCGCGGTCCGGCGCATGCACGATGAGCTTGCCGACCATGCTGTCGTAGTTGGGTGGCACGCGGTAGCCAGCTCGCACATGGCTGTCCATGCGGATGCCAGGACCACCGGGCGGTGCCCAGGTCTCGACAAGACCAGCCTGCGGCATGAAGTTGCGATCCGGGTCCTCGGCGTTGATGCGGAACTCGATCGCGTGTCCGTTGATGCGAATGTCCTCTTGGCGATAGGGAAGCTTCTCGCCTGCCGCCACGCGGATGCCGGTCTGCACGATGTCGACGCCCGTAATCGCTTCGCTGATCGGGTGTTCCACCTGCACGCGAGTGTTCACCTCGAGCATGTAGAAGTTCTGATCCTTGTCCATCAGGAACTCGCACGTCGCCGCGCCGCAGTACTTGGCGTTGCGAATGAGCGCCGCGGCGCTTGCGCACACGCGATCGCGCTTGGCCGGATCCACGCCGGGCGCGGGTGCTTCTTCAATCAGCTTCTGGTGACGGCGCTGGCTGCTGCAATCGCGCTCGTACAGGTGAATCGAATTGCCATGGTTGTCGCCGATGACCTGCACCTCGAAGTGGCGAGCCTGCTCGAGGTACTTCTCGACATAGACCATCGGATTGCCGAAGGCCGCAGCTGCTTCCTGACGAGCGCTGTCAACGCCCGCTCGCAGTTCAGTCTCATCGCGCGCGATGCGCATGCCACGCCCCCCGCCGCCGCCAGCAGCCTTGACGATGACCGGGTAGCCGATTTCGGCCGCGACCTTCACCGCTTCTTCAAGGTCTTCGATGCCGCCATCGGTTCCCGGGAAGATCGGCGTGCCGCTCTGCTTGGCCATGCGCTTGCAGTTGACCTTGTCGCCAAGCAGGTTCATCGCCTCGGGGCTCGGACCGATGAAGGTGAAGCCCGAGTCGCGCACGACTTCCGCGAAGTGGCTGTTCTCGCTCAAGAAACCGTAGCCGGGGTGAATGGCATCGGCATGCGTGAGTTCGGCTGCCGCGATGATGCGGTCGATGCGAAGGTACGAGTCCTTGGATGGGCCCGGGCCGATGCAGACCGTTCGATCGGCTTGTTCGAGCCAAGTCCCGCTGGCATCAGCCTGACTGTGCACGCAAACGGTTTCGACGCCGAGTTCACGACAGGCGCGAATGATCCGCAGAGCAATCTCGCCGCGGTTGGCGATGAGGATTCGATTGAACATGGTGGTCGTTCCGCCCGATCAGGACGGCTTGATCAGGAAGAGCTTCTGGCCGAACTCGACAGGCTGGCCGCTCTTGACCAGGATCTTGTGGATGGTGCCGGACTTCTCGGCCTTGATCTCGTTGAAGATCTTCATGGCCTCGACGAGGCAGACGATCGACTCGGGCCCCACCTGCGTGCCCACTTGGGCGAAGGGCGGCTTGTCCGGGCCCGGCGTGGCGTAGAAGGTGCCCACCATCGGACTTTCGACCGCGATGCAGCCTGCGTCGTCGTCAGCCTTGGGGGCTGCGGGGGGGGCCGACGCGACGGCCGGCGCGGCGACGGGCGAAGGGGCCGCGGCGAGCGCCAGAGCAGGTGCGGCGGCGGGTGCCGCCAAGACGACCGGCTTTCCGCCACGCTTGACCGTGACCGTCTCTTCACCATCCTTCAGATCCAGCTCGGAGAGGTCGTTTTCGACCATCAAGCGGACCAACGACTCAAGCTTGCGGATATCGATCATGATGGGTCGAAGTGTAGCGATCCTGTGCCGATCGTGCAGCATCCCGCTTGGACGGGCGCAACTCGACCGACGCGGGCGGGGCGACCCGAGCACCCCGGCGACTATCGAAGCGGCCTGAACGCTCGCGGTGG
>VGXL01000115.1 GCA_016873315.1 Phycisphaerae bacterium | reverse complement strand
AAGGACCAAGCGCCTGCCGATCAGCGCAGCGTGACCATCGTGGTCGAGTGAGTCTCAGCGACGACCACCGCCACCGTGGAAGCCGCCACTGCCGTGGTAGCCGCCCGAACTGCGGTTGTAACTCTCGCCGCGGTTCTGCTGGTAGGACGGATGGAACCCACTCGCGTAGCCGCGCGGCATGCCTGCCGCGTAGTCGTTCATCCGCGCCGTGGCCGCGTCGTTCGCCGCCGAAACGCGCTGCGTGGACCGCGACTCCCAACCGCTTCCACCCCATGAGTACGGATTGCCTCGGCTGAAGTTGGTGTTGCGGTCCTCGGCGCCGAGACCATCGCGGGCCGCCGCAGTCGCTGCAGCAGCCCGATGCCAACCGCTCGGATCCTCGCGGCGAGCCGCATCGCCGGCACGCTGCCAGCCGTTCGCGCCTCGCCACGCATCATCACCGGAGCGTGCGCGCTCGTTCTGGTAGAGCCGGTGATCGTTCTGCCAGTTGTTCCAGTGGTTGTTGTTCCAGTACGGGTGCCAGTGGTTCCACCAATTGTTCCAGTGGTTCCAGCCCCACCAACTGTTGCCCCAGCCCCAACCCCAGCCACAGCACCACCCCGGGCACCAGCCCCAGCCGTACCAGCCATCGTCGAGGTAGTCGGGATAGACATCGGGCGGATAGACGACATAGCCGGGATCCTGCACCATGGGTGCATAGCTGCCGCTCTGCGGGTCGTACTGGTTCGCCGTGCCGTAGGTCTGCGGAGCCGGGTCGTAGGTCGTGTCGCCGTCGCTCGCGGCGGAGTACGAGTAGCCGGTCCCGAACACCGTCGTGCCGTCGTGCAGATAGGTGCCGAGATAGCCCGCGGTGAAGCCGAAGGTCACGCTCGCGAGCGATCCGTCGTCGCCATGGGTCGATCCGAAGATCTCGACATAGGTCGCCGCATAGTCGGGATTCGTTGGCGGCACCCGATAGATCTGCATGGGCACCGAATCGGTGATCGCCCATGGACCGGTTGCCGACGAGCCCTTGAACCACATTCCGTCCGCGCAGCACCAGAATGCATCCTCGAACTTGAAGGTCGGCTGCGATGCATTGGTGCCATACGAGAGTCCATCGATGCCATCCACTCCCGACCACGCAGGCTCGCCCCGCCATGACATCTGGCACGGCGTGTCCGCCTTGACGGTGACGGTCTGGATTTCGCGCGCAGCGACGATCGACTCATAGGCCTCGACGGTGCCGGGCACGCTCGCGCGCGCAGCCGCGAGCCGGCCGGTCTTGGGCAGCGAACGGAACGACGACGGCAACTGCGTCGGTGGGACATACGCCCACGGTCCCTTCAGGTCACTCGCGCTGAACCAGCGACCCGAGATGAGGGTCCACCACGCTGCGGGGCTCGCGGTCTTGAGCACGACCACATTCGCGTTGGTGACTTCGGAGACACCCGCGGCGACCTGCTTCAGCGCCGGCTTGCCCATGGTCGAGACGAGCGCGCTTGGCTTGGTCGTCACCAGCACGGTGCTCGGCAGCACGGGCTTCATGCCTGATGCCGACTCGGGCTCCTGGACGGGGTTGCCCTCGGTGAGCGGCTTGGGCGTACCGAGCGCGGCGACGACATCCGCCGGCGGCGCGTCGCTCGCCGCGTAGGTTCCTGTCATGGTCGGTGCGGACATCCACTGGGTTGCACCCACGCGGACGAACCATCGACCATTGGGCGATTGAAGGAGCACGAAGGGCGTGTTCACGACCTTCTGCCACGATCCGCATGCCGCCAGCACGGGAGAGCCGTCGACCGGCACGAGCACCGTGGGCACTTCGGTGAAGCGCACATCGGGTACCTCGAAGGACAACCCGGGCGTGCCGCTCGAGCGCGCATTGTCGAGCTTCAGATCCTGGACCATCGTGTCGCGGTCGATCGTGAAGCCGACGCCGCTCAAGGATCCCTGCAGCGCCGAGCGCGCGGCCCAATCGTCCTTGTTGTCGATGCTCAGGCGCGTGATGTGCAGGTCATGGAGCTCGACTTCGCCGGCGATGTCGGCCGGTGCCGTTTCGGCTCGCAGCCACATGATGCCCCGCTTGAGCGCATCCCCCTGCTTCACGGTGATGGCCGCGCTGAGCGTGGCGATCCGGCCGTCGTAGCCATCGAACTGCGGCTGGTACACGGTGAATGTGCGATCGCCAACCGTATTCGACTGCGGCCATTCACTGGCTTGCGATTGGGACGAAGACTGCGTCTGGTCTTGAACGACCGCGATGGACGGGACGAGCATGGAACTCGACAACAGGAGGGCTTCGATGAACATGCTGGAGTTGTACCAACCCCGCGTCGAAGGAACGCGGATCAGTCTGCTTGCTCGATGATGCACCCGATGGCTGGCGGCCACGGCTTCGATGCAGCCTGCCCCGCCGCCACAGCAACGACTGCATCCCGCAGGTCGTGGTGGATGGGTTGTGGGCGCCGCCGGCCAATGGCGGAGTACAGGTCGTTGACCCGCCCTCGGTAGAGGATCTCGACCTGGCCCCCCCCGAGGCGTCGGGCCAGGATGGCCTCGGGCGTGACGGTCGCACCGAGTGCCCTGACGATGCGCCGACCGGGGTCCGACACCGCGATGAAGGTCGGGGCCAGCCCGAAGTCCCGGGCATGGTCACGCAGCGTGGCCATGGAAAGGTCGTGGAACGGATAGACGATGAAGCACTCGACGCCGAGGCCCGATGCAGTGCGTGCATCGTCAGCGAGGTACGGCGCGCAGGCGTTGGCGATCGGACACTCGGGCCCCACGAAGGCGACCAAGACCAGCGTGCCCGGCTCGCCATCGAGAGGATCGATCGGCTCTCCTGTGAGCGCACGGGGCACCGACTCGTCGGGGTGCCCGGCGGTCGGAACCGATGTGCACGACACCGCCGAGGAGAGCGCGAGCGCGAATGCGCAGCCAACGCAAAGCCAGTGTATTTGGGGTCGTCGGTGCATCTCCCCGACCATGCTAGGACTCCATCATCTGCCGCACCGGGTACGCGACTCCACACTCCGGGCAACGATCCGCATGGGGGGCGCGCAGATGACCGCAGGATCCACACGACCCTTGTCTCCACGCCCGCCGCTGGCCGCGCGTGAAGAGCAGCACGGCGCCGGGTCCACAGAGCAGGATCATCGACGCGAACCCCACGCAGAGCGACCAGAACGTGGCGAGGCTGCACCAGCAACTCTCCTTGCGGCGCACGATCACATACAGCGGCACTCCGAGCACCACCTGCAGCGCACTGCCGCGAAAGGCCGCGCGCACGAGCCGACTCACGACATCAGGATTCGATGCCGAGCCCGCCCGCCACAGCACCGTCGACCACGCTGCCGAGCTGAGCAGCCAAGTCGTCATCAGAGCCACCACCACCAGCTCGCCGGCAACGGGAATTGGAACGGTCGAGTCAGTGCTGAGCACCACCAGAGCCTCGATCGCGGCAAAGCCGATCATGGTGACCAAGGCACCGGCAACGATGGCTGCCGCCACGACAGACTGCCGCATCGACCTGCCTTCCTGTGCCGCGCGGAACGGCGGGACTGCCGGTGCCGCGAGCATGAGTTGCAGGGTGGCCGCGACGATCGCGATGGCCATCATGATCAGGTGCTCCGGGGGGGAAAGCCCTGAGGAGAAGAACACGAGGTCGGTGTAGTTGTTCAGGTAGCTGCCCAAGCTGCCCGAGTCGAACCACTCGTCTGAGATGCCAGCCACGACCATCACGACCAGCGGTGTCAGCAGCCACCATGCGGTGAACGCTCCACACCAGACCAGACCAAGTGCCCGAACCCTCGTCATGGGACTGTTGCCGGCACATCGACCGGCACCTGCGTCGCGAGCACCTCGGTCATCACTTCGGCAAAGACGCGCGCTTTCGCGGCGATGCGTTCATGCGGTGTCAGGCTGCCAAACTCCACGGTGATCCCCGGAGCCTTGATCGTCTCGGCAGCCCAGCGCTTGAAGGTCCACTGGTCGAGATTGTGCGACGCGGTCGACTCGAGCTTCTCGCGCGGAAAGCGTGCCTGCACGCCATCGAGCCAGGCCTGCACGAACCCCGCTGGCTCGACCGCGCTGCCGGGCGCCGGCGTGTAGAGCACATCGCGATCGGTGGCATGGAAATCCAGCAGCAGGTGGATGCGTGCTCCCGGCTGCGCCGCCAGCGCCAGGATTGCATCGCGCACGGCACGCGTTTCCGGCTGCGAGAACTCATGCCAATCCCGGTTTGGATCGATGCCACCAAGCGTGCATCGCCACTGACCTTCGTGCACGCCGTCGGGATTCACCATGGGAATGACGGTGACGCGAAAGCGCTTGCCGAAACCAGCAAGCGCTGCATCGGACTGCTGGAGTCGCTCGACAAACTTCATCAGTCCCACGCTGCCAGACGGCTCAGGTGGATGCTGACGCCCGATCACAATGACATGGTCCGGCGGTGCCTGCGGATTCAGCGTGAACGCCAAGATGGGGCGACCACCGGTGGATCGGCCGATCGACTCCACCGAGACGCCGGACTCCATCGCCACACGCGTCGACCAGGCATCGAGTTCGTCGATCCCGATCATGCGGTTGCTGGCGATGAAGATCGGATCCGGAACGACCGAAACCTTGATCGTGCACTCGCGATCACCCGGCTCGCCAGTCCACTGCGAATCAGGGGCCATCGTCCATCGACGACCGTCGCGACTCGCCCACGCGCGCGGCCGAACCGTTGCGGTCGCGATCGCCAAACGCAGCGTGACCTCGCAGGGCTTGGACGAACGGATTCGCAGCGCGTACCACGGGCTCGGATTGATCGGCTCGCGCTCGGGCGCGACGAGCAGGCGAAACTCCTTCGGCCCAACCTGTTCGCACCCGTTGAGTCGCGCACCGCTGAAGAGGTTGTCGATGCAGAGTTGGATGCCCGAACCTGCATCGAAGGTCCAGACTCGGCGCTCCTGGAGTTCGACGCCCGCGACCGGCTCCGGCGGCGTCATCGGGGCAGCTGCTGCGGTGCTCAGCCACGCCCCCCCGCACGCCAGCCAGAACGCCAGACCGAACGCCAGACCGAACGCCAGAACGACTGAGAGAACGCCCCCCAAACGCCCGCCGACCCGGTCGACGGGGTCCCGAGGGCCATGCTTCGGCGCCACCATGCCAGAAGCCTACCGGGGTCGAACTGCGCGCTCGCCACGGCTGTGCACCCCATGGGAGCGCTCGCCAGGGGTGTTCACCGCATGGACGCGCAAGCCATGGGCGCTCCCGCCGCTCGGACTGGTCGGCACCCAAAGACGAGGGGTGTCGATTCGCAAGCCCGGATTTGGAACCGCGCCGATTCGGGCTATAGTCTTCGCTGAAGGGTCCGTGAAAAGGCACTGGAGGTGGGCTCAAAGGGCGCAGACCACCCTTTTCCCCCAGGAGCCTTCCCCATGAAGTCTTTCGTTTCACTGACAGCCGGCGCGATCGCTGTCGCTCTCGTTTCTTCAGCCGACGGCGCAATGATCGCCGGTTGGTCGATCGCAACAGCCATCCCCGCCGGATCGACCGGACAGAACTACTCGGTTGGCGTTGGCGACCAAGGCGACCAGACGGCAGGCAGCGATCTGCGCGCATTCCACGCGTTGACCGCAACGACCTATTCCTCGCCCTCGGGCAATGGATCGCAGTACTCGTTCAGCAGCAACAACTGGTCTGTCGGTGACTACTACGAGGCCCGCGTGTCGACCGCCGGATACTCGGACATCAGCGTGTCGTGGGACCAGACCCGATCGAGCACAGGCCCATCGAGCTTCCGCGTGGATGTCAGCACCGACGGCACGAACTTCAC
>VGXL01000114.1 GCA_016873315.1 Phycisphaerae bacterium | reverse complement strand
TCCCACGCCCGGGCGAGTTCGACCGTGGTGAGCGGACGCGCGACACGCGCACGCATGGCCGTGATCGCTGCACCCTCATCGGCGCGCACGAGGTCGCGGTCGATTCCGCCGGTTGCGCCCATCGCCGCTCGGCGCGTGCGCAGGGCGCCGTCGATCATGCGCTGCAGGCTCGGCCAGGCTTCGATCCTGAGAAGGCCATCCTGCGCCGACCACGCCGCGCTGCGCCCACCCTGATCCGTCCAGAGCTCACGACCCGTGAACCTCTGCAGCTCGCGCACCAAGCGCTCGGTCGCCTGCGCGACGACGGCTGGCTCGGCACCAAGGCCAACCAGATCACGCACATCATGGAGCACGATGACTGGATCTTCGGCTGGTGCGACCGGTGCCGCGGGCTCCGCCGGAGGTTCGCCATCATTGGATCCATCGCGAGCCCGGGTTGGCGCATCTCGCGTTGCATCGACTGCCGCATCCCGCTTGGCGTCGATTCCTCGAACCGTCGAGCGCTCCAGCGAATCCGCTTCGTTGCGCCCGGCGCGGTCGGCTGCCGTGCCGGCGGGAGGCATCCCACCACCTGCCGATTGGCCCTTCCGTTCAGGCTGCTGAACCTCGGCAGGCGCCCCAGGCTTGGCTGGGCGGGAAGCCATCGACTCCATCTTGCCCTTGGAGTCGCCGCCGAATCCACCAGCTGCACCTTGGCCCTGCGACCCGCCACCACCGCCGCCAGGGTGACCGGTGCCAGCGCGTCCCGCGTCACCACTGCCCCGGCGCAAGCCGCGCGATGCGGACTCCTTGCGTGCTTCGACAACTCCGACTGGGGGTGCACTCGACGCAACCATTGGTGCTGGTGCTGCCTTGGGATCGGCTGCCGCGCTTGGCGCGGGAGCCGCACTCGCCGGTACGGGTGGTGCAACCGAGACGCCCTGCGCGTTCTGTGCAGCCTCGGCAGCGAAGCCAAGGCTCATGTCCTGATCATCGCCACCCGAACCAAGGAGGCCACCCCTCATGCGCCCGACCATCGGGACAGGGCCACCACACCACTCGCCGAAGAATCCGTCGAACCGCGTGCCCTGCGGCAGTTCGATCGGCACCGGAACGAGCAGCGCACGGCCGCCGATCGTCACGCGCGCCTTCTCGATCGCGATGAAGCTCGTGAAGGGCGTCATGACCTGCCAGCCTTCACCAAGGCTCGTGACGCGGCGGCGCACATCAGCCGGCACGGCATCTTGCTCGAGTTCCTTGAGGACGGGAGCCAGCGCATCATCGACCTGGCTGCGCGCCCAGAGCGAGGGCAGCATGTCCGAGGCGTTGCCCGAGCCGGGCCCGACCAACTGCACGGGGATGCGTCGTTCCCACGGACCACCGCCGGTGCGGCCGCGCACAATCACCGTGCCGCTGCCGGGCTTCAGGTAGCGCGCATGGGCCACGATGGGCTTGGCATCGAAGAGATCGGGGATCAGGGCAGGCGTCGTCGCGGTCGCTTCGAATCCTTCGAACGAGACCGAGACATCCGCCAGGACCGGCGTCTGGATCCGGCGCGTGAGCCGCTCGACCGCCTCGTCAGCCGAGGCTTCGAGCGTGACGAACTCGCTCTCGCCGCGACCGGCACGCGCCATCTCATCGAGCAGCCAGCGGTTCACGCTGTTGCCGATGCCGAAGCTGAAGACCCGCGTGGTGCCCGCGTTCGCCCGCACCGCAGCGACGATGCCGCGATCGTTGCCGACGTAGCCATCCGTCAGGAAGATGCACAGGCGCATGGGTGAGGTGGCGGCCATGGGCGCGAAGCCCGCCTCGCGCACCTCAAGCACGCGCTCGCCACCGACGGTCGCCCAGCGCCCGCGCATCGAGAGCGTGACGCCCTCGGGCTTGAGCACGCTCGGCAGTTCGACCGGGCTTGTGAAGGGGAAGGCAACGGTGGGTGAAGCCTGGATCTGCAGGCGACCGCCTTGGTCGACGATGGCCGTGTAGGGCACAAGCACATGAACCTCGCGACCATCGGCAGGAAGATCGATGAGTTCTGCCGGCGTGAGCCCACCACCCGCACGCTGCACAAGCGCTGCGTTGATCGCCTGCATCATCTCGGTGCCGCCGCCACCCTGCTGGCCATCAACGAACGCCTGGGCTGACTGGATGTTGGCTGGTGTTGCCGGAACGGGCTGCGGCCAAAGCACCCGCGTCGAGCCCGCGAAGGTGATCACATTGAAGGTGTCGGCCGGGCGCATCGCGGCGATGGCCTTGGACATGACTTGCTTGGCCTTGTCGATCGGGAATCCGCGCATGCTGCCGCTGGTGTCAAGGACGAAGACGAGTTCGCGCGCGGGGATCTCCGTTGGCGCGATCGCGGCCGGCGGCGAGACGACCAGCGTGAGGTAGCCACCCTCGATCGCTGCCGGCACGCTCGCTGGATCGAAGCTCGTGCCCACGCCGGTGGGCGCCGGACGCGTGGACCAGTGCGAGGCGATGGCTTCGAGGATCGCATCGTCCTTGAGCGACCACTCCACGATGAAGTCGCGGTTGGGGAGCTCAGCTTGCTTGGCCAGGGTCACCACGCGCCGCGACTCCGTCACGGCCTGGTCGCGAACGACATGCAGCGCGCTGCGCAGGCTCGTGATCGGGATGCCACCGGCGTCGATCGACAGCGAGATGCCAAGGTCATGACCAGCGCGTGTGCCAGGCAGCACCGGCATCGGCGTGATGCGATCGGCATCGGGGACCTGCGTCGTCGGCTGGGCGAACGGCGCGCCGGGCCTTGCGTTGGGCAGGCAGAACCACCGGCCATTCACCCAACCCGTGCCATCGTCGAAGACCATGCAGCGCTCTTGGCTGCCGTTGCCGTAGGTGACCATGAAGCCGCAGGTCGATGCTGCATCGCGCTTGATCATCGCCTCGGGTGTGGCGATGGGCAGAGCCGCGGCGAGTGCTTCGGGGAGTTGCGCGAGCGGGGGCATCCAAGCGGGCACCTCGCCATCGGCAGCGGCGGCGGTGACTGGCGCAAGCAGCACCACGCCCAAGCGCGGCGTGCAACCGGGTGGCATCATGCCTGGCGAGGGCGCCGGGCCGGGGATGTAGCGCGGTCCCACGACGGTCGGGTACTCGAAGGCGTAGCGACCATCCTTGGCCACCAGCGTCTCGACATACGAGATCTCGATGTCCACGCGCGCTCCGGGCTCGATGTTGGCCACGCTCTGGGTGAAGATGTTCGGACGCTCCTGCTCGAGCAGGCTCGCGACATAGCCCTGCTCGCGTGCGGCTTCGTACATCGCACGGGCGATCGAGCGCTCGCGCACCTCGCCGACCACCACGCGCTCACCATCAGGCTGCACGATCGTCATGGTCATGCGATCGACGGCACCACGGTGCGAGAGCGGGAAGGTGTAGACGGCCTCGATCTTGGTGGGGTAGGTGTTCTGGTACTGCTGGAGCAGTGTGACGCGCGCGAACGGACCCACCACCGACGCCTGCACATCCGTGTGACGCAAGGGGCAGGGGCCGATGAGCTGTCCATTGGGGGCAAGCGCATCGAGCCGGCCGGCCTCGGGCATCATCACCACCCCATCCGCGTACGCGGGGCGATCGATGGCGGTCGTGAAGAGCAACCCAAGGACCACCATGAGCCCGAGGGACGCCGCGATCGAGAGCGGCCGCACCCAGCGCGGCACGAACGACGGTCGCAACCGCGCGTCCTCGCGCACGGCGTCTACCAGACGATCGCGGTTGGCGCTCGCTGCTGCAGCATGACGATCGTGCCACTCGCGCAGCAGGCCGTCGAGCGCATCGCGCGGAGGCGCACCATCGTCATCATGGGGCGAACGGAAGGGGAAGGGGCGGATCGATCGGAACATCATGGTGTGCCTCGATTCATGGCAGGGTGTTCAAGGAATCCGGCGAGCCGCTCACGCGCCTGCGCGAGCAGCTTGTAGAAGGCGCTTCGGCCTAGTCCAAGCGCACTGCGTGCAGCGGCTACAGGATCAGGCTCGAGGTAGTACAGGTGAATCGCCAGGCGCTCATCCTCCGGCAAGCGGTTGAGCGCGTGATCAAGTTGAGCGAGCGACTCGGCACGCGCGGCGTCTTCGCTTGGCGTCGTGGACCGAGCTCGGTCGCGATCGCGGGTGATGGTCATGGCTTCGCCCTCGTGCCGCGCGCGGCGACCTGCGCTGCGGCGGCGCTCACTGCAGGCGAGCTTGGCGATCGCGTACAGCCATGATCGAAACCCAGTGCAGTCGTGGACCTGATGAAGTTTGCGGTGAGCACGGATGAACGCCTCCTGGCACGCGTCTTCGGCATCGGGAAGGTTGGCCGTGTGCTGGCGGCAGATGGCCAGCGTGACGGCGCCGTGGCGATCCACCAGCCGCGTGAAAGCCTCGCGGTCGCCAGCCCGATGGGCATCGAGGTCGGTGCAGTCCTCGTTCACCGTGTCGTTCATGTCCGCTCCTTGGGTGTCGTCCGCGGTGGGGTCAAGTTTTCCCGCGGCTTCTCAGATGCACCGAGTGTGATAACCGATGATCTTGGCCTCGTCGTCCGTTTCCGGTCGAATACCGTGCTCTCCGATTGTCAGCCACGCCATGCGCCACTTGGCCACCATCTTCCTTGCTCCGACACTCCTCACGCTCGCTGCGTGCGAGACCGGCATGCAGGCGATCGACCGCCAAACCGAAGAGCGCATCCGACAAGCGAGCGCCGAGATTGGCGAACAGGCGAATGTGCCATCGATCCGCGACCGCAAGGCGGATGGCAATCCGAACGCCTACGACGACACGCCGGCCCTGCGCTCGCCACCGACTCTGAACCCCGAGGCAGCCGAACTCAACTACACCGCGCGCGAGCGACCCGCGCTTGATCCCAAGAAGGTGATCGCCGATGCGGCCACGCCCATCGCCGGCACCACGATCGTGACGCTTGACCTGGCTGCCGCGATCAAGCAGGCGTTCACGGGCGGCGTCGAGTACCGCAACGCCGAGGAGCAGTACCTGCTCGCCTGCCTTGCCCTGTTGCTCGAGACCAACGAGTGGACGCCGCGGATCTTCGACACAATCTCGCCGCAGTTCCAGTCCGTGGACCTCTCAGGGAACGACATCCTCAATCCAACTGGGACCAACACGAATGCCCTCGCACTCGAACTCGTCAACGAATTCGAAGTGACGCAGAAGCTTCCGTACGGCGGACAGATGAGCGCGAACATCCTCGCGCAGGTCGCCGACGACCTGAACGATGCGACCATCGCCGGCCAGAACAGCGTCGAGGCGTTCTTCTCGCTTGATGTGCCGCTGCTCAAGGGTGCCGGGCTCGTCGCGCAGGAGCCGCTCATCCAAGCGCAACGCAACACGATCTACGCGGCGCGCGCGTTTGAGGACTTCCGACGCCGCTTCTATGTGAGCTTGGTCGATGAGTACATGGGATTGGTCGTGCAGCGCCTGCAGATCAACAACGCCAAGCAGAGCATCCTTCGCTTCAAGGCGATCGTGGACCGTGAAGATGCGCTGGTGGCGAGCGGACGACAGGTGCCGTTCCAAGCTGACTTGGCCAAGCAAAACGCGCTCTTCGCTGTGGACCGACTGGCCACACAGGAAGAAGCGTTCAAGCTCGCAGTCGATCGCTACAAGGTGCGCATCGGCTTGCCGCCTGACCAGATGCTCGAGGTCGAGATTGAACTCCTCGACATGCTGCCGCCAGTCATCGATGGCGAGGCAGCCGTGCAGATGGCGCTTGACCTGCGGCTCGACCTCCAGAACAGCCGCGACCAGGTCGACGATGTGAAGCGCTTGGTCGAACTTGCACGCAATGGCCTGCTCCCCGCAGTCGACCTAGCGGCAAAGATTGACCTGATGCAGGACCCGGACTTCTTCAACGGTGTGCAGCTCGACGGTTCGTTCGACGACTACACGGTCGGGATCAACATCGAGGTGCCGCTCGACCGCGTCGACGAGCGCATCGCACTGCGTCAGGCTCAACTTCGTCAGGAGCAGGTCCAACGCGCGTTCTTCAACACACGCGACACGGTCAGTGTGCAAGTGCGACAAGCCACGCGCGCCATCGAACGGAGCATGTTCTCGCTGCAACTGCAGGAGCGCAACATCAGCATCGCCCAGCAGCGGCAGGAGTCGATCGACGCTGCACCCGACCGCGCGACGCCGCGTGACCGGACCGAGACCGTGGATGCGCTCGTGCGCGCGCTCAACGACCGCGACCGTGCGCGGCGCGAACTCCAGGTGGCGATCCTTGGTTACCTCAATTCGACCGGCCA
>VGXL01000113.1 GCA_016873315.1 Phycisphaerae bacterium | reverse complement strand
CCTGGGGCCGCGCGGCGGTGGAGGGGGCCTGAGCGAGTGCCGTTCCGGTGATCCGGCACAGCGTGTCTCGCTTGAGCTCGGTGGGTGATGCCGTCGACTGCGTGCCGCGTCCAGCGATATGGTGCGCAGCATGAAGCACACCATGATCGCGACGCTCGTGCTGGCCGGACTTGCGGGCGGCGTGGCCATGACCGCATCGGACGACGCGACGAAGGCGGCGCCAGCTGCGTCGCAGAGTGTCGAGTGGACTTCGCTCTTCAACGGGAAAGACACGACCGGCTGGACGGCCTTCGTGCCCGACCTGAAGGGCAAGGATCAGATGTCGGTCTGGACTGTGGCGGACGGTTGCTTGAAGTGCGCCGGCAATCCGATCGGCTACATCCGCACCACCGAGAAGTACGAGAACTTTGAGCTTGAGCTCGAGTGGCGCTTCGACCCGAAGAAGGGCGCGGGCAACAGTGGCGTGCTCCTGCGCACCATCGGCGACGACATGGTGTGGCCCAACAGCATGGAAGCGCAGCTGCACAGCGAAAACGCAGGCGACATCTGGAACATCGGCGACTTTCCGATGAAGGCAGCAGCGGACCGCACGAACGGACGGCACACGCGCAAGGAACACGCCACCAACGAGAAGCCGCTGGGCGAGTGGAACCGCTACCGCATCATCGTCGACGGCGGCCGGCTCGAACTCTGGGTCAACGGCCTGCTGCAGAATGTGGCCACCGACTGCAAGGTCGTGCCGGGTTGGATCGCGCTGCAGAGCGAGGGCGCGTTCATCGAGTTCCGCGACATCCGTCTGAAGAAACTGCGTTGATCGCTCAGGCGTTTC
The DNA here is from genome assembly GCA_016873315.1 of Phycisphaerae bacterium. Lineage (GTDB taxonomy): Bacteria > Planctomycetota > Phycisphaerae > Phycisphaerales > SM1A02 > SYIB01. Next base: position 5,469 of record VGXL01000113.1, on the reverse strand, counting down.
GGTTTGCGAAGTCTCGCATGAACTGCGCGAGCGCCACGCAGCCCTCGCGGGGGAACGCGCTGTAGACGCTCGCACGAATGCCGCCTGCGTCGCGGTGTCCGGTCAACCCATCCATGCCTTGGGCAGCAGCTTCGGCGACGAAGCGAGCATCGAGTGCGGGCGTCGGCAGACGGAAGCTGATGTTCATGAACGATCGGCACCAGCGTTCCGCCAAGCCGACATAGAAGCCGTTGCTCGAGTCGATCGCGTCATAGAGCAGGCCGCTCTTCTCGATCGCGGCGCGCTCGAGCGCTTCGGGTCCGCCTTGTTCGGCGATCCAGCGGAACATCAGTCCCATCGCGTGGACACCGAATGTGGGGGGCGTGTTGAGTCGGCTCTCGCCTGCAGCGTGCGCGGCGAAGTTCATCATGGTCGGGAGCGCCGGATTCGCCGTCGCGAGGAAGTCCTTCTTCACCAGAACCAGACTGATGCCCGATGGCCCAAGGTTCTTCTGCCCGCCGCCGTACAGCATCACATGACGGCTCCAGTCGACCGGGCGCGCGAAGTACTCGCTGCTCGCATCGCACACGAGCGGCGCCGTCGTGACGGGTGTCGTGGGGTACCGCGTGCCGAAGACCGTGTTGTTCGAGCAGTAGTGCAGGTACGCGGCGTTGGGAGTCTGGCTCAACTCGCCGTCCTTGGGGACGCGTGTGTACTTCAAACGCGAGCCCTCGAACGACACATGAATGTGCGCGCCGAGCATCGCGGCGGCCTTGCGGCCCTCGCTGATCGCTTTCGTCGTCCAGATGCCGGTGTCGGGGTAGTCCGCCGTTCGGCCGGAGGGAAGAAAATTGAACGGCAGGTACGCCTGCTGCACCGTCGCGCCGCCAGGCATCAGGATGACCTCCCAATCGGCGGGCACGCGCCCGGCCTTGCGGCACCACTCGTGCGCCTCGGCATTGATGGCGTCGTACACCTTGCCGCGGTGCGAGTGCTCCATGATCCCGATGCCGCTGCCGCGCAGATCCCACAGGTCTTCTTGCAGCTGGCGCAGCACGGGTTCTGGCATGCCGGCGGGGCCAGCACTGAAGTTGTAGACGCGTCCGCTCGGAGACGGGCGGGTGCAGCAGGTCATGGAGGGAGCGACGGTCATGATGGTGATCCTTGAAGCGCGTTGATGTTGACGGCGAGCACATCAGTGCACGCCCGAAGTGCGGCCAGGTCCTCGGCGCTCGGACGCCGCGAAAGCCGCATCCGCGCGACCGCCGCGTGGCCGCCCTCGTAGATGATGTTGTCCATCTCTTCGACATTGATCGCGGCGTTGCCGAGCACCGCGAAGACCTGCGCGAAGACGCCGGGGACATTGAGGTGACGCACGCACAGGAGCGTGCTCGCGCCGGTTGTCTGTGCGATGTTCACGCACCCCGGCATGACGAAATCATTCATCCACGCCGACACGATGCGCACGACATCGTCGGCGATCGCACCCATGGCCTGTTCGGTGCAGGCGGCGACGCCGTGCGTGCCGATCACGCCGGGTTCACGGCCGAGCGGACCGACAAAGGTGCCCTCGGGCGCGTCGGGCGCGTCGTCCCATGAGTCGCTGGCGACGCGGAGTCCCTTGGACCGCACGGCGCGGAGCAGCGCGGACTCGTCGATCGCACCCGATCGCGACGAATTGACCAGAATCGCACCAGGCCGCATGGCGGCAAAGAACTTCTCGCCCACCAGGTCGGCCGTCTCGGCGTTCTGTGGGACATTCACGCTGACGACATCGCTGAGTTTGGCCAGGTTCACCAGATTTGCACACAGATCGATCCCGAGCGCATCGCACCGTGCTTCGGTGATGTGCCGGCTCCACGCAATCACATGCATGCCAAACGCAAGGCCGCGGCGCGCGACTTCCTGGCCGACCGGTCCCAAGCCGATGACGCCGAGCGTGCGGCCAGCGAGTCCGGTCGCCGTGGCGTAGTGGCCGTGTCGCCAGTGTCCGGCTTGAAGGTCGGCCGTCTGCGCCGGGATCTGCCGATCCGCAGCGAGGATGAGTCCCCAGGTCAGCTCTGCAGCGGCGATCGCGCCGCGGGATGGGCAGTGCGCCACGAGCACACCGTGCCGGTTCGCGGCATCAAGATCGATCGTCTCAGTGCCCGCGCCGGCGCGCACGACCAGACCGAGCGATGGACATGCAGCAAAGACCGCACCTGGCACCGTCGTTTCACGCGCCACGAGCACATTGGGCATGAGGTCCGCGCAGGCCTGCGTCAAGCCCTCGACACCAAGGTGCGGATTGTGGATCACATCGCAGCCGAGATGACGCAGCGCCTCTGCGCCGGTCGAGGCGAACGCATCGATGACGAGCACGCGCGCCGTGCGTTCATCGATCGACGGGGAATGCGGTTGGGGCTTGGATCCCATGGCCAAAGTGTAGCCGCAGGGGATGCCGGCTCCTTAGTCCGCGCGGTCGCGCTCAAGGCCGATGATTCCGCTGCGCAACCGAAGTTGCGGCGCGGCGGCAACTGCCCACTCATCGGCACCGAAGACGCACGCCAGGATCGGTTCGTGGCTCACGCCCGCGTGCGCCGTGCGGGCCACTCGCCACGAGAGCGGAGCGAGGTACTCGATGTACTTCGAAGGTTGTCGCAGTGACCACACGCTGTGCGTGAGCCCCGTGTCCTTCTCGAGGAAGTGATAGAGCGGGCGCTCGTTCAGGTCCAGAAGCAACCGGGGCACCATCGGCGACCAGGTCTCGATGACCACGCGCGTGAGTTCGAGTGTCGCGCCGATGCGTGCAGGTTGCGCGGCGTGGCGTTCTCCCAAGGGATCCTCGGGCGCAGGGCCAGCTGGCACGGACTCGTCGACGCGACCGATGATGCCAGTCGCCTTGAGCCCGTGTCCCACGACGCGGTAAGCGAAGAGCCACGGCTCGGTCTCGCGGACCAAGGAGCCGCCATCGATCAAACTGACCAGATGTGACGCGGGGCTTGGGCGAATGCCATCGACCGCACCCACGACATCAGCGTGGCGCAACACGCCCACGATGGAGCGCGCCTTCGCGCGGGCGATGTCGATGACTTCACTGGGTCCAAGCAGGTCAACCGGTGGGCACGACACCGCCGTGACATGGTGTTGGGAGGCCCGGAGGGCAGTGAAGGGCGCCAGTCGCATGGGGCGGGGGGAAGGTATCTCGGCGGGCGAACCAGGATTCCGTCGGAAATTCTCCAAGGTGGCGAAAGTCGCACTGTTCGGCTGCCGAAGCAGGGGTGCCGAAAGGAGCCCGATGATGTTCAAGACGCGACCCGAGGCCCTGGCCCACTCCGTGGCTGGGACCGTGACCTTTCTGACCGGACTGATCCAAGCCAAGGACCATGGCGTGCGCGGGCACTGCTCACGCGTGTCGGACTTGGCGGTTTCGCTGGCGCGCCATGTCGGGCTCGACGATGCATCGTGCGCTCGCATCCGCTTGGCTGGGCTACTGCATGATGTGGGCAAGGTCGGCGTGAGCGAGGCCGTGCTGAACAAGCGGGGGCCCCTGAACGCCGAGGAATTCGAGCAGATTCGCCGTCATCCCTTGATCGGGCATCGACTCCTGCAACGCTTCGAGGAAGTGGCCGATGCGCTCGAGGGCGTGCTGAGTCATCACGAGCGATGGGATGGAGCCGGCTACCCGTTCATGCGCGCGGGCGACTCGATTCCCGTCGATGGACGCATCTTGGCGATCGCTGACAGTTTCGATGCCATGACCAGCGACCGCGCCTATCGCAAGGCCATGGGCGTGCACCAGGCGCTCGATGAAGTGAAGCGGTGCCAGGGCACCCAGTTCGACCCCGAACTTGCTGAAGCGTTCATGGACATTCAGTTCGACGCAGCCGCCTGATGAAACTTCTCAGAAAGGTTCGCCATGATGAGCCAGACTTGTGTTATCTTCCCCTCGTCGTGCAAGGATGTGCGCGTGAGCTCGTTGAGGGATCGGATGGACAGCAGTGCAGGGAGAGCACGAATGTTCGATGAGCAAGGCCTGACCGTGAAGATGATCGCGCAGTCGCTGTCGTCGAGCGAGCGTCTGGTGCTCTCGTTGCACTACGGTGAGGGGTTGACCGCGCGCGAGATCGCCGATGTCATGGAAACCCAGCCCAAGACTGTCGAAGAACTGCTCGATGGGGTGCGCGAGCGGATCACCGCGGCGCGGCTGGCGATCCTCGACTCGATTTGCGGCTGAGTGGTGCAGCGCGAGCGGAACCCGGCTGAACCAGGTCGGGTGGTCGTTCGCCGGCGCGATTCGCTCAACCGGTCCATGAACTGAGCAGGCTGCCAAGGTCCGCGCCGTCGACCTGCCCGCTGCCATCCACATCGCCAGATCCAGCGCCGCCCCAGTTGCTCAGGAGCAGACCGAGGTCCGCTCCGTCCACGCGTTGGTTGCAATCAAGATCGGCCGGCGCGCAGGGTGGAGCGATCGTGACGGCGACCCGCAACTGCGCTGCGGTCGCGGCACCGATGGTCACGAACGCATGTTCCTTGGCGTAGAACGCGGGAAAGTTCCCGCCTTGCTGGACGACGAAACTCAGGCTGGAGATCGTGAAGAGCAGTTTCCCCGACGCGAGGCCACTGAGCACATAGTGGCGGATGTTTGGATCGTTGACATCTATCTGAAAATTCATGCGCGTGCCGGCCGGGATGAGGTCGCCTGGCTGGAGCGTGGCGCACGCGCCCACCGCGAAGGCCTTGGGATCAAAGTGCTCGCGCGGGTTGTTGCTGACATCGATCGCTTGGCCAGCGCCATTGAAGGACATGGCATATGCCGAGCGAACGCTGGGAGCCATCAGGTTCGTGCCGCCTGGCGCGAAGGGCGAGAACTCGCTGAACGACGCTGCCGTGAAGCCGTTGCGGAAGCCCACGCCGTGAAGTTCGATGCTCTGGCCAGGATCGCTGTCCGCCTGCCAGTCGGGACTCGTGGTGGGTGCGAAGATCTGCCAAGGGTCCTGCGTTGGGTCGTACTGCACGAGGAGATCGTTGGCGAATTCGACCTCGACCGAGGCGGATTGCAGCGTCATCGAGCTTGCGGGCGTTCCCATGGGGACCTGATCCGCCGTCAACCATCCCACGAGGAACTGGCCATCGCGGCTGTCGAAGGTGAACGGGTCGTTTGCATCCGAGCCGAAGACGCTGATGACCGGTCGCGACCCTGGGGAGGTGTTGAAGGGATACATCCAACGGTCGAGCGTCGGCGTGAGCCAGGTGCCGTGGATCGTCTGGGCAAGGGCGGGTGACACCGCGGGCAGCGTGGCTGCAAGGGCGATCGCGATGCATGTCGTGGGTCGCAGGGGCATACGATGGAGCCTAGGCACGAAGCATGGCGTATCCCCGATCCCCAGCAAGTTTCCGTGCGGCGAATCCCAGAGGATTTTCGCTGACGGAGTTGCTCGTCGTGATCGGTCTTCTCGCCCTGATCCTGGCCCTGTTGCTCCCCGCCATCAGGACCGTGCAGGCCGTGGC
>VGXL01000112.1 GCA_016873315.1 Phycisphaerae bacterium | reverse complement strand
CCATCATGCTTGTGGCCGCAGGCTGAGCGCATCACGGCGGCATCCCATGCCACCGATGCCCCATGGCCCACTCCGCCCCATCGATTCCGTTGGCGGGGGGCAGCGTGGCACATCATCGGCTGCCAAGGACCACAGCGACTCGTTGGTGCATGGTGGCAAGCGCATGATGCGGGAACTCGGGATCACTGGCGCGTGCATGCCACGCGATCGGCAACGGATCCATCGGGCGAGCACGCGTGGCTGTCCTTGGTCAGGCACGATGACGGCTCGTGGTGGGTGCAGGGGGCGTGGACATGAGCGCATCGCTCTATGACCTGGATCCATCGTGCCAGGCTCCGAGTGCATCGATCCATCCTGGCGCATCGTGCCAGGCTCCGAGTGCATCGCTTCATCCTGGCGCATCGGTCGCGTTGGATGTCCTCAGTTCGTTCAGCTTCCTTGAAGGCGCAAGCCAGCCCGAGGAACTGGTGCGTCAGGCTGCCGCGCTCGGTGTGCGCACGATCGCCATCGCCGATCGACACACGCTGGCCGGTGCAGTCCGCACGCATGTGGCCGCGCGCGACGCGGGGATCCGAGCCGCGCGCGACGCGGGGATCCGAACGATCGTGGCCACGCGGCTGGAGGTGGGGTTGGATGTTGGGATCGATGATGGGGCCATCGAACTGATCCTGCTGTGCATGGATCACGGCGGGTACAGCAGGCTCTGCCAACTCATCACGCTCAAGCATTCAGGAACAAAGGAACTGGCCTGGCACGATCTCGATGGCCGGCTCGACGGCCTGCATGTGATCGTGGTGCCACGACGCGGGCTGCAGCTGACCACGTCGACCTTCCATCATGCCGTCGCGGATCTGGCGCGGCGTGCACCCGGGCGCGTGTCGCTGGCGCTCTCGAATACCGCCGAGGGCGATGATCAACACCGTTGGTGGCAGTCCTGCACGCTCGCCGAGCATGTTGGCGTGCCTGTGGTCGCAACGCATCCCGCACACATGCATGCACCCGAGCGCCAGATGGCTCACGATGTCCTCTGCTGCATCCGTCACGGCACCACCCTTGAGCGCGCGGGGGCACTGCTCGCGCCCAATGCCGAGCGATTCCTGCGTTCGCCGCAGGAGCTGCAGGCCATCCATGCCAGCGTGCCGCACGCACTAGATCGTGCGCACACCATCGCGTCGGATTGCTCGGGGTTCGACCTGGGCCAGGTCAGGCATCGTTCGCCGCGTGAACTCGTGCCACACGGGCACACGCCCATGTCATGGCTGCGTGTGCGAACCTGGCAGGGCGCCGCCGAACGACATCCCGACGGAGTCCCCGATCGCGTGCGCACCCTGATCGAGCACGAATTCACGCTGATTCAGGACCTCGACTACGCACCATTCTTCCTCACGGTCGACGACATCGTGCGTTTCGCACGCTCACACGGGATCCTCTGCCAAGGGCGTGGCGCTGCCGCCAACAGCGCCGTCTGCTGGTGCTTGGGGATCACCGCGGTGGATCCCGCGCGCGTCGACATGCTGTTCGAACGCTTCGTGAGCCGCGAACGCAACGAACCACCGGATATCGATGTTGACTTCGAACACGAGCGCCGCGAGGAAGTGATCCAGTACATCTATCGCCGCTTCGGTCGCGAGCGCGCGGCGTTGTGCGCAGAAGCCGTCTGCATGCGCGGCCGCATGGCCGTGCGCGAAGTCGCCAAGGCGATAGGGTTCCCGGCCGATGCGGTCGACCGCATGGCGCGCGGCATCGATCGTTGGATGGGCCACGGGGGCGATGACGATGACCGCGACTCGATCCTGGCCGCACTCGAGGAAGCTGGATTCAGGCCAAGCGACCGCGGCATCACGCAGCTGGCTTCGATCGCTGCCACGCTCATCGGATTCCCGCGACATCTGTCGCAGCATGTGGGCGGCTTCGTGCTCAGTGATGAACCGCTCTGCACCCTCGTGCCTGTGCGCGACGCCGCCATGCCGGGCCGCAGCATCATCGAATGGGACAAGGATGACATCGAGGCGATGGGGATCCTGAAGGTCGATGTCCTCGCGCTCGGCATGCTCACCTGCATCCGCAAGGCGCTCGACATGGTCGCGCGGTGCGGCAGCCCGATGGCCATGCACCAAGTGCCCGCCGAAGATGCGTCGACCTACGACATGCTCTGTCGCGCCGACAGCGTGGGAGTGTTCCAAGTCGAGAGCCGTGCGCAGATGAGCATGCTGCCGCGCCTGAAGCCGCGTCGCTGGTACGACCTGGTGGTGCAAGTGGCCATCGTGCGGCCTGGGCCGATCCACGGCAAGATGGTGCATCCGTACCTTCGGCGCCGCAGCGGCCAGGAACCGATTGAGTTCCCCGACGATGGCGTGCGCCGCGTGCTCGAACGCACGCTCGGCGTGCCGCTCTTCCAAGAACAGGCCATGGCGCTTGCCGTGGTCGCTGCCGGATTCACCGCGGGCGAAGCCGATGCCCTGCGTCGCGCGATCGCCGCATGGAAGCGGCGCGGCGAGGAGATCGCACGCTTCGAACGCAGGCTCATCGAGGGCATGGTCGGTCGCGGCTACGCGCAGGAGTTCGCTGAGCAAGTCTTCACGCAGATCAAGGGCTTTTCCGGCTACGGCTTCCCTGAAAGCCACGCGGCGAGTTTCGCGCACTTGGTCTATGTCAGTGCGTGGCTCAAACGCCACCATCCGGCCGCCTTCACAGCGGCACTCCTCAACAGCCAGCCCATGGGGTTCTATGCGCCCGCGCAACTCGTGCGCGATGCCCAGGAACACGGCGTCCATGTGCGACAGGTCGATGCCGTGCTCAGCGACTGGGACTGCACGCTCGAACGACATGGGGCGGCGCCTGCGCTTGCAGAGTCGGGCGATCGTTCGGCCTTGAGCATCCGGCATGATGGCGATCCGCAGCCGCAGGGTTGGGCCATCCGACTCGGCATGCGCATGGTGCGCGGCTTGTCCGAGCACGATGCGTTGGCGATCCATCAGTCGGTGCGCGAGCATGGACCGCGACAGGGCATGATGTCGCTCTGGCGCACGAGCCGCGCCAGCTTGGCTTCGCTGCGGGCGCTCGCCCGCGCCGACGCCTTCAGGGGCATGGGGCTCGATCGACAACAGGCGCTCTGGCAGATTCGCGCCCTCAAGGAACACGATGGTCCGCTGCATGAGCAGTGGGTCGCCTCAGCCGAGCGCAGCGCCACGCTGTGGGACACGCTCGAGGAACCGGCGCAACTCCCACCAGTCGCGGCACCGGCCACGGTGCTGGCCGATTACGGTTCGATCGGCCTGAGCCTCAAGGCCCATCCGATCTCGTTCTTCCGGGGCTGGCTCGCACGGCAGGGGTGCGTGCCGTGTGCGCTCGCGCGCTGCGACCACGCGCTGCCCACGCGCAGTCGCGCGGCGATGGCGGGGCTCGTCCTCGTGCGCCAACGGCCATCGACCGCGAAGGGCACGATGTTCCTGACGATCGAGGATGAATCAGGTTCGGCCAATGTGATCGTGCGCCCCGAGGTGTACGAGCGTTTTCGTCGCGCCATCCGCGCGAGCTCGGCCGTCATCGTGCGCGGGCGCATGGAGCGTCGCGACGGCGTGTCGCACCTGCTCGCGCGCACCGTGCAGGGGATCGATGACGCACGCGCCGAGCACGGGCCAGTCACGATGCACTCGCGCGACTTCCATTGAGTGACGGGGCAAGCGGGATTCCTGACGCGCGCACCCTCAGCGATGCGGAGCGCGCCAAGGGCTCCACCGGGTCATGGTCGTCAGTGACGCGGCTTCGGACCGCGCAACAGGTACGCGGGCGGGATCCGCGGTGCCGGGCCGGGATCCCACTGGCCAACTCCACGGTCCAGCATGACACAGGTCAGGTAGTCCATGAGTTGGCATGTTGGGTCCACGCCGCCGGCCCGGATCCAACCCCACATGCCCGGGTACTGCACCGGCGGCTGCGGCTGCATCGCCGGCAAGAACTCATGCGAGATCGGCGCGCGATAGTTCAGGTACGACCATGTTCCAAATCGGTCCCACGGTTTGAGCACATCAAGCGACTTTGCGCCATTGACGTAGATCCGGTCAGGATCGAACGGCATCCAACCTACACCAGGCAGGTACGCCTCGGCCCAGCACCCAAGCCTGAACTGCGGCATCCCTCCGGTGTTCGTCCCTTGCGGGGCCTCGATCATGCCCAGCACCGGCCGCGCGGGAATCCCCGCAGCGCGCAGCGTGGCCACGCACGCCGCGCAGAGGTCGTAGACCGAACCCTTGCGCGACTCCATGGCGGCCGCTGCGCCCTGGAGCTGGAACCCGCGAGTTGCCGTCGTATCGGTGATGTTGCCGAAACTGTCGAGGCTGCGGAACCAGAGCACCGTGTGACGCACCAGGTCCTTGGTCGCAAGCCAGATTGGGACATCCTTGAGCTGTCCGCCCGAGACCGTCTGCACATGCTGCGCGAATCGCGGGTCATCGCTCTCGATCGCCACCGATGGCTTGAGCCACGGCTCGACCTCCGCTGGCCACGCACGCGGCCAGGTCACGCGTTGCGCCTGATCTTCGTCCACCAGACTCGACCACACCTGCACGCGCCATTGCAGTTCCCACTGAATGGACTGGCAGCTGACTGCGCCGGTGTCGAGCGTGACCAAACGCGTGCCACCAAGGGAATCGAGCATCGACACAGCGATCGACTTGCGGGGAGCATTCGTGAGCGTGGCGGTCGCTTGGACGCTTGCGAGATCCACCGACGACCAGGTGTCGAGCGTCGCCATCGGCAGCACGAGACGGTTGGTCGTGAGTCGCAGCGTTTCCGTGTTGCTGGCGACATCGCCCTCTTGGAACGCCGGAATGCCCAGCACCTGCACGCGAAAGGTCATGTCGTACAGCCAGGGATCGACGCGCCACGCTGGCGGATTCGGGGGGCGGCCGGCCAAGTCGCTGACACCTGGCGCGGGCGGCGGCGACTGAAGGCGCGCCGGCCACGGCATGCCCACCACGAGTGCCGCGCCGAGGAAACCGCGCCGGTTGATCTGCGTCAGGTCACCCAAGGGCTGCGACGGCTCATGCATCGCGTCATCCAAAGACGCTCGGCGCGTCTGGTACGAGCAAGATGAAGATGGTGTTGAGGAACTCGGCGAGCACCAGATTGGCGGCAATGATCGCAAGGAAGCTCGTCACGAACGAGCTCGTCGCCGCCTGACCAACGCCCGCGGCCCCGGGCTGGCAGGTGAAGCCGCGGTAGCACGCGATCGATCCGATGCACAGACCGAAGACCGTGGCTTTCACCAGGCCGCTCATCGGCTCGATCAGGTTGACGATGTGCTGAACATAGTGCCAGAACTCCACGTCGGACACGCCGAGGATGCGCACCGTGACGAGCCACGCTCCTGCGGTGCCCAGTGCATCACTGAAGATGGTCAGGATCGGCGTCATGATCACGCACGCGACGATGCGCGGAACGACCAGGATCCGGATTGGATCAGCGTCCATAGCGCGCATGGCATCGAGTTGCTCCGTGATGCGCATCGTGCCAAGCTCAGCGCTGAGCGCGCCGCCCACGCGGCCTGCCACCATGACCGCGCTCAGCACGGGGCCAATCTGCTTGCAGACGCTGACCACGATCACGCCACCGAGCCGATCCTCCTGGCCGATCGCCTGAAACTGGTCGAATCCCTCGAGCGCCAGAATCATCCCAATGAAGGCACCGGTGATCCCCACCACGGGGATCGAGAGGACGCCGACGGAGTAGAGCTGGGGGAAGATCAGACTGGGTTTCAGGCACCGGGTCGGTTGCGCGATCAAGCGCTGCACCGCCGCGAGGAGGAACAGGGTGAAGTCACCGAAGCCCGCGATGGCGTCGTAGGTGGTCGAGCCAACCTTGGAGACTGCGGGGACTGCAGGCATCGCAGAAGGGTACTCCGGTCAGGCTCGCGGATGCATCGCCTTGAGCGTGACGAATCCGATCGGAGCAGAGGTGAAAGAAAGCGGGCGCCCGGAGAGTCCGGGCGCCCGCGAAGTCCATCACGATTCAGCGAGGCGTCACTGGCAGGGCTGACCGAAGACCGCAAGGAACGCGCCAAGGTCGGCGCCATCGGTGAGACCATCGCCGTTCACGTCGCCGCTGGAGGTGCCCCATCCGGCGAGCAACGCTCCAAGGTCGGCGCCATCGCGCACGCCGTCGGCGTTGAAGTCACCGGCACAGGTTCCTGCGTCGCAGTTAGCGCCGGCAGCGCCGGGCGTTTCGTTGCCAGCGGTGGTGTTGCCGGCGACATCGAAGAGCCCGATGTTCCAGCAGCCCGTGTCCTGGCAACGCCACACATGGCCAGGCACGTTCACGCCATCCGGCCCGATGCGGTT
>VGXL01000111.1 GCA_016873315.1 Phycisphaerae bacterium | reverse complement strand
ACGGAAACGACACTGCAGACAACTGGTACGTGGACAGCGTGCGCGTGCTCGGGCCGCCAGCGAACGATGGGTGCGCCGGCGCCATCGATGTCGGCCTCGGCACGACCCCGTTCACCACCGCGCCGGCGACCGACTCGATCGGCTCGCTGCCGGCGGCATGCAACGATGGCGCAGGCACCGTTTGCGCCAAGGATGTCTGGTTCCGCCATGTCGCGACCTGCTCGGGCACGCTGACGGTCGAAACCTGCGGTTCAGCAACATTCGATTCAAGGTTGGCGGTGTACTCAGGCACCACGTGCCCGACTTCGTCAACCGTGCCCGCGGCTTGCGATGACACGACCACCGGGTGTTCCGGCAACGGTGGGCGCGTCACGCTCAATGTCACCGCAGGAAGCACCTGGCTCATCCGCGTGGGGGCACCCGTCGCCGGTGTCGGTGGGACGGGCATCCTCACGATCAGTTGCGCAACTCCATGCGCAGCGGATTTCAACCACGATGGAGTGGTCGACGGTGGCGACCTCGGCATGTTGCTCGGGGCCTGGGGCGCCGCCGGCGGTGATCTCAATGGTTCGGGCGTGACCGACGGCGCCGACCTTGGCATCATGCTCGGCGCATGGGGTCCGTGCTGAAGCGTCCTCGCCGGCGTTAGAGTTCGGCTCATGACGAACGCCACTCCGGCAAGGGCGATCGGTTCCATCCTCGCCGAACTTCCGATCGCCATCGGATTGGCGACTGGCGGTGCGGTGCTCCTGCACTGGAGCCCGCATGGCCCCGCTGACAGCGCGACGGGTTTGGGCTGGACCGTTTGGCTGATCGCCGCGATCGTGGCAGCCGCGATGCGTGCCATGACGCACGCCGATCATGTGGCCGAGCGGCTGGGCGAACCATTGGGCACGATCGTGCTCACGATCTCCGCGATCATCATCGAAGTGGCCGCAGTCTGCGCGGTCATGCTTGGATCGAATGGTGACCCGGATGTTGCGCGCGACACCATGTTCGCGGTGATCATGCTGATCCTGAATCTGCTGCTGGGTGTCTGCATGGTGGTGTCGGGCTGGGGCAGGAAGGAGCAGGAGTTCAACCCGCAGTCGAGTCACGCCTATCTACCGCTGCTCTTCACGCTGGCGTGCATCACCATGGTGCTTCCGCGGTTCACTCGCTCTGGACCTGGCGGATGGATGAGCGATTCCATGGAACGGTTCGTCGGAGCCAGCAGCCTGGTGGTGTACGGCGCGTTCCTGTTCATGCAGTCGACCCGGCACCGAGCCTTTTTCGCGCTCCACGATGTCGCTGAGAGCCAGTCGCGGCCCAAGCACCGCGAGCCCCCTGCCCTCGTTCGCTCCGTCGTGCTCTTGGTGCTTGCGCTGGTCGCCGTCGTGGCGATGGCCGAGGGACTTGGTGGCCGCACCCGCGATTTGCTCGAGGCATGGAATCTGCCGCTTCCGCTCGGTGGCATCTTGATTGCGCTCCTGGTCTTGGCACCCGAGGGGCTCGCAGCGGTCGGCGCCGCGCGTCGGCACGACATGCAGCGGTCGATCAACATCCTGCTCGGCAGCGCCTTGGCGACGATCGGGCTGACGGTGCCAGCGGTCATCGGCATTCGCTTCGCGACCGGCGTGACGCCCGAGTTGGGTTTGGAACCACCATTCATCGTGTTGCTCGCGGCAACCTTCTTCGTGACCGCGCTCAGCCTGGTCCGCGGTCGCGTGAGCGTGATGCAGGGCATGGTGCATGTCCTGCTCTTCTTCGCGTGGATCGTGACCATCTTGGATGAGGCGAGCGCTTCAGTGTGAACTCTGGTCGGGGCCCACGCGGCGCGTTCGGTCGGGGATGTCCGCCGCGCTCGAGTCCACCGTCAGTCCACGACGGCGCGGTCGACTTGCACGGTCGTGTCGAGCTTGAGCCCGTCGCCTTGCGCCGCCACCGAGATCGTGATCACGCGATGCCGGAACGGCGCGCGGATCGCATCGGGCCATGATTGTTGGGCAATCTTCACGGCACGATCAGCGCGCAACGCCATCGTGGCTCCGCGCCAGTGAACATTCCACGACCGCCCACTTCCGCTGATCGACACCGCATCGTCGGATCCAACATGGAATCGGTACACCTCGGTGCCAGCGTCGATCGCGGCGCCGAAGGTCACCGCATCCTCGATCACGATCCGGCCCGCGGCGTTCCACGACACATCACGCGTTGAGCTCCGTGCAAGGCGCGACGCGCTGGACAGGTCCATGCCGAGCGCGCCGCCCGATGCATCGAGCGAACGCACGGTCATCGTGCATGGCGTCGGCAGGCTCGCAGGTTGCACTGGACTGACCTGCATCACGGAGTGACCTGCGGCGCCGGCGTAGCGATCCTCGTAGCCAGTCGCGCCGTAGTCCGGCGTCCCGGACTCCATCAGCACGAAACGACGGCCGTTCATGACCGTGACTTGGCCGTTGTCGCGCTGGACATGATTCTCGCCTGCAGCACCAGCACGGATCACGATGGACATCTCTTTGGGTGCGGCGGTCGCGGGCGCTTCCCACGCCGTTCGCCAGACCACCTGCCCTTGGCTTGGAAAGCTGGCGAATGTCGGCAAGGGCATGGGACCCGCGCCACCCGACGCATCAAGCGCGAACGCGTAGCGAACGCCCGTGATCGATGCGTCCGCATCCGGCAGAAGGAACCGCGCTGTCTGCAAGGCCGTTGGCGTGCTGCTCGACAGGTAGACGCTCGCTTCGGAGGGCGTTGGTGCACTTCGCGCCCAGTCTGGGCGAACCATCATGCGGCTGTCGTAGGTGTGGACCAGCACACCGGCGCCAAGATTCATGTGCGCGAACCACTCCCATGCGTGGTCGAGGTACGCAAAGCGATCGAGCCTGGAATCGCCGTTGGCGCGAACGGCGCGCACCGCGTCGAACAGTGGTCCAGCAGATTGGTTGGCGTAACTGAAACCCTCGAGAAAGGCGCCATCGGATCCGAGGGCCGCGAGCGTTTGAGCGATGTTCTCAACGCCCAAGTCGTAGCACGGCGCGAGCTGGGGATCCTTCAGATGCAGACACGCCTGCACCAGTGCAAGGGAAGGTTCGAGCCACTGGTTGCTCACCGGCGTGTGGACGCGCACAAACCAAGGGCGTCGGTCCGCCCAGTCCTCGCACATGCGCAGGACCTCCTCGCGCAAGAGCAGGTTGAGCTTCTCGCGAATCGGCGCGGGAACCCGGTCCCCGAGGACATCGAGCATTTCGACGATGCCGCTGATGCCCCAAGCAGTCGCAAGCCAGACGCCGTCGCCGCCCGCGGGCATCGTCAAGTCATCCGCGGTCAGCGTGTATCCCGATCGCTGCAGTGGTCGATGGTCGGCGAATGCGTCGAGCATGGCGACGGCGCGCGCGAGCAGCACGGGGTCATCGCGCCATGCCACGACCACCGCGAGTTCGACGCCGTACTGCCTGAGATACGCCGCTTGGTTCACATCGGCACGGGCGAGCGCGTAGGCGTCTCGGTTTCGTTGCAACTTCAAGGCGTCGCGGTCGAGTTGGGTCGGATCGATCTGCGCGTACGACATCGGTCGACGCACGCGGGTCAAGGGGTCGTTCGCTGATCGCTTCGCTGATGCTTCGAGCGCGAGCAGCCGATCCACCAGAGCCATCGAGCCGCGCGACTGCTCGAAGAGCGCAGGCCAGGGATTGGGCGCAGTCTTCAGCGAGCCGGACCACGCGGCACCCACGCGGCTTGGCACGGCAGCGAGTGCCCGATTGGCCGCGACCACGGACCGCCGCGTCAACTCGGGGACTTCAGGCTGCTGCGCTGGCGTGTGCGCGAGGACGGATCCTTGGAATGCTGCGACATGATGCGCGGCCTGCGCGTGCGCCACGGCGGCCGACAGCAAGGCCACAACGACTGCGAGCGGACGGACAACAAGGTCACGCGACCAAACTTGCATGCGATGATCGTAATGCCAGCGTGTTCGAGTCCGCCAATGGGCGGTCCGCTCAGCTCGCGGTGTGACTGCGCAGTGCGCAACCCGCGAGCTTGTAGAGCACGCGAGCGCCAACACAGCCGTTCCACTCATCGTCGGGCGCGCCAGGTGCGACCTCGCAGAGATCGAATCCGATGACTCGGCGTCCGCTCAGAGCAAGCAGCTCGAGAAGATGGCAGACTTCTGGGAACGACAGACCGCCTGGGACCGGCGTGCCCGTGCGCGGGCACAGGTCCGCGGTCAGACCATCAATGTCAAACGAGATGTACACATCGCGCGGCAGCGCGGCGATGATGTCCTTGCAGACCGCGGTCCATGACGCACCGCCGAACTGGCGGTCGCGAAGGCGTTGGTCGAAAAAGGTCTTCACGCGACCCTTGGATCGCTCGATGAACTCGACCTCGCGCGCGCCGACATCGCGGATGCCGACCTGCACCAATCGCTTCACGCCGGGCAAGCGAGTCATGACATTGTGGAAGATGCTGGCGTGGCTCCAAGCAAACCCCTCGAAGGAGTCTCGAAGGTCCGCGTGAGCGTCGATCTGCAGGATCCCCATGCCGGGGTGGCGCAACGAGAGCTCGGCGATGAGCCCGAACGGGCTCGCGTGATCGCCACCGAGCACGGCGGGAATCGCGCCGCGGTCAAGGATCCGTTCCGCTTCGGAGGCCACATGTCCATGAACGCGTTCGCTCGCCGCGTTGACCGTGGCGATCGCCCTCGCATGCGATCGGTTTCCAGGCGCCGCCCCGCCAGCACGAATGATCGGTTCCGCCGCCGCACGCGCGCGCTTGCTCAGCGAAGCGATCGATCGTGAGATCGGCAGCATGGCGATGCCCCCCTGCCAAATCGGTCCGTACTGAATGTCCTCAAGATCGACTTGCTTGCTTGCTTCGAGCACATGCGCAGGTCCCTGCGCCGTGCCGGCGCGGTAGCTCGTCGTCGCGTCGAACGGGACAGGAATCACGACGAGCCGTGCGTCTTCAGGCCGCGTGTCGAGCCCGAAGAGTCCATCGCCGGTCGCGGCGGCATCGGGGTCAAATCCAGCTGGAACGATCGGCTTGCGTGCGGGCATCGCGAGATCGTAGTGACTCAATCGCACGACCGACGCCGTACCGCACGATCGGATCCGTCCTCCCCGCACTAGCCTTCCAACATCCTCCCGGAGTGGCCATCCTGATGCCAACCTCACCTCCACTTCCTCGCGTCGACTTGACCATCGTTGAGCCACGGCTTTCATCCGCCGCGGGTCACTTCCATTCACTCGTGGCATCCCTGCTCGACGAATTGCCCGCAACATCGGTCCGAGTCGCGTGTGCGCCAGGTGGTGAGGCGTTCGTGCCCACGCGCTGCGAAGCGTGGCCCCACCTGCGGCCGAAGTTGTCAAAGATTGGACTGGCGGTCGCCCTGCGGCGACTCGGAGCCTCGACCAGATCGATGTGCCTGTTGACCGCATGCGACCGATCCTTGGTCGTTGCCGCAGCCGTCTTGCCAGGTACATGTCATCTGAGCGGAATCGTCCATGATGTTGGCTGGATCAAGCGCCGATACTTGGTTCGACTTTCCGTTCGCTTTCGCTCCGACCTTCGTGTGGCCTGTTTCGGAAGTCCCACTTGGGATCTCGCGAGCACTTGCGGAGTCCGATCCGTCGGGCAGTTTCCCTACCCGATCGATCCGGCATGGAACGGCGTGCGCGATCAGCCGAACGCCCCGAGCCATTTCTTGGTGACGGGCGGACCCCGCAGCGAGAAGGGATTCCCGGACATCGCTCGTTGGAGCATGAGTTCGATTGGCGCGCGCCCGCTGCCGATCACAATTCAGCTCGCCAATCCCGACTCCGACTGCCGGTCGGCCGTGATGGACCTTCAGGAGTGCGGTGCGCCGGACATTCGTTTGAATCGGCAGCCACTTACACCATCCGAGTTCCGCGGCGAGTTCCACGGTGCCATCGTGCTCCTTCTCCATCGTGCGGACCAGTACCAAGGGCGAGCAAGCGGGCTCTTCCTCGATTCCATCATGGCCGGCGCTCCCATCATCGCGGTGGCTGGATCGAGATTCGCCGAAGAGGTCGAAGCGGATGGAATTGGCGTCGTCGCGGTGTCGACAGATCCCAGTGCGATTCACGATGCGGCCGTCCGAGCGGTGGCTGGTTGGCGTCAGCATGTGAAGGCCATGAGCATGCGGCGCGAACGGTTGCTCGTCGAGCATCGCGCGAATCCGCTTGCGCACTTCATCGCCGGCACTTAGCGCTTCTGATCCGTACCATCCGCCCATGGTCAATGTGATCTGCATGCGGTGGGGCACGAAGTTCGGTCCTGAGTACCCGAACCGACTCCACGCCATGGTGGCAAGGCACCTCAAGCGCCCCCATCGTTTCATCTGCATGA
>VGXL01000110.1 GCA_016873315.1 Phycisphaerae bacterium | reverse complement strand
AAATCGTGGCATGGGAACCAAAATCGATTCGACTCAGGCTGCCCTTGCGTGTGAACCTCGGCGGGGTACGCCGTCGCGTCGGGACCAGCGGGCGTGAAGGTCATGCCATCGATCGGATCCGTGCAGGAGTACTCCGTCACGAGCGTGGTCCATGCGTCACCGAGCGGCGCCGCAAAGTGCAGGTAGAGCGACGAACCATCGTGCGACCACTCGATGGGCTTGCCGTCTCCATCCTGGACCCCGGAGATCGCCAGCCCGGGCGCATCGAGCCGCAGGCCGCGCACCGGCACGCCGATGGGACGCACGGTCATCGTTTGCTTGGCCGTGAAGGACCGGTCCTCCAGTCGCTCGAACCGAAGTTCGAGTTTCATGTGGCCGTAGTCGACCAAGCGGTCGGGCGGGTAGACGCGCTGATCACGACCCGTCGTCGCATCGACCGCGGGCATCGGCGCCGGTGGCTGCCGACGCTGGGCTGGGCTCAAGGCGATTGCGACCGCGCACAGGACGAGGGCGAATGGCATCGATGCAGGGTATCCCTGCGCTGGAACTCCATGACATTGCCGCTTGTTTCGAACTGCTTCGCTGCTGTACGCTTGGTTATGCCCCCTACCGATGACCAGCCCGCGCAGCACGGCACCGACTGCGGCTTCCTGAGCCAGTTCGGCGCCTCGAGCGAGGCCAGCACAGAGCACTACTCACCAGCACCCGCGGGCTACCAACGCGGCATCACCAAGTTCGTGGTGGTGATCGGCACCGTGATGAGTGGCCTTGGCAAGGGCATCTTCAGTTCATCACTCGCCAAACTGATCCAAGACAAGGGTCTGAGTGTTGCCCCGATCAAGATGGAGGGCTACCTCAACATCGACAGCGGCACGCTGAATCCCTTCCGCCACGGGGAAGTGTTTGTGCTCGATGACGGGCTCGAGACCGACATGGACTTGGGCACCTACGAGCGACTGCTCGACCAGAACCTGTCACGCAAGAACTTCGTCACCGCCGGCCAGGTCTACACACGGATCCTCGAGCGCGAGCGCCGAGGCGGCTACCTCGGTCGCGATGTGCAGATGATTCCGCATGTGACCGGCGAAGTGAAGATGAAGTTGCGCGAGCTCGCGATGGGCGGCCCGCGCGGCAAGCAACTCGATGTGGTGTTCGTCGAGGTTGGCGGCACGGCCGGCGACTACGAAAACGGCTTCTACATCGAGGCGCTGCGCGAACTGGCGTTTGAGGAAGGACCCGGCAGCACCTGCTTCGTGGCACTGACGTACATCCTGGAGCCATCGATCCTGGGCGAGCAGAAGTCCAAGGCGGCGCAACTCGGCATCAAGCGCCTCATGGAAGCTGGCGTGCAGCCCAACATCGTGGCCTGCCGGGCCAAGAATCCCGTCACGGACAAGGTGATGGAGAAGATCGCGATGTTCAGCAATGTCCCGCTGAAGCGCATCTTTTCGATGCACGACCGATCATCGATCTACTCGATCCCTGATGCCATGCGGCAGGCCGGGCTCGATCGGGAAATCCTCTCGATCCTGTCCTTGCACGATCGGGTCGACCCCGCCCGCGAAGACCGCGCGCGCGCTTCGTGGAACTTGTTCACCACCAAGCTGCAGGCCGATCGCCACCACGCCGTCACGATCGGCATCGCAGGCAAGTACTCGTCGCTTCGGGATGCGTACGCGAGCATCGACAAGGCCATCGAGCACTGCAGCATCGAACTCGGAACGAAGTTGGATGTTCGCTGGCTTGAAACGAGCGACATCGCCACGGCATCGGACGCAGCGAAGACCTTCCAGGGCGTCGATGGGATCATCGTTCCGGGCGGCTTTGGCAGCCGCGGTGTCTTGGGCAAGATTCTCTCAGTGCAATGGGCGCGCGAGTCCAAGACACCGTTCCTTGGCATTTGTCTGGGCTTCCAGGTCGCGGTGATCGAGTACGCGCGCAATGTGCTGGGATTGACCACGGCGGACAGTACGGAGTTCAGCACCACCACCACGCACCCCGTGATCAGCGAACTCCCCGAGCAGAAGCGGCTCGAAGGGATCGTGGGCGGAACGATGCGCCTGGGCGCGCAGGATGTGCAACTCACGCCGGGCAGCCTGGCCAGCTTCCTCTTTGGCAACGCGACGAGCATCCGAGAGCGCTTCCGTCACCGTTACGAAGTGGACCCTTCGTTCATCACACAACTCACCGCGGGCGGGCTCGACTTCAGCGGTCGCCACCCCACGCAACCGATCATGCAGGTGCTCGAGCTTCCGGTCGCCGCGCACCCCTACTTCATCGGTGGGCAGTTCCACCCAGAATTGACGAGCCGACCGATGCGACCGCAGCCGATGTTCATGGGGCTGGTGGCCGCAGCCATGGCGCGCAAGAGCCCTGAGTTCGCAAGCACGGCGCTCGGACGACGGTGGATCCGGAGCGCGTCGACCGCAACGGCAGCCGCCGGAGCCTGAACGCCGGAGTTCTGCAGCGGTTGCAGGAGTCGGCCCGTGGCCCCTACACTCCTCGACCCTTCGCCGATGTAGCTCAGCTGGTTAGAGCGTTGGATTCATAACCCGAAGGTCGGCGGTTCGAGTCCGCCCATCGGCATTGCCTTCTTCCCCGCGCACTGTGGGCAAAGTCAACTCCCGCAAGGTCGACGCCCGCAAGGTCGACACCAGCAAGGTCGACACCCGCAAGGTCGACACCCGCAAGGTCGAACCCTCCTCGCGAACGCCCGATGCGCGATTTGAACGCGCGACCTCCAGTTTAGGAAACCGGTGCTCTATCCAGCTGAGCTAATCGGGCAGGTTGGATGACGCGATGGGCGCGATCGCCCACAGCCGCGAATCACTGACCCTTGTACCGAGCACCGGAGCCACCATCGGCCTTGGACTGTGCGAAGTAGACGACGCACCAGAAGGCGAGGAACAAGACCCAGGCGAGATTGGCGAGGAGAACTGGAATCATCGGGTTCCTTTGGTTGGGTCGGGAGCATACTCCGCAGTGCGCCAAAGTGGCACGGACCACGAGCGGCCCGCCTCCCACTGCCCTGGTTCGAGCAGCATGGCGAAGGAATCCGCCACGCACCAGTGGTTCAGGTTGCGGGGGACGACCCGGTCGCGGATCGCCAAGGGCAGGTGCATTGCGGGCGGGGACTGCGGCGGCCGATCCGAGAGCGCTCGGACTTCGAACCACGGTTCACCGTCACGCCAGACGAGCCCGCCCTCCCACCACCGCTCACCGTCCGCCGGCGCCATGCGCCGTGCCGGGTCACCAACGACAACGAAGGCATCTCGGTCCCACAGCGCGCCGAGGCGGCGCTCGCGGTCCTCTCCGACCTCAGTCATCCATGCTGCGCACGCGGCATCGAACTCGCTGCGCGAGCTGCGATCGAAGGCGTCGACCACGCGGCGCACATCCTCAGGATGGTTCCGCATCATCCGCGCGAGCAACTCTGTGCGGGACCACTGCGCGGCCTCAGCCAGCGACCATCGGCCCGGCTCATCCAAGAACCATGCAGCGCATCCCCAACCTGCGCGACCATCCCACGTCACGCTCAGATAGCCGGCGAGCTGATCGACGCCGCCCGCGTCAAGGAGCGCCATCGCAAGGCAATCCTCGTCGCGCAGATGCGCCATCAGACAGTTGCCGGCAGCGAGCATGGCCTTGCTCCGTCGACTGCGGATCGTCGTCTCGATGCCATCAAGATCACGAACCCAGAGCTCGCCCCGACGCGGCACCACGCGGCCACTCGGATACGCGTAGCCGAGCAGCCAACGCATCTCGTTGCTGCGTCCGCTCGTGAAGATCAGGTCCGCCCAGTCCAACGACCACTCGTGCGCGAACGACCTGCTTTGCTCGACGATCCGATGCTCGATGGTCCACGCGCCGCCATCGCGTCGATGCACCTCGCCCTGCACACCTTCGCTGAACCATGTCGCGCGCGCGAACGCCGATGCTGGAAGCGGCGTCGTTCCCAACGCTGCCGTCAACACCACGGGATCGGTTCGCTGCGCGATTCTCATCGCCACGCTTGGCGAAGGCCCCGTCACGATGCCCCACGAAAGATCCTCGAACGGATCACCGTCGACTGAGCGAAACGCGCGCTGCCACTGAGCGCAGACCGCTCGCCCGGCTTCGCCCGGCATCGCTACGACGATCGCATGATCAACACGAGCCGATCCCACGACGCGCGCGACCTCCGCGGGGCCGGACGCCGCGAGCGACCACCCGCGGGCGGCCGCCGCCGCTTGGGCCACGGCACCCCACTGGGCGTCATCAAGGCACGACTGGCTCGCCAGCACGATCCCGCGCGAGGTCGGCGCAGTGTCCGACGCAGCGCAACTCAACGCGGACAGAAGGATCGTTGCCGCCACGCCCATGCGTACGATCCTACGACGATGGACTGGACATTCATGAACGATGTCTTGTTGGCGACCGGCGCGATGCTGCTGCTCGTCGCGGGAATCCTCGCCCAGCGCGCATGGCGCGGCCGGCTCGTCCATTGGAGCCCGTGCTGCCGGGCCTGCGGTTTCAGTCTTCGAGGCCACGCGGGCAGTGCATGCCCCGAATGTGGCGCGAACCTTGGGCGAGCGGGCGCCGTGACCGAGGGGCTGCGCCAACACCGTCGCGGACTGCTTGCGTGCGGCGCTGCACTCAGTGTGCTCGCTGGCGGCATGATGGTGTCGTCACGCTTGAACCTGCCCGCCCAGGCGTGGACCTGGTGGCTGGCCAACCGACCGGTCTGGGCCATGGAGGGCGTGCTGCGCGACCAAGATCAACTTGCTTGGCAGTCCATCAAGAGTCGCGAACTTGCTGGAACGCTTTCGGATGCCGACCTCAAGTTGGTGCTCGGTCTGGCGCTGGAGCTCCCGACCTACTCCGAGAAGTTCATCACGCCGAGTTGGGCATGGCTCATCGACCAGCATTCCATTGGGCGCGTGAGTGCTGACGCCCTGAAGCCCGTCGTGATGCGCGCCATCGAGTCCATGCACATCGGACTCAGCATCGTCCCCGCGGGGCAACGGGCAGGTGGTTTCGTACGGATCGCTGCGGCCGAAACCGTCGAACCCATGCCGGTCGATGTGGATGCCCTTGAGCTGCTCGCCGTCGAGGCCAACATCGGCGGATCGTGGGTTCCGCTCGCATTCGAGCGCCAGCCGCCATCGATGCGAAGCAACGGCATCCACATCTCATCCAGCGCCATCAGCGTGAAGGCTCCAGAACAACTGGGGACCTGCGAGTTGCGGGCGCGCATTCGCATCGTCGCGCGTGAACCGTCGGCGAATCTCTTCCGCCCAGGCGCAGTGCTGGCCACATGCGAACGAGTCGTCTCGTTGGGCTCGCTGCGTGTCCTCGATCCCACGGCAACCTTTGCGCTCGGCGCGCACGACGAGTCCTTCCGCGCGCGCGTCCACACGATCGTGGTTCAGCTCGTCGGGGGTTTCACGCCACACGCTGGCAGCTCAAGTCGTTCCCGCGCCAGCGGCTCAAACGCCTTGGCACCCAACGAAGGCTACGACTTCGACTTGAGTGGCGTCCAAGGCGATCGCGTCATCCCGCTCGGCCAAGTCTCGTCAATCGGCGGCGTGCGATCGACCACGCTGCAGGGCCGCGCGGGCATCGATCCCGACCAGCCGTGGATCTTGCGACTTGTTCCAAGGCTCGATCGCGCCGAGTCCGAACTCACAGAACCGACGCGGATCTTCGACGCCGTCATCGAGATTCCTCGCGGGCCGATCGATGTGCCGGGTGGCGAGCCACGCCAGGATGGGGGGACTGAACCATGACCCCTCGTGCGCGAAGCCAGGATGGAGTGACTGAGCCATGACGGATGGTGTTGCTCACTCGCTCGACGAGCCCACGCTCAATGTCGTGCTCTTCCAACCGCAGATTCCCAACAACACCGGCAACATCGGCCGGACCTGCATGACCACCCGGTGCCGACTCCACATCATTCATCCCATCTCGTTCACGATGGATGAGAAAGCTCGGCGCCGCGCGGGGCTCGACTATTGGCACCTTGTCGACTGCCGCGAGCATGCATCGTGGCAAGCCTTCCTCGACCGCGAGCTACCACAACGGCTCTGGCTCTACACGACCCGCTCCAACCGCGTGCATTGGGATGCCGATCTGCGTCGTGGCGACTACTTGCTTTTCGGGCAGGAGAACGGCGGCGTCCCTGAGTGGCTGCACGAGTGGGTCGCGACCACGCACGGCGCGCACGCGCGGCTCACCCTTCCGATGGTCGACGATCCACAGGCGCGAAGCCTGAATCTGGCGACCGCAGCCGCCTGCGCGATCTTCGAGGGCGTCCGCCAGATGCATGCCCGCGGCGAATCGCCCTACCCCTTGGCGCCGGCCTGAGAACCA
>VGXL01000109.1 GCA_016873315.1 Phycisphaerae bacterium | reverse complement strand
TTCTGGCCGTCGTGCGAAAGCACGCTGACCTGCAGCTGGATTTCGTCCACGAAACCCTCGGGGAAGAGCGGGCGGATCGGGCGATCCATCATCCGCATCGTCAGGATTTCCTTCTCGCTCGGCTGGCCCTCGCGCTTGCGGAAGCCGCCTGGGTACTTGCCGGCGGCGGGGAGCTTTTCGCGGTAATCGCAGGTCAGCGGGAAGAAGTCGATGCCCACGCGCGGGTTGGCGCGCACGGCGGTGGCGAGCACGACCGAGTCGCCGTAGCGCGCCATGACGGCGCCGCTGGCGAGTTTGGCGACCTTGCCGGTTTCGAAGCGGAGCGTGCGCCCGCCGATTTCTCGTTCAACGATGCAGGGGGTGTGGTGTCCCATGGGAATGATGCCTTTCTTGGAAGTGATGTGGTGAAGCACCGCCCGATGGAGGCAGAGACCAACAAGCAGCCTGTCGCGCGTCGACGCGAGGCTGCCGATTGCCCACTGCCGCCGGAGGCGGCGAAGCCCGTGCGCTTACTTGCGCAGGCCGAGCTTCTTGATGAGATCGGTGTAGCCCGTGCGGTCGACGCGTGCGAGATAGCGCAGCAGTCGGTTCCGCTGACCGACGAGGAGCAGCAGGCCGCGGCGGCCAGCGTGATCCTTGCGGTTGGTCTTGAAGTGGGCCTGAAGCGTGTTGATGCGCTGCGTGAGGAGCGCAATTTGGACCTGCGGCGAACCCGTGTCGTGCTCATGACGGCGGTTCGCGGCAATGGTCGTGGTCTTGGCGAGAGTCGAGGTCGGCATAGCGTTGATGTGGGCCCGTCGCGGACCCGTTCCTTTCCAAAGTTGTGAGTCGCGCATGGTAGCGATGCGTCAGGGGGGGTCAAGCGGCCTGAAGCGAAACGCACGAGTTATCAGGCTTGTCCGACCGGTCCATCGGAGTTCGCTCCGTATGCTTCGGCCTGCCATGACGACCACTGCCGACTCGCCGCTCAGGAACGCCACCTACGAATTCGTTGCCCTCGCAGCGAAGCTTGAGCAGGGCGGCGGACCCTCGGGCGCTGAACGCCAGCATCGGCACGGGCGGCTGACTGCGCGCGAGCGCATGGATCGGCTGTTCGATCCCGGCACGCCGACGCTCGAATGCGGTTTGGTGAGCGCGTGGAACATGTACCGCGAGTACGGCGGTGCGCCAGCGGCGGGTGTGGTGACCACGATCGGTCAAGTCGATGGCCGCCTCTGCATGGTGGTCGCGAACGATGCGACCGTGAAGGCCGGCGCGTTCTTCCCCATGACCTGCAAGAAGATCATCCGCGCGCAGTGGATCGCTGAACGCGCGCGGCTTCCGCTGCTCTACCTCGTCGACAGTGCGGGCGTCTTCCTGCCGCTGCAAGAGGATGTCTTCCCCGACACCGACGACTTCGGTCGAATCTTCCGAAACAACGCGGTCATCAGCGCGCAGGGCATCCCGCAGTACGCGGCGATCATGGGCAACTGCGTCGCGGGCGGCGGCTATTTGCCAGTGATGTGCGACACGCTGCTGATGACCGAGGGGAGCGGGCTCTACCTCGCTGGCCCCGCACTCGTGAAGGCATCGATCGGCCAAGAGGTCTCGAGCGAAGAACTCGGTGGTGCTTCGATGCACGCGGCCGTCAGCGGCACGATCGACTTCAAAGAGAAGGACGATCCTGCGTGCATCGAACGGCTTCGCCGCTTGATGCAGGCGAATCAGTCCGCTCCCGCAGCGCGAACGCCACCGATTCCACCCACGGCACCCGAGCGTGATCCGACGGATGTCTACGCCGTGCACCGCTCGGAGCCCGGTTCGCAGTACGACGTCGTTGAACTGCTGCGCTGCATCGTCGACGGTGGTTCGATCGACGAGTACCGCGCCGAGTACGGCTGCAGCATCGTCTGTGCCTACGCCCGCATTGGGGGATTCCCCTGCGGCATCGTCGCCAACCAGCGCAAACTCACACAGCGCACGATGCCAGGCGGCAAGGCGGGGCCGTCGAAGGCAGGTGCCATGCCCGCGGTCATCTATGACGACAGCGCCGACAAGGCTGCGCGGTTCATCCTCGACTGCAATCAGCGCAAGATTCCGCTCGTGTTCCTGCACGACACCACGGGATTCATGGTCGGCCGTGACAGCGAGCAGGCTGGCATCATTCGCTCGGGCGCCAAGCTCGTGAACGCGATGAGCAACAGTGTCGTGCCCAAGATCGTGCTCATCACAGGCGCCAGCTACGGGGCCGGCAACTACGCCATGTGCGGCCGGGCGTTCGATCCCATGCTCACGCTGGCCTGGCCCGGCGCCCGATGCGCCGTGATGGGCGCCGCGCAGGCTGCGGGCACGCTGCTGCAGATCGACCTCGCCGCGCGCGAGCGCAAGGGTGAACAGATCGACGATGCCATGCGCAAGCAGTTGCTCGACGCGATCACGGCGAGCTACTCCGAGCAGCAGGACATTCGCTACGCCGCATCGCGCGGTTGGGTCGATCGGATCA
The DNA here is from genome assembly GCA_016873315.1 of Phycisphaerae bacterium. GTDB lineage: Bacteria > Planctomycetota > Phycisphaerae > Phycisphaerales > SM1A02 > SYIB01. The sequence goes on along the minus strand of VGXL01000109.1, from coordinate 3,978 downwards.
TCGAACCGCACCGCACGCGCGACGAACTCACCATGGCGCTGCGCATCGCAGCGCAAGCACCCGTGGGCGAACTCAAGGTCGGCGTGCTGCAGACCTGAGCCATGGAGCTGATCGTCGCGACCGGCAATCCACACAAGGTCGAGGAGATTCGTGCGATCCTCGGCCCGCATGGTGTGCGCGTGGTCGGGCTGGATGATCTTGGCGCCGCAGTTCCCGAGCCCGATGAGCCTGGCGACACCTTCGAGGAGAACGCGGCGATCAAGGCGCGTGCGTATGCCGCGGCGCTTGGCCGGACGGTGCTCGCGGACGACAGTGGGCTCGAAGTTGACGCGCTCGGTGGCCGTCCGGGCGTGCACAGTGCGCGTTACGCCGGTGTGGGATCGACACGCGAAGAGCGCGATGCGGCCAACAATGCGAAGCTGCTGCACGAACTCTCCGGCGTGCCGATGGCTCGGCGAACGGCGCGTTTCGTTTGCGCGATCTGTGTGGCGACCGCCGACGGCCATGTGATCGCCACCGCGCGGGGCACGTTCGATGGCGTCATCGTGGACACCGCTCGAGGCAGCCACGGTTTCGGCTACGACCCGCTGCTCTTCGTACCTGATGCGGGCTGCACAAGTGCCGAACTCGACCCTGCTGAGAAGAATCGACGCAGTCATCGCGGTCACGCTGTGCGTGCGCTGATTGACCTCTTGCCGGCGATCGTCTGAATCAGGTCCACTCGACGCCGCACGCGTGCAGCGCACAGGTCCGGCGCAGCCCATCATCGAGCGCGAGGTACGACAGCCGCAGGCGTTCGCCGCTCGTGGCGAGCCAGGGCGCGCGCCCAGCTGTGCGATCGATGCGAGCGACCGCAGCCGCCATGTCGGCAAGCATGACGCGATCGGCGGATGCATCCCTGCCCGCTGCATGCACGCGTGCGAGGTAGGCCGCGCTGGCCACATCCACGCAGAGTGCCGACAGACCCTCCACGGCGCTGAAGCCGTAGTAGCCCGCACCCCATGTGCGTGCACCGCGAAGTCGCGCGCGTACCCATCGGCTCACCAGATCATCAATTGGCTCATCGTGACCTTCGGCGGCATCGTGCAGGGGATTCGGAATGAGTTCCGCAGTTTGGAATCGCACGCCTGAAGCGAACCCGCGTAGTTCCGGCACGGTTCCCGAACCCTTGAGGAACGCACGCTGCCGTCGCCACTGTCGCCACGCCGTGCGCAGGAATCCGTCGGATTTCATGCGATCAAGCCGTGGGTCCTCGGTGCGCATGAAGATCGCCTGACGCAGCATTCGTTCCTGGCGCTCCGTGGCGGGCACAACGGGATCCGCTTCAAGCTCACCCTCGAGCGTCGCGATGATCGTCGTGATGAGTTCAAGGAAGCGATCGTCCTTGACGCTGGCGAGCTTCGCGTGGCGCAGCGCCTGCGCGATCCACGCTAGCCCGTCGATCCGCGTAGCGATCGGAAGACCATCGCGCCCCATCCACTGGTCGAGCACGCCCGCGAGTGCTCGCAGCTCTAGGGGCGATCCCGGGCGGCCGGGAAGCAGCGCCACGACGCGCGCCTGACCGATCGTCTCGGGCGCATCCTCTGCGATGCGTCGCAGGTCGGGCAGATGCGTGCCCAGCGGTGCACCCAGATTGCGTTGCACACTGCGGCACGCGAAGTTCAGGCCTTGCTGCGGTCCGTCGGCGGTCGGCATCACGCTCAGTGGAAAGGAGCGACACGCCACAGGCTTGTGCTGCAGTCCGTGCCGCGCGTGGATCCGGCAGAGCCCATCATCCTGCAGAAAGATGCACGCCCCGTCTGGTCGCTGACGAAGGAAACGACTGCCGCGGAACTCGACCCACGGTGCGCCGCCGAGCTCCGACGCCCAGCCTTGACGATCGAGCCGTTCGATGTCCTCGTCGCGCAACTGCACCGTGAAGTCACGGCAACAATCGCCGCACGCATGGCAGCTGTACTGCTGCCCCGGCAACTCCAGTGCCAGGATGGGAAGCGACACGCCCATGGTCACGCGGTCTTCGGAGCGCGCTGCGCCCGGCGGGAACGAAGGATGCGCAGGCCGCACCACGATCCTCCGACTGAGCCCAGTGGGATCGAGGCCAGTGCCTCGCCGGCGCTCTCGACAAGCGCCAGCTGCGCGAACGCCGCGCCGACATCGAGACCGGTCTCGCCAGCGAGCCGACTCGCGACGAACGCCATGGTCGCCTCGCGGAATCCGAATCGGCCGAGCGGGTTGTAGTTCATGATGTAGCCCGCGAGCGCGACGAGCAGAATCTGCTGCGCATCCAAGGGCAAATCAAGGATCCTGCCCGCGCACCACGCCCGCGCGGCGTACATCGAGAAGTCGGCGAAGCGCATCGCGGCCACCAGGCGCAGCGATGTCCGCGATGCAAGCATGGTCTCGGCGCCCCCGAGCTTGCGGGACACGATGGGTACATGCCGGACCAAGCCGACCAGTCGAACGCACGCTTCGGTCGTCGCGACCACGCCCGCCATGCCGATGACCATCGATGCGATCGCACCAAGTCCAAGCAGTTCGCTCGCGCCCACGCCAAGGAGCGCACCGCAGGTCATGCCCACGAGCGCGCTCAGCGTGCACGCGCCAACCGTGGCAACCCAGCCCGCGACGAGCCACGCCCCCAGACGATCGACACCCATGTGATAGACGAATCGACTTGGCACGCCCAGGCGCACTGGCGCGTAGTTCACGAGCGTGGCCATCGCGTTGACGGCTTGGTGCACACCCCAGGGGATGCTCATCGCGGGTCGCAGCGCGATCCAGAACGCCGTTCCCGCGCAGAGCATGCTCAGTGCGCTCACGCCAATCATCGTGGCAACCAGACGCGGATCAGCGTGACGCAGTCGATCCAGGTCGGCAGAACCAAACGCCTTCACCATGCACCAGACGAGCAGCGCCGCTCCGACGGCGAAGCCAACGATCTGCGTCACAATGCGCGCCGCCGAAAGTGCCGGTCGATGGCTCGGCATCGCGTGATCATTCGGTGCGGGTGGTGTCATCGAAGTCGCTCCCGCACGATCACCCAAAGCGCGCGTACGCCGTCGCGCACGCCGATCTTCTTGCCATCGCCAAATCCTCGCGCCTCGTAGTGCACGGGAACTTCGCGGACCGAGCCGCGGGCGCGCGCGATGCTCGCGGTCAGTTGAGGTTCGATCCCGAACCTGGGCTCGCTCAGTCGCGGGCGAACGATGCGAAGCAACGGGATTCGGAGCAGTTTCGAACAGCACTCCATGTCGTGCACCCGCAGGCCGCTCACCGCGTTGCTGAGCGCGGTGAGTGCACGATTGCCCGTGCGGTGCATCCAGGCCACGATGCCGGGCCGGATGGCAGACCCATGCCAACGATCGCCAAAGACCGCAAGCAGGGGATCTGCCGTCAAGGCGTCCACGAGCGCGCGGTGGTCCGCAGGGTCGTACTCAAGGTCAGCATCGTGCACGAGGACGGCGTCTGCGTCGATGGCTCTCGCCAAGATCCAATCGAAGCCGGTCATCAACGCCGCACCCTTCCCAGCGTTGCGCTCATGGCGCAAGAGCGTCAGCGCGCGGGCCTTGTCGGCGGAGTGCACACCATTCCCAACCGAGGAGTCCGCGACCGAACGCCCTGCGACCTCGTCGGCTGCCGCGCGCCCCGCCGGAGCGCTGGCGTCATCGACCAGCACCACATGGCGCGACCAACCCGTCGGCAGGGGCGCGACCAAGAGCCGATCGATGCACGCCGCGAGCGTGCGCGGTTCATTGAAGTAGGGGACGACCACGAAGAGCGTGGGCATGCCGCCCTCCGTCGATGGTCAGGGCTTCCCGAGCGATTGACGCATGCCGGTGTCGGCCTGCAGATTCTTCAGGCGCTCGTAGTCCATGACACCCAGGTTGCCGCTGCGGAAGGCCTCCGCGACGGCGCGCGGAATGTCCGCCTCGGCCAGGATGACCACGGCACGGTTCTTCTGGGCCTCGGCCTGGAACT
>VGXL01000108.1 GCA_016873315.1 Phycisphaerae bacterium | reverse complement strand
GTGATGCCCTTGAGGATCTTCAGTCGTCCGTCGCCGACGAGCGTGCGCATGCCTCCACGGATGGCCGCCGCACGGATCTTGGAAATGCCCGAGCGCTGGAACGCAAGGTCGCGGATCTCCTGGTTCATCACCATCATCTCGAAGATCGCGCGGCGGCCCCTGTAGCCGCCAATGCACTCCATGCAGCCCCCCGGCCCCATGATCTGTCCCGAGTCAGCATCGGCCTGCGTCAGGCCGACGAGCTTCATGAACTTGTGGTCGGGATTGGGGTTGGGCACCTTGCAACTGTGCAGGCACCGCACCAGACGCTGGCCCAGCACCGCTTGGATCGAACTCGCCACCAGGAAGGGCTTGACACCCATGTCGATGAGACGAGTCACGGAGCTCGGAGCATCGTTGGTGTGCAGCGTGCTGAACACAAGGTGACCGGTCAGCGCTGCCTGAATGGCAATGTCGGCCACTTCGCGGTCACGGATTTCGCCGACCAGGATCACATTGGGAGCCTGGCGGAGCATGCTCTTCAAGATCGCATTGAAGGTGAGCCCAATGTGTTCGCGCACCTGGCACTGGTTGATCCCCTTGAACTGATACTCGACGGGGTCTTCGGCAGTGATGATCTTGACGCCCGGCTTGTTGAGCGTCTGCAGCGCCGCATAGAGCGTCGTCGTTTTTCCGGAGCCGGTCGGCCCGGTGACGAGGAAGATCCCGTTGGGCCGGCGGATGATGCGATTGAACTGGTCGAGACTGTCGGCCTCAAGACCGAGGGTCGTCAGTGCTGTATTCGCGCTGTCGGGCCGAAGAATACGAAGCACGATGCTCTCGCCGTGCACTGCGGGGCAGCTCGACACACGGAAGTCGATGGGCGTGCCGTCGACCACCATCTTGATACGGCCGTCCTGCGGGATGCGCTTCTCAGAGATGTTCACGCCGGCCATGAGCTTGACGCGGGCGAGCAGCGACCCCTGCATCTTCTTGGGCACATCACCGATCACGACGCACTCGCCGTCGACGCGGTACCGAACGATCACATTTTCCTTGCGGGGCTCGATGTGGATGTCGCTCGCGCGCCCCTGCACGGCGTTGATGATCAGACGATCGACGAGCTTCACGACCCCACGCTCGATCTTCTCGTCCTTCTCGCCTTGGTCCATGCTGGCACCGCGGTCCAAGCTGCGGTCCATGCTCGAGTCGATCGATGAGGTCACCAACGGTTTCGGCGCGAGTGCCGCGGCTGCACCGCCACCACCATCGATGAGCGCCTTGATCTGAGAAAGGCTTGCGATCGCGTACGGCTCGGCACCCACGCGGAACCGGAGCACATCGAACATCTCCAGATCGAGCGGATCGTGGATGACCAGCCGCTTCTTCGTCCCGTCGCCGACGTAGCCGAGGACGAAGAACTTCTTCATCACATCCTGCGGGAGCGCGGTCATCGAGACTTTGTTGCGGTCCTCAGAGCGGTCCAGATTCAGGTACTCCAACCCGAACTGATTGCCCAGCGCCCGGGCGACATGCTCTTCGCCGCACAGACCCATTTCGATCAACGCCTCGCCGATGCGCTTGCGACTGCTCTTTCCGGTCTCCGCGGCCTTCTCGGCCTGCTCCTTGGTGATGAGCTTGAGATCGACCAGGATCTCACCGAGCTTCAGACGGGTCTTGCGTGCCAACGTGGTGTCCTCGTGGGTCCGGCGGAGTGCCGAAGGTGGGATCCCAATGCTATCGCCGCGCGTCAGCCGACGCGCCTGATGATCCATCCGCACGACTCCGCGCGGGTGTTCCGCCGCATCCATGGTGCGGGGCTATATTCCTGCGCTCGCCAAGGAGGCACGCATGCAGATGGGGATGGTCGGGCTCGGTCGCATGGGATTGGGCATGGCGCGGCGGCTCGGTCGCGATGGCCACCGCTGCATCGGCTTCGATCCCGGCGCCGCCGCACGCGCGGCGCTTGACCAGGCGGGCGGCGCGACGGTGTCGACGCTCAAGGACTTGGTCGCGTCCCTCGCCGCGCCGCGGACCGTTTGGATGATGGTGCCAGCTGGCGTCGTCGACAGCGTGGTGGCTGAACTAGCGCCCCTGCTCGAAGCGGGCGACACGATCGTCGACGGCGGCAACTCCTGTTGGCAGGATGATCTTCGCCGAGCTGCGGAACTCGCGCCGCGCGGGATCCACTGGGTCGATGCGGGCGTCAGCGGCGGCGTTTGGGGCCTTGAGCGTGGTTTCTGCCTCATGGTGGGCGGCCCCGACTCGGCCATCTCGCGCTTGGAACCCATCCTGCGTTCGCTCGCGCCCGGACGCGGCAGCGTTCCCCCGTCGCCTGGTCGCGAGTCGCGCGGCGGACGAGCCGAGGAAGGCTGGCTGCACTGCGGCCCGACCGGCGCCGGCCACTTCGTGAAGATGGTTCACAACGGCATCGAGTACGGACTCATGGCTGCATACGCCGAAGGCTTCAACGTGCTTCGCCAGGCCAATCAAGGCCTTGCACCGTCGGCCGCGAGTTCGGAATCAACTCCGCTTCGCGATCCATCGCACTATCAGTATGACTTTGACCTGGCCGACATTGCCGAACTCTGGCGACGCGGTTCGGTCATTCCAAGTTGGCTTCTTGATCTGACAGCACAGGCGATGGCCGGCGACCCCAATCTCGACTCGTTTGCCGGGCGCGTGAGCGACAGCGGCGAAGGTCGCTGGACGGTGCAAGCGGCGGTCGATCTGGGCGTGCCCGCGCATGTGCTCACGGCCTCGCTGTTCGAGCGGTTCTCCAGCCGTGGCGAGGCGCTCTTTGCTGACAAAGTCTGCAGCGCGATGCGCAAGGGCTTTGGCGGCCATCTTGAGCGCAAGTCGAGCTAAGTGCGCGTCGAGCTGAGCGCTCGACAACATTGCCGCGTGCGACGACCGAACGGTCGAGCCCTCACGGCATCGGCGGCGGCGGCGGAACCGGCTCGCGCGCGCGTCGTGCGACGGCTGTGCGCGTGAGTTGCTCGGGCAGCCCTTGCAAGGCCGGATGCACCATCGTCAGGAACGCGAGCGCCGGCGCAAAGAGCACGACCAGGGCGAGCAGACAGCGAATGGCTCGCCGTGCCATCGAAGCGCGCCACGGCGTGCCGGGCTCCGTGCTCACGACGATGCCGCCGACCAACCACTTCCCAAGCGATGCGCCGAAGAGCGTCTCCAGGATCGACCCCTGCATCCACCCGACGAGCAGCATCAGGCTCGACGCGGCCGCGGCGGTGGAGTCCGCCGTCCAGGACGGCATGGCCACGAGTTCGCGCGCCGTCGCCTGAAGGAGCAGCATCGCGACGATCGCCCCAGGCGCAAGATCGATGAGGAGCGCCACAGCGCGTCGCCCCAAGGGCAACGGTTCCCAACCCGCAGGCATCACACCCGCGGCGTCGGGACCGGATCGCAGCAGGAAGACCGCGAGCAGAGCGGCGACCGTGACGGCGCCAAGAAGCGGAAGGTGGAGCCAAAGACCTGTCGTGCGCGCCTGCTCCTTGACGGGCTCCGACACCGACGCATCGGCGCCGTCGATCGCCAGCACCGACATGAAGAGTTCGTCGCCGCGCAGACTGAACACCACAAAGCGATCGCCGCGGCCCGCCACACACCAGGGATCGGAGTTCGCATGGAGCGCATGGGCGACGACTGTGCCTGAGGGTGTGAGCGAGACAAGCTCGCGTCGCCCCTCGCCCGCCACCACGACCGTCGGCCGTGTCGCTCCCGGCACCACATGCACCGCGGCCGACGGAATGGGCCAGCGCTGCGATGACCATGAATCGCCGAACCTCGTCCAGGTCGTGAGCGCGTCGCCCTCGATGGCGGCGAGCGCGGCAGAAGGTTGACCCTGCACAGGCCACGGCACGAACCACGCTGCGTCAGACAGACCGGGCGGAACATCGACGGGAGCCCAGGTCGTTGCTGTGGGGCGGTCGAGTTCGATGCCCTTCGTCGTCCGACGCGCGACCGCGGGCGAGCCCGGAAGCGCGGCGATGCCCCGCCATCCTGCAGCCGCAACCTGCGGCTCCAACTTCATCGATCCTCGCGGCAAGTCGTAGTAGGTGCCCACCGCGAGATTCCGCCGGACCGTCGAACTCGCTACGTCGTACACCGGCTCGCCCGGCCGTCCTTGCTCGGGGCCGAAGACGATCCAAAGTTGGTCGCCCGTCGCCGTCAGATCGACGACCGGTCGCGCGAACTCGAACGCTTGTCGCATGCCCAGCGGACCCATGTCCGCAGCGTGGTGCATGATCCGGGCGCCTTGCATGCCACCCACACCGGGAGTGGGGATGACGACCCAGATATGGTCACCGCTCGACGCCACGCGAAGCATGCCTTCGCCAGTGGGTTGCTGTGCGTTCGCACTCGTCGCCCACGCGGCCCAGATCAGGGCAACGAGCGCGGGCCCAAACCAACGGCGCACAAGAAACAGATCGATCACGGCACCACCTCGGGCTGCAGCGCGGCACGAATGGCCGCAAGTTCAAGCACTTTGGCCTTGCTGCCCGGTTCGAACGAGGTCGGTTCGTACAGATACAGATCGGCCGTCGCTTCATGCTCAGGAGACCGAAGCGTGCAGTGACCGCACAGCACATCGACTCCGCCGAGCGAACGCCACTGACCGTCGTCAAGTGTCGACTCTGCCACGATTCGATCGCCCACAAGGATGCGCGCCGCCCGCGGCAGTCCTCGGTGATCCCAACCGATCGCGTGATCGTCCCAGCGCGCCCACGCAAGTCCAGCCTCGTCCCAAGTGCGTCGTGGTTCACCACTGGGCAGCGGTGCGACGCCAAGCAACCACGGCAAGTGCATCGGCAAGAGCGCTTGCGCCCAACCCTCGGGTTCCTCGCCCCGTTCGATCACGCGCAACTGCGGTGGTTTCGGTCGAAGGTCGATCACCCACGCTTGATCACCATCGCGACCTGCGAGCGCCATGCGCTCACCGAGCTTCTTGAGCAAGAGCGCCATCGACTCTGGCCGCTCGAGCCACCACTGAGCCTCGACGGACTCGAAGTGGTTGCCGTCAGCGTCGAGCCATCGAAGCTCGAGCGTCCCGGTCGCCGTGACCGCCCCGGTCCGTTCAACGCGCGCGGCCTGCCGCGTTCGGAACTCCTGAAGATCCATCGGAGCCTGCGTCGGCCGTGCGGTACAGCAGCCCACCGCGGCAACAGCCACCAGCGTGGCCAGCAGCGCGCCCAAGAATCTCATGCCTCGCTCCGAAGCACCTCGCCGAGCTGGTCGGCCAGTTCCTGCACTTCGTCGTCGCGCAGGCCAGGATTGGCAATCGCGATCGGCTCCGTTCCTTCATCTGCCCCGCGCGGCAGGAAGAGCCAGCGCTCGCCGTCCTTGCCCTGATCAATCCGAAGATGCCGAAGCGCCCGCTTTCGCAGCAGGATCAGCGCCAAGAGCCACCGATAGCGTGCGCGACGCGGATCGCTGTCGTCCATGCGCCGGACCATGTCGAGCAGCGTGTCATCGTCGATGAAGGCCTGACGCTTCTGGCCTGGTTCCGGCGCCGATGTCCGCCAGAAGGCCAGCAATCGATCGGGTCTTCGCCCCTCGTCCCAGGCTCGCGCGCTCACATCGACCCGGACAAACGGCGGCGCATCGGCGATGTCCTGCTCCACCATCGCCGCAACACACGCTGCGCCCGGCGCGATCGCCTCGCCGGTGAGCGCACAGACACCGCCGAATCGACCGAGCTCGAAATCACTCCTGGACATGAGGGCTATCCTAGCCGCGTCACCATGTTCGATGCCCTGCTGCACACGCTGCGATCGACCAACCCGTGGGTGCTCGCCGTCGAGCTCTCGCTGGTGTGGATCGCCTCGTACATGATGCTGCGGTTTCTCGATCGCACGCGCGGTGCTGGCTCGTTCCGTGGCACGCTGATCGTGGTCGTGGCGCTCGTGCTGCTCGTGCGGCCTCTCGCGTCGCTGGGCGATGAACTCGCCCGTCTTCGACTGATCGTCGATGCGCTGCTGGCGGCGCTGCTCATCAGCATGCTCGTCATCTTCGGACCCGAGCTCCGGCAAGGACTCGTTCGGCTCGGGGAATCGCTGCTGCCCTCCCGGACCCGCGTCCGCACCGACGCGGAGTCGATCAGCAGTGCGGTCCGCACGCTCTCGCGCGCGCACATCGGCGCGATCATCGTGATCGAACGAGGCGATTCGCTGGATGATCTGGTTCGATCAGGCGTTCAGCTCGATGCGCGCCTTGAGCCACGGCTGATCGAATCGCTCTTCTGGCCCAACAGTCCCCTGCACGACCTCGCCGTGGTGGTGCACGGCAATCGGATCGTGGCAGCGAGCGTGGAGCTGCCACTCGCCGGCGGTGAAGTCGATGCCACGGCGCACGGAGCTCGGCACCGCGCCGCAGTTGGGGTGACGCTCGACACCGATGCGCTGGTCGTCGTCGTGAGCGAAGAGACTGGGCTGATTCGCCTTGCCGAACGCGGGAGCCTGGGCGACCCAATCGACCGCGAGCGCGTCGCCGAGGCACTCGCACGCAGGATCGGCAGTGCGCCACGAACGC
>VGXL01000107.1 GCA_016873315.1 Phycisphaerae bacterium | reverse complement strand
GCCCGATTCCGACGCCTCGCCAAGGACTACGAACGCCTGCCCTCCACCCTCGCCGGCCTCCACCTTGTTGTCTTCGTCTGCCTCATGCTCAACAACCTGCTGGGCCGAAGTCCATGACACGCTCTAGTCATGGATACCGCTCAGACTCAATCAGGTTCGTCGGGCGTCCCCGACGGTGAAGTTGACGGTGATCATCGGGTCTGGGCACACCTCGCTGAACGGGGTAGTCACAAGTGCAGGGGTGAACGGGCATGGCAGGCCACCTGCCGCCGGAAGTTCGATTCGGGCGGGCTTTTCGCTTGCGGTCCGCCCCGCGGCGGATACGCTGCGGTTGGTTCCGCCGTGGGACCGCACTCTCGATTCATAGGAGGATACATCATGAGAGGCGTTGCTCTTGGCGCGGCGATCGCGCTGGTGTCGTGGACGGGCCCCGCGATAGCTCAACCGTACTTCGAGAACTTCGAGGTCGATCCGACTGCCAACTGGACGGTCAACAACGGGCCGTCCGACGCTGCGGCAAACTTCTTCTTTGATTACTCGAGCGTCGGCATCCCAACTGCGCCCAGTGGTGTGGGAACCCGCGGAATGAAGCTGCAGGCAAACCTCACCAACGGCATCTTCAGCGGCATGAGCGTGTCGCCCAACGGCCGGTTCTTCTCCGGTGATTACACGGTTCGATTCGACTGGTGGGCCAACTTCAACGGCCCCTTCCCGGTCGGGGGGAGCGGGTCGACCAACCTCTCCACGTTCGGCATCGGCACCAGCGGTACGCTCGTTCAGTGGCCGGGCGGCACCCAGGATAGCGTGTGGTTTGCGGCCACGGGCGATGGGAACTCGTCTTCGGACTGGCGCGCGTACTCCACCGCCGCACCAATCAGCTACCCTGACGGAAGCCCCGTCTACATGGCCGCCACCCGCAACAGCTCGGACCCGTATTACGCCGGCTTCGGCAACAACACCGCGCCCGCCGCCCAACTGGCGCTCTTCCCCCAGCAGACCGGCACAACCCTCGTCGGCTCGGCGGGAATGGAATGGCACGATGTGGTCATCGACAAGATCGGTACGACGGCCACCTGGTCGGTGGATGGCCTCCCGATCGCCTCGGTTGACCTGACCACGGTCACGCTCTCGGGCGGCAACATTTTCTTCGGCCACTCCGACGTCAACGCCGCATCGTCATCCGATCCAAATGACTTCGCCTTGCTCTTCACCCTCATCGACAACATCCGTGTCACCGCGGTTCCCGCACCGGGCTCGATCACTCTGCTCTGCGTTGGCGGACTGTTGGCGGCTCGTCGTCGCCGGCCCTCGAACTGATGGTCTCTGCCCCCTGCGCCGGTGTTGAGGGAACATGCTCATGCAAAGCCATGGGCACGCCATGGGCACGCCACACGACCTTCAAGTCAGAAGCAGGCCACCCGCCGCTCGCCTCTGGATGGAGTGGATGTCAGCTCGCAACCGTCCATTCCTATCGGGCGTCTGAGGACGGAGCGCCGTGGTCGATCTTCGGTCATTCCTGGGCTGCCAACGCGGTGTTCCTCGTCGCGTTGGTTGCTACGGGCCATGCTCCGGACCCTCCGTGGGGAATCGTGATCTGCGTGATCGGAGCGGTCGTCTCGTTCGCGTGGTGGTTATTGCAGACGCGGGGCTTGTACCACATTGTGCGAAGCGAGCGGATCATCGAGAGTGCAGAGGGCTTGGCGCGGTTGAGGCAGGGATTGCGGTTCTACGGCGAGGGTGCGCCGAGTCTCACGGATGGCCGGTGGTACAGCCTCACCCGCAACTCTCTGGCCTGGGGCGCAAAACCGCTCTGCTCAGCGCGTCGAGCCATGCAGGTGTGCGCGTTCGCTGTGTTCCTGGCGTGGACTTGTGGAGCGGTGCTGTTTGCGACGATTCCCGCGCCAGGCACCGGCACGACGCCATCGCCCTAGGTCCGGGTATTCGGCAGATGGGACGTGGCTGCACCGACCATGCAGCCGCAGAATTCCGTAGGCGCAGATGCTGGCGACCTCGTCGAGGCGCCGCTCCGGCGTCATGTCCGCCGGGTCCGTCGGGTCGGGGCGCAGCGACATCGCGCACTCCTTCCGAAGATGCTCACCCGTCCGTGGTCGGTCGTGGTGATCAGGGACCAGTCGCCCGCGGCACGGTGCCGCCGGCTACTGGATACCTACGCGATGCGATTCCGAAGTCGCGCGCGAGGGGGGCGAGAGCAACCCAGGCGTCAACCGCTCGATGGCGGCGGTTCGACCCCTCACGTCACTTCACAGCGGCGAGTTCCTTCAGCAGCGGCCGATCCATGTTGTGCGGATTTGCCAGTGCGGCGAGCACTTCAGAGCGCATTGACCGGTTGGGCAGCCAGACCTCGCTCAGCTTGCCCCCAAGGGTTGACGCGACGCGTTCGCGCTGGATCACTTGCAGAACCCGCCCCGCGATGGCTCGCTCCTTACCGCCGAGTCCACGAAGCAACGCGCTCTCGCGACGACCATGACCACGCTGTAGGAAGAGCTTGCGGAGCATGGTCAGGCCGACTCTCACGCCGAGGGGGATCGGAAGGCTCCGAATATCCGTGTTCGTGGCGACCGATGATTCAAACCGGTCGAACTGGCAGTCGGGAGAGAATAGGGTCCCGTCGAGGTCGGGCAGGCCAACAGCACCCTCGACGGATTCGAACGCACACCGCCTAAACGCTGGCCGACGAACAGAGGATCCGGGCTTGGAATACAGCAGTCGGCCGATGTAGCAGTCTTCAAGCGTCGCATGTGAAAGCACGAGAGCGTCATCGCTGATCGAGACTTCCTCAATCTCGATTCCGCCGATCGTCACCTCCGACTGATCAAGGGACAGTCCGAGTCTGCTCGCGGCCGTGAGCAGCTCCCAAGCAAGGATGCTGCCCCCGACCGCGTGTCGTGCGCACTCTTCCGTTGCTGTCTGAACCAATCCGACCTTCAGACCTCTGCTCCGAATCTGCTCAGCGAGCACATCAATGCCTGCGTCGGATAGGACGTACTTCCAAGACGGAAAGTCCGCGGAATGCGTCTTGCAGGAGTCGAACGGAGAAGCCGCTAGCTCCGCGACGAACTCGGCCCGCGCAGTATCTGCAATCTCTGGATCGACGAACATCCGGCTCTGGGTTTCGGCATCTCCCGGGCCAAGGAGTGGATTCCGCGCAAGCCCCAGACCGGGAAGCCTCTGCAATTGGACCACGCCCCGTTCATCCGGCTCGCGCCCACACACGTCTGCGAACGTTCGCCATACCTCATCGGCACCGAGCGGACCAAGCCCGTCCGACGATTGGCGGGCTCGGGTCGCCAGGCGCTGAAGAACGTGCCGCAGTTCATCCGGTTCGATGTTGGCCTGCTTGGACTCACGCTTGCAGATCCGATCAAGCAGAATGGGCCACGCCCGTGCAGGCGGCTCCTCGCGCCCAACCGCGACGACATCATCCAGAAGCCCCGATGTGGCCAGATAGCCCAGTAGTAGTGGTCGCGATGGCAACCACTCGGGCAGCTGTAGGGCGAAGCCATGACGCTTGAGGAACTCCTTGATCTGTGCGTCGGTGAACTCATTGAGCATCAGACTGGAAGTCTTGAGTCTGGTCGCGAGGCACTTGCGGAGTTCCTGGTCGGTGTCGAAGTAGTGCGTTCGGCCGGTAGCCACAACGGGCACGTTGGCTGGCGTCTCGCTCACGAAATTCCGGATGAGCTCAGTTGCCGCATAACGAGCATTGCGCAAGTGCTTGCTGCTTCCGATCGGCTTCGCAGTCGCCAGCTCATCGAATCCGTCGAGCATCGGAATCGCGTATCCAGCTCGCCACGCGCGGACAAGGTGATCCGCTCTCGCTCCGAAGCCAATCAGGTCCGCGTGCCGTTGGAGTGCTTCGTGAGGCCGCACCTGTCCGTGATGGTCCCTGAGGTTCAGAACCATTGGAAACCGCGTCGTCGCCCCCATGCGAGCCTGTCCCGACAGCTGGCGGAAAGCCTCACGAAGGGTCATGCTCTTGCCGGCGCCGAAGTCCCCCAGGAGTACAAAGAAGCGGTCCTGCTCGCCGCCTTCGAGGAGTCGACGGCAAAGCTCCTTCACGCTGACGACGGCGCCCGAGTCTCGGTCAACCATGTCAAGCGAGATGTACTCGGTAGTATCACTGGTGTCACCGGTGAGTGGATCGGCGATGCTGCCGAACGGCGCCTTCTCACGTAGCCCGAGGTACTCATTCACGTCGATCAGCTTGCGTCGGAACTCCTCGAAAGACACAGCTGCAAGATCAGCGGGAGTCAGTGAATGCCGACGAAGTGTCGCGTCATACTCCCTGCGCTGCTCGGGTGATAGGCCGTCTCGGACGACCCACCATGCCTTGACGATTTTGTCCCGCGTCGTCAACTTTCGCTTGCGGTGGAGCTCGACGAGCTTCGACAAGTCCTGCTTTGCTTTTTCCAGTTTCTTGGAGACGGTCACTTCGATCAGGTGAACGGCGTCATCGGACTCGTACACGCCGTCACGTTCTCGTCCATCAACCAAGCCGGAACCGCCATATGCCGAAGGCCAGAGACTCTCCGCGACACGGCGGACGTCGGCTTCAAAAACGCGTTGCTCATCCTGTGGGCTGACCTGTTCCATTTCGTCAGTAGTCTATGAAGCCGATAGCCCTGCGTGCGGTGTCGGCGTGCGAGATTACGGCGGCGGCTTGGAAAAATCAGCGATCAGCTCACCACGGTGGAACACCCGCACCGGACCGTCGGCCGAGACTGTGAGAATCGGGCTCGCCACGCTCGCCGAGGTGGACTGAGCCGTTAGCTGCCGCGAACCCCCGAGGGACACCGAGTCTCGACGGTCCTTGGGTTTCAGCCATGCACCGACACACTTGAGGTCGCCAGCCTCCGCAACGACGGCGGCTCCATCGATCTGATCAAGTAGATGCGCCAATGTGCGGTGATGCCGCTTATTCCTGACCGTCAGGCCCGAGAGGGCTGGCAGTGCATTCGCACAGTTCAAGCACCCAGCCAACTCCTGATCACCATCGAGCGCTGCCACAATCGTCGCGCCGCAACCCGCAGGGCTCAGAACATGCAGACAGATCCGAAGCAACGACCGGATTGTCTGTTTCATGTCGTCGCTCAGGTGCCCCACCCGACTTTCCAGAGTCTCCTCCACCTTGTACCGGTACTGATAGTGGCGGTGGGACCATTGACCGTTCCTGACGCTCGTGACTCCATCCCAATGAAGCACGGTAACTGAACCATCTGCGAGACGCTGGACGAGTACAAGGTCTGTACCTGCCGGATGGGAATGCGGGGAGCGTCCCGCTTGCCCAAAGAGAATTTCGTCTCGAAGCGAGAACAACGCTGCCTCACCCAGGAGAGCCGAATGCGGCATCCAGATTGCTTTCGGTTCCGCAACTCGCTCGCAGACCAGAAACCCGTTCGTTCCATCAGCTAGCAGTCGCTCGTACGCGCCTCCGTCGATTGACCCGTGCGAGAGGTAATCGGGAATGCAGTTCGCGTGGTGCGACCACTGGTCGGTCACAATCGCTCCGTAGCACGGCTGGTGTTGTTCGTGGACAGGAGCGAACAGCGCATAGGACAACTCAAGTGCAACTCGGTCCAATAGGCTGCCCGGATCGGCACCGAACCCGTTTGCGAGAAGCTCACGCTTCACATAGTCCAATCGAATTCCAGGAGGTGTCCACCGGGCCATTCCTCACCTCCACGGCATTCACGAAGATCGACATGACGCACATCGGCCGCACGACGAGCATGAGCTGGCTTCAAGCAGGTGTGAAGCAGCAGATCCGAAGTGGTGAGAAAACTGCGCCAGGGTCCACTCGGCCGCGTCATTCAGTGCCCGTTCGTCCTCAGGTCCTCGCATGCCGAAGTACGGGAAGTGGTGAAGGTACTTTCCGAAAAGCACTTCACAGTCCGCCGCGTACTTTCGGGTGTCGAGAATGTGCTGATGCCAAAACTCGTCGACGATCGTCGGTGGGACAATGCGATTGACGGTCTGGTCGTAAGCAACCTGAAGGGCAAGGAAGCACCGGTACAGGTACTCCGCGTCGTCCGCCTTTTGCCGACTCCATCCCGACCCGTGCCGTTCGTCCATGAGCTTGCGCTTGATGGGTGAGAAGTCGATGTCCTCGGCACGCTTGAACGCTGCCTGAACGGCATGCTCCACGGAAGAGTCGATGGCTGCGGCTGCGACGGTCATTGGAGGTTCTCCGGGATCGGAATACGAATCGTACCCGATCGCGTCGGAAACCGACGTCAACCGGAGGGAGCCAGCAGACCCGGAGAAAGGCCCCCGAGAGCACCCCTCCTGTTTACCTCGCGGGGGGCGTCAACCAGAGAGCGCGAGAGTTTGAGAGGGTTGCCGCCGGTGGGGCGAGAGCAACCGTGGGGGTTGCCGTCGGACCCCGAGATTCGGCTTCAAGACCGAGAGCGCCACGGACGGGGGCCCGAGGCGCCGCGGAGACCGTAAACCCCACCAGGACGGGGCTTTGCGCCGCCCAGCCCGCCGATGGCCGGAGGCACCCCGTGCGGGGCCGAGGCGTCAACCAAAACGCCGCCGCGATTCCGCGACGGCGTCGAAAGCTCCCCGATCGGAACGG
>VGXL01000106.1 GCA_016873315.1 Phycisphaerae bacterium | reverse complement strand
GAGGCCGCATGCAATTTGCCGCTGGGCGCTACGACATTTTGGTGGGACCAGCCCGAAGTCCGCGCGCGATGGAGCGAACGCAAGCCCGGCCGACTCGAGTGCGCGGAGCTCGTGGTCCTCGACGAACCGATCTGGCAGTTCGTCGAACGCTTCGATCTCCTGCGCCGTTGCCTGTGGCATGGCAGCGCAGAGGACCCGCGCACGAACGACCTGCGCCGTGGTCTGGGCGCCATCGTGCGCGCGCTTCCCGCTGGGGCAATGACACGCTCGGCTGTGCTTGCGCACGCGGATGCGCTCGACGCGCTGCTTCGTGGCCATTCGGACGCGATCAGCGGTACGACCTGCGTTCCGATCGGTCACGCGCACATCGACACAGCGTGGCTGTGGCGGATTGATGAGACCCGCCGAAAGTGCGTGCGCAGTTTCGCGACCGCGCTCCGTTCGATCGAACGATTTCCGGGCTTCAACTTCCTGTGCAGTCAGGCCGCGCAGTACCAGATGGTGCAGGAAGAGAGTCCCGCGCTGTTCGAGGGGATTCGCAAGGCGGTGAAGGCCGGCCGTTGGGAACCCAACGGCGCCATGTGGATCGAGCCTGACGGAACATGCCCGAGCGGCGAGAGTTTCATCCGCCAGATCGTGCACGGCACCGGTTGGTGGCGTGAACAGTTCGGAGCGTCGGCACCTCAGCGATTCCTGTACCTGCCCGACACCTTTGGCTTTCCCGCGTGCTTGCCGCAGATCATCACGCTCGCCGGATTGGACACGTTCATCACCAACAAGATGATCTGGAGCGGTACCAACCGCTTCCCGCATGTGACCTTCCGATGGCGTGGTCTCGATGGGACTGATGTGCTCAGTCACTTCACGCCGGGGCACAACTACAACAGTGAGTTCCTGCCCAACGATCTCGTTGCGGCTGCGCGCAACATCGAGCGGCAGGATCAGGGACGGGTGCGCGCGTACCTGCAGCCATACGGTTGGGGCGATGGTGGGGGTGGACCGGATCCTTCGCAGATCGAGCGTGCGGCGAACGCGCGGCGGTCGCAGGGGTTGCCCACATGCGAGCCGATGAAGGCGGGGGATCTCTGCGGCGAGCTGCATCGTCAGGCTCGTGCGAGTGAGCGCTGGGGCGAGCCGCTGCCTGTGTGGGATGGCGAGCTGTACCTCGAAGCGCATCGGGGCACCTACACGAGTCAGCGCTGGATCAAGCAGGCCAACCGGCGCGCGGAGCGCTTGCTTCGGCAGGTCGAAATGCTCGCGGTGATCGCGCCGATGTCGCGGACGGACGAACGCGCGCTGCTCGCTGAACTCGACCGACTCTGGAAGACGGTGCTGCTCCACCAATTCCACGACATCCTGCCGGGCTCAAGCATCAAGGCCGTGTACGACGATGCGCGCGTGGCCATGGGTGCTGCGCTCAAGCGACTCAACGCGCTGCGCGACGCTGGACTGTCCCGCGTCCGCGAACGCGTGCCCGCCTCGGGCGAAGTCGTCTTCAACCCGGCGAGCACGGCGATTGAGCTGGATCCCTCTGGCGAATCGGCGCACGGCGAGGCACGCATCCAAGAGATTCCCGAGTGCGGCGTCTCGACGGTGCGGCGAGCGAAGCGCGATCGCGCGACCGCCACGCGCACGACGCTCACGCTCGGGCACGATGTCGCCGAGTTTGATGCTCAGGGTCGCGTGCGTTGGGTCGAGCGCGATGGTGTGTCCTGCGTCGCTCGCGATGGCCACGGACTGAACGAGCTCGCCCTGTACGAGGACCGTCCGCGCCGTTGGGAAGCGTGGGACACGGACCGTGAGCATGCTGAGAAGCCGATCGCGATCACCAGCCGACCGACGATCACGCCGATGGTGCGCGGTGGCGTGCCGATGCTCCGCATCGAGCGTGCCCTTGGACGCGCCAGTCGCATCGTGCAGACCTGCAGCATGCGACCTGGCGAGTCGTTCCTGCGCATCGCAACGCATCTCGACTGGCGCGAGGAGCGCACAGTGTTGCGTGCACTCTTCCCGACCGCGCTGCGAAGCCGCAGCGTGCGATTCGGCACGCAGTTCGGTTGGATCGACCGCGACGCGCACGACAACACGAGCTGGCAGGCCGCGCAGTTCGAAGTCCCCGGTCACGACTGGATGCTCATTCACGATGGGCAAGGCGGCGTGGCTGTTCTTGACGATGGCATCTTCGGCAAGAGCGGCAAGCTCGGCGCGATGGGCCTGACGCTCGTGAAGAGCCCCAACTTCCCTGATCCAACCTGCGATCGTGGAGTCCATGAGTTCGAGTACGCGATCCTGCCGGTCGGACCTGATCCGTCCTCGGTCTCCATCGAAGCCGAGTGGTTCAACAATCCGTCGATCACGGTCGCCACGGGGCGAGCGGGTGCTGCGTCGGCCGGGATGCACCCGGTGGGGATCATGGCGTTCGGTGATGGCTTGCTCGAAGTGAGTGCGATGAAGCCCGCGGCGGATGGCAGTGGTGATGTTGTGGTGCGGCTCGTGGATCACTCGGGTGCGCCGCGTCAGGTCTTGGTCTCGCCGTCGATGGAGCATCGCGATGTCGTGCCGTGCGATCTCTTCGAGGCGCCGATCGCCAAGGCGCGGCTGACTCCGTGCGCGGATCGCGACGGCTGGTGGCTGGGCATGCGAGCGTTTGAGATCGCATCGATTCGGATCCGCCGCGCGAGGCGTTAACTCGGCTCGGCAGCGTGGTGCGTTCCTTGGATCCGCGGCGCGAAGCGTGCGCTCGGATCCGCTGCGCGGGGCGTCGTTAGCATGGCCGCATGACGCTCGCGACGGTTGACTGGCTCATCGTCATCGGGTTCGTCGCAGCGCTGGCCCTCTCGGCCTGGAGCATGCGTGAACATGCGCGCAGCGTCAGCGGGTTCCTGAGCGCGAACCGACTCGCGGGGCGTTACCTGCTCACCGTCTCCTACAACATGGCACAGGTCGGCGTGATCACGCTGGTCTGGTACTTCCAACTCGGGTACGACGTGGGCTTCACGCAGTATTGGTGGGGCTATCTGGAGGGGCCATCACTGATCGTGCTGGCGATCACGGGCTGGGTCATCTATCGGTTCCGTGAGACCCGCGCGATGACGCTCGCGCAGTTCTTTGAGATGCGCTATTCCAAGCGTTTCCGCGTCTTCAGCGGGGTGGTCGCGTTCGTGAGCGGCATCCTCAACTACGCGATTTTCCCCGGCGTCACGGCGCGATTCTTCATCGCCATGCTGGGCCTGCCGGACGAGTTCACGGTCGCTGGCATGGCGGTCGACACCTTCCCCGCAGTGATGGCCGCACTGCTGGCCTTCGCGGTCTTCATGGTCTTTGCCGGCGGCATGCTCGCGGTGCTCGTGACCGATTTCTTCCAAGGCGTGTTCTGCTTCTGCACCTTCGTCACGGTGTGCTACTGGGTGCTGCTCAAGTTCCCCTGGCTCAAGCTCGAAGAGACGATGGCCATGCTGCCTGCGGGCAAGAGCATGGTGAATCCGCTCGGGCTCGAGGACGAAGCGAACTTCAACGTCGTCTACTGGCTCATCAGTGCGTTCACGCTGTTCTATGCGTGTCGCGCGTGGCAGGGGGACCAGGGCTACAACAGTGCCGCACGCGATGCGCACGAAGCGCGCATGGGACAGCTGCTCAATGGATGGCGCTACCGCACGCTCATGCTGGTGACCGTGCTCATTCCCTTGGCGGTGCGCGCGTTCTTGACGCATCCCGATTGGGCCGAGGCCGCCGCGCCGCTTCAAGCGCAGATCGCAGCGCAGCCGACGCAGGCGTTGCAGGCCGAGATGCGTGTGCCCCTGGCGCTTGGCGTCATGCTGCCCACTGGTCTGCTCGGCCTGGTGGTGGCCGCGATGCTCGGTGCGGCGATCAGCACGGACAGCGCCTACATGCACTCGTGGGCGAGCATCGCGGTGCAGGACATCGTGCTGCCGTTCCGGCGCAGGCCCATGTCGCCGCGCGGGCAGTTGCTTCTCCTGAAGTGCGCCGTGCTCGCCGTGGCCACCTTCGCGTTCATCTTCAGTTGGCACTGGCAGCCGAAGGAGTACGTGGCGATGTACGGCGCGCTCACGGGGAGCATCTTCGTGGCTGGCGGTGGCGCGGTGATCGTTGGCGGTCTGTACACGCGCTGGGGCAACGCGGTCGGCGCGTGGAGCGCGATGGTCTCGGGCATGATGGTGTGCTTGGTGGGCGTCGTCGCGCTCAACACGCTCGATGAAACGCTGACTCGATGGGGAACAGGTGACGCAGGCGTTTTGCTCGCTGGTTGGGCGGCCGTGGCGACTTGGCTTCGAACGCACTTCACCGGCATGGAGCTCAGCTTCGCGGCGATGATGGTCGCGTGCGCGGGGTATGTGCTCGGCAGTCTGATCGGCCGCGCCATGCCTCGCCATTCGCCCGATGGCTCGCTCGCTGCGGATGGCTGGTTCGATCTGGATCGCATGCTGCACCGCGGGCGGTGGCGCATCGAAGGCGACGCCGACGCGGATGCAGCGCCGACCACCTTCCTTGAGAAGCTCGGCTTCGACCGTCAGTACAAGGGGTGGGATCGTTTCGTCGCGGTGCTCACACTCGTCTGGCCGCTGGCCTTCACGGTGCTCTTCTGTGTTGGGACACCGTGGCTGCTTTGGCGCAAGGCCCAAGGCGAACCGGTGAGCGATGCGCAGTGGGCGTGGTACTGGGGCGTCTGGACCTGGTTCATCCTTGCCGCAAGCACGATCGTCATGGTGTGGTTCACGATCGGCGGCTTGCGCGACTACGCGCGGCTGCGTCGCGATCTGCGGTCGTACCGACCCGACGAGCACGACGACGGGCAGGTTCACTGAGCGCGCGTGTGAAGGCACGCGCGTGCTAGCGTGCGCACGACATGATTCAGTCGATCGCAGGTGAAGGTTGGACCGTTCGCGCGCTCGCGCCAGCGACGCGACATGACGCGTCACCGGAGGGGCCGGCGCCAGTTGCCAACGACTCAATCATGCCAGACGGCATCGTCGGCACGCATTTCGCTGCCACCGTCCCTGGGTGCGTGCATGATGCTCTGCTGAAGGCTGGTGTCCTTGCGGATCCTGATCAAGGCGAGGGCGAAGCTGCGCAGGCGTGGGTCGGCCATGCGTCGTGGGGCTTTCACCGATTGGTCGATCTTGACGAGCGCACGCGAAGCCACGAACGCATCGATCTGGTCTTTGAGTCGATCGACACCTGCGGCGCAGTCTGGTTGAACGGCCGCTGCTTGGGCCATGTCGAGAACCAGTTCAGGCCATGGCGTTTCGATGTGCGGGGGATCGTGCGCACGCTGGGCAATTCGATCGGCGTTGATCTGGACGGGCCGGTGAGCACGGTCTTGACACGCGCGCGCGCGCTCGGCGAGCGGCCGGTCAACGGTGACTGGACGCCCTATCCCTTTCTGCGCAAGAGCGCGTGCAGTTTCGGCTGGGACTGGGGACCCAAGCTCCCTTCATGCGGCATCGGTCGATGCTGGCTCCACGGTTGGAGCGTCGCGCGCCTTAATCACGTGCGACCGCTTGTGACGCAGTGTTCGTCGGAGCGGGCGACCATCGAGGTGATGGTCGATCTTGAGTTCTCGCGAGAAGGCATCGCGCCTGATGGGTTGGAACTCGAGGTCGAGCTCTCGCTCGACGACGGGCGCCTGATGCACGAGAAGATTCGCGTGCGGTCATCGACGCCATCGATCACGATCACCGTTGATCGTCCGCCCCTGTGGTGGCCGCGCGGCATGGGATCGCAGCGATTGCACGCGCTGGCCGTTCGACTTCGACATGGCGGGCGCGCGATGGACTCGTGGTCACGCCGGATCGGCTTGCGAGCAGTCGCGCTGGACACGACGGCGGGTCCTGACGATGCAGGCTCACCCTTCACGCTGCGCGTGAACGGTCGGCCTGTCTTCTGTCGTGGCGCGAACTGGATTCCAGAGTCGCCGTTCCCGATGGCACATGATCGTTCGCGCGTTCGCGCGCTGCTCGAGCAGGCGTGCGATGCGAACTTGAACATGCTGCGCGTGTGGGGCGGCGGACAGTACGAGCCGCAATGGTGGTACGAGGCGTGCGACGAGCTCGGCCTCATGGTTTGGCAGGACTTCATGTTCGCGTGCGCGACCTATCCCGAAGAACAGCCGTACGAGGATGCGATCAAGGCCGAGGCTCGGCATCAGGTCGCTCGCTTGAGCGCGCATCCGAGCATCGTGCTTTGGTGTGGCGGCAATGAGGACATCCTCGCGTGGTTCTCGTGGGGATTCCGTGAGCGACTCAAGCCCGATCAGAGTTGGGGCCGCCGCATCTGGCTCGAGTGGCTCCCCGCGATCTGCGCCGAGTTGGATCCAACGCGTCCGTACTGGGCCGAGAGTCCATGGTCGGGTTCGCTCGATGTGCATCCCAACGATCCCGATCGGGGCGATCGGCACACATGGGATCTCAAGCTTGATGCGTACCGCGAGCAAGTGCCCAGATTCTGCAGCGAGTTCGGTCAGCAGAGTCAGCCCGCGGTTTGCACGTGGCGCGGCGCTGTCGGCGACGAAGCTCTGCGAATCGGGCATCCCGCGATTGCGTCGCGCCAACGCGCGTGGGGCGGTGACGAGGAGCAGTACGGCAAGCTCCTGCCGCAGTGGTTCTCGCCGACCTCCGACTTCGGAGCGTGGGTCTGGCAGGGCCAGCTCTTGCAAGCGCGCGCGATGCGATGGGCGATCGAGTGGTACCGCGCCAACCAACCGCGTTGCATGGGCGCGCT
>VGXL01000105.1 GCA_016873315.1 Phycisphaerae bacterium | reverse complement strand
CTCAACGGTGACGGCGTGGTCGATGGGTTGGATCTGGGACTCATACTTTCGGCGTGGACGCTGTGATGCGCTGACGCGCACTCCACCAACGACAGGCGCCTCCCGCAGGGGGAGGCGCCGTGATCGATTGAAGCTGGGGATCCTAGATTCGAACTAGGACAAACTGAGTCAGAGTCAGTTGTGCTACCGTTACACCAATCCCCAGTGACGGAGCGCCAGTATAGCGAGGCCTCCGCGTCGGGCCACCCCATGCGCGCGCGCCTCATCATCGCTACGACGCTCGCGATCCTGTGTTCCGGTTGTGTTATCCAACCGATCCAACTCCGTGCACTTCAGCCCGACGGCAGACCGGTAGAGGGCGTCGATGTCTATCGGAACACGCTCGGTTGGTTCAAGATCTTCGCGAGCGACGACAAGCCGTTCGTGTCGGATGCGGAGGGACTGACGGACTTCACGCTGTTCTCGCGTCGCACGAGCCTGACCGTCTTCAAGCCCGGCTTCGAGCCGCGTCAGGTGATCGTGATGCCGTACTCAGGCGTGCGGCACGAGATCCGCGGCGAAGGCGAGACCACGCTCGACTTCGACCAGGTCAGGGGCGATGTGCCGATCGACTTTCCGCTCGTGCCTGTGACGCACACGCCGATCCAGGTTCGTGTGCTCACCGAGGGCGGCGAGCCCGTCGAGGGTGCGTCGGTGTACTTGAGCACCTTCATCTACCTGAAGGAGCAGGGGGCGGAACAGTCTCGCGGGCGTCTGCCGGTCCAAGTGGCCACGACCGGAGCTGATGGTGCGGCAGAGGTCGAGTTCATCTCTGGCTTCATGAATCGCGTGGTGGTGCGTGCACCTGATCGTGTCGGTGCGTCGATCGAACTGCGCGCGGCGAAGGACCTTGAGGTCGTCGTGCACACCCGCGAGTCGCGTCAAGTGCGCTTCCGCGTCGTGGATCGCCGCACCAACCTGCCACTGTGCGGCGCCGTGGTGAGCGCGGGCCAATCGAGCGACGGGTTGCCGCCGGATGCCGATGCCTTCAGCGTGACGACGCCGTCCAGTGGCGTGACCGATCCGATCACGCTGGCCCGCCGCGTTCCGCTCTATGTACGGGTCAAGGCTCCATCGGGGTACAAGGACACCGACATCCACCTTGAGTGGCGAAAGGTGATGGAGTCGACGCTCCCGGTCTACGAGGTTTCGATCGGCCTTGGGAAGAAGTGATGCCGTGGAGTTGGGAGGAGGACGTCACGACTTGTCCGCGCATCTTTGGACACGAGGGGGCGAAGGGGGCAACTTGGACCGCCACGGATCGCGGCCTGCTCGGCTGAGGTCAGCCGAAGGCGTGGTAGAACCTCCTCATGTCTCGTGACCCTGTGATCGCGATGGTCGGCGCCACCGGAGCGGTGGGCGTCGAGTTCTTGGAGCTCATTGAGCGCCGCGGACTGCGGTACAGCGAGCTTCGACTGCTGGCGAGCGCACGCAGCGCGGGAAGCACCATGCGATGTGGATCCCGCGAGTGCACGGTGCGTGAAGCGACACCCGAAGCCTTCGATGGTGTGGATGTTGCACTCTTCAGTGCTGGCAAGGGCGTGAGCAAGGCACTCGCGCCGGCGGCGGTGCGAGCGGGAGCGTGGGTCGTCGACAACTCAAGCGCCTTCCGCATGGATGATGGCGTGCCGCTGGTGGTGCCTGAAGTCAACGCGCACGAGCTCGATGCGCTGAGCGCGCCGTGCGTCATCGCGAATCCCAACTGCAGCACGATCATCGCGCTTGTGGCGGTCACGCCGCTGCATCGCGCCGTGCGGATCGAGCGCATGGTGGTGAGCACCTATCAGGCAGCGAGCGGTGCCGGCGCGGCGGCGATGCGAGAGCTCGAGGGCCAAGCGCGCGAGTTCGCCGATGGCCGCGAGTACACGACAGACATCTTCGGCCGTCAGTACCTGTTCAACGTGTTCAGCCACAACAGCGCAGTCGGACCCGATGGCTACAACGAGGAGGAGCGCAAGCTCCTGCAGGAAACGCGCAAGATTTGGGGCGATCCCGGCGTGCGCGTGACCGCGACATGCGTGCGTGTTCCGGTGCTGCGCGCGCACTGCGAGGCGATCAACCTTTCATTCGCCGGTGACATGCCCGAGTCGCGCGTGCGTGAACTGCTCGCGGTCGCGCCGGGCGTGCAGATTGTGGATGACCGCTGCGCGAATCGCTTCCCCGAGCCGATCGATGCCGCGGGCAAGGACGATGTGCTCGTGGGTCGCATTCGACAGGATTGGAGTCAGCCCGATCGAAGGGGCATCGATCTCTTCGTTGCCGGCGATCAGATCCGCAAGGGCGCTGCGCTCAACGCGATTCAAATCGTCGAGCACCTCATCACGGCCGGCCGACTCACCCGCACGATGATTGGGTGAGTCTCAGCGTTTCGCGGGCTCGCGGGGTTCGCGACCGAGCAGCTGGGCAAGGGCCACGCCGGGGTCGGGCTGGCGCAGGAGATGCTCGCCCACGAGCACGATGTGGATGCCGTGACTACGCAGCCGCTTCAGGTCATCCAGCGTCTTGATGCCGCTCTCGCTCACCATGACATGCGTGTCATCGACGAGCTCGGCCATGCGGAACGAGTGACTGAGGTCCGTGGTCATCGTTCGCAGATCACGATTGTTCACGCCAAGGAGCGCGTAGCCCGAATGCGGGAACGAAAGGTGCGGTTGGACGCGGTAGAAGTTCTCGGTGTCGTGCACTTCCACGAGCACGCTCATGCCGAGCTCGATCGCCAGAATCTTGTAGTCAATCAGCTGCGAATCGCTCAGGCATTCGGCGATGAGCAGAATCGCGTCCGCGCCGTACGCGCGCGCCTCCCACACCTGGTAGCTCTCGATGATGAAGTCCTTGCGCAGCACCGGCAGGGGCACCGCATCGCGGATCGCGTGGATGAACTCGAGCTTGCCGCCAAAGTCCGCCTCGTCGGTCAGGCAGCTGATCGCCGCTGCGCCATTGGCGTGATACCGTCGAGCAATGTCCACCGGATCGAAGTCAGGCCTGATGAGTCCGCCGCTGGGACTGCGCTGCTTGACTTCGGCGATGACGCGCGTGCCCTTCGTGCTCCCGTGGTCGACGACCGCCTGGAAGAAGTTGCGAGGACGACCGAGCTCGGCGATGCGCTCTTTCAGCCCCTCGACCGGTGCGGTGCGCTTCTTGGCGGCAATCTCGAGCCGCTTGCGCGAGACGATCCTGTCGAGGGCGTTGTCCATGGCGTGGTTCGTGAGCGTAGCCGCGATGGGCGAGTGGGCAAGTGCGGCCGATGAAGCTGCTGTGCCCGCAACCGCAGACGGCGCCACCGAAGGTGTTCCGTTCGTCCCACTGCTCACGCTGTTCATCGCGGTTGTGCTGGCGGTGATCGCCCATCGACGCCGATGGCTCGTGCTTGAGGGTCGACCTGGTCTGGGTTGGCTGACCTCGCCCATGCACCTGATGCTGATGTGCGTGGCAACGTGGCTCGCCGGCGGCGTCGCCACGCTCGCGGCCGCTCGCGCGCTCGGACTCGACGGGACCATCGATCCTGCAGCGCTTTCGGTGCGACAGATGGCGATCGTGACCGCGTCATCAATGGGCGCAGGGATGCTCACTGCCGTCGGGCTCATCATCTGGTTGCGCAGGATTCAACTCGCGCCGCGCGCGACGAACTCACCTGCTCGGTCGATCGCCTTTGGCGTGGCGATGCTCGTGGCGTGGTGGCCGGCCATCGCCTCGGCGGGGTGGGTCGCCGGCCAGGTTCAACTCATGTCGACCGGGATCGAGCCGCCGGCGATCGGGCACACCACGCTTGAGCACATGGTGCACGGCGCGCGCGATGTGTGGTGGTGGCTCATGGGTCTGAGCGCGATCGTTCTCGCGCCGATTCTTGAAGAGTGCATCTACCGCGGGTTCGTGCAGCAGGCGCTGCGGCGCGCAGGACTTGGACCGTGGGCAGCCGTGCTGCTCGCGTCAGTGGTGTTCACGCTCATGCATGTCGGCAGCGTTCCGGCAGAGGCGCGCGCGGCATCGTTGACGTCGCTCGCGGTGCTCTCGTGCTGCTTCGGTTGGGTCGCCGAGCGGACCGGATCACTCGCCGCGCCCATTGCCGCGCATGTGGCGTTCAACTTGGCGAACCTGGTCATCGCATCGGCGTTCGCATGAAAGCCGTGGCTACACTCCTTGCCCCATGAGCAACAAGCCACGGATCCTGACTGGTGACACGCCGACGGGCAGCCTGCACCTGGGCCACTGGGTCGGCAGCGTGAAGCGCCGCGTGGAACTGCAGGACTCCCACGACTGCTACTTCATCTTGGCCAACATGCACGCGTTCACCACGCGTTCGGACAAGCCGCAGGAGATCCGGCGCGACTCGATCGAGATCGTGCGCGACTACCTCGCCATGGGCATCGATCCGGCGAAGGCCACGATCTTCCTGCAAAGCGAAGTCCCCGCGATCGCCGAGCTCTGCTTCCTCTTCGCGATGCTCCTGCCGTTCAACCGCGTCATGCGCAATCCGACGCTGAAGACCGAGATCGAGCTCAAGGGACTCGGTGAGACATACAGCTTCGGTTTCCCGCTCTACGCAGTGGGCCAGACCGCGGACATTCTTGCGTTCCGTCCCGTCGGCGTGCCCGTGGGCGAGGATCAGGTGCCGCACCTGGAACTCACGCGCGAGGTCGCGCGCCGTTTCAACCAGATGTACTGCAAGGTCGACGAGCACGCGAAGGACGATGAGCATGTCGCGCTTGGCGGTGTGTTCCCCGTGCCGCGCGCCGATGTCGGCAAGGTCGGCCGACTCGTCGGCACCGATGGCGTGAACAAGATGAGCAAGAGCCTTGGCAACGCGATCTTCATCAGCGACTCGCCCAAGGAAGTGCAGAAGAAGGTCAATCGCATCTTCACGGGGCGGCAGAGTCCGACCGAACCCGGCGACACGGGCAATGCGCTCTTCCAGTATGTCGATGCCTTCATCACCGACGAAGCCCGTGTGGCCGAGCTGCGCGATCGGTACTCGCGCGGCGACAACATCGGTGACGGCCACATCAAGGCCGAAGTCGCCGAGGCGATCAACACCATGCTCACGCCCATGCGCGAGCGCCGGGCTCAGTACGAGGGCCGCGACGATTTGATCCTGGACATCCTTCGCGATGGCTGCGCGCGGGCGAATCGCACCGCCGAAGCCACCCTTCTGAAGGCGAAAGAGGCCGCCGGCTTGGGCTTCTGGCCGCGAACTCTCGATCTGGGCGGCGTTCGCCGATAAGGTCAGGGCGTGGAAGCCCGACCAAGCCATCAGTGCCCGCACCTTGACGCGAGCGACTCGCGTTGCGCGTCGCGCTTCAGTCTTGCGTCACTCGAGGATGCCTTCGGCATCTGCCACGGCGGCTTTCACGGCTGCGCGATCTATCACCGCATCAACCTTGAGGCATCGCTGCGCGCGCGGATCGGACCCGAGGCCGCCGCGCGCATTCTCCCACCGGGCAAGATGCCCGGACTGATGGAACCCCATGCGCAAGGCCGCGCGACCAAGCAAGCCTGAACCAGCGTCGCCACCGCGCGGTGCTCGCGAACCACGCGCTCGCGGAGCTGCTGCGGCGCGACCGCGAGAGACTGCAGCGCCGCAGACGCAACGCGCCGATGCGCCACCGCCGCAAGGCCCCGGCGTGCGTGAGTTCTTGGCGTTTTGTCGCATCGAAGCGGGCCTAGCCAAGGCCACCATCGAGGCCTACTCGCGCGATCTGCGCGACCTGTGGCAGTTCCTTACCTCAAAGGGAATCGCCGATCCAGGAGCGGTGACGATGGCGCATGTCACCGCGCACATCCAAGAGCTTTCGCGCGAGCGCGAGTTGGAGCCGACGAGCATCGCGCGTCATCTTGCGGCCTTGCGCGTGTACTTCCGTTGGATGCACGCCGAGCGCAAGATCGCGAAGGATCCAGCGCGGCTCATCGACCGTCCAACAAAGTGGAAGCGCGTGCCCGGCACACTCAGCATCGGTCAGATGCGCAAGCTCGTCGAAGCACCCAATCCGGAAACCTGCGGCACGCTCTGGTTGCGCGACCGCTGCATGCTCGAGTTGATGTACGCGGGTGGCTTGCGCGCAAGCGAGGTCGGCGCGCTGAAGATCAACGACTTCAACGAGACGCTTGGATCACTCGTGGTGCTGGGCAAGGGGAGCAAGCAGCGCGTGGTGCCCGTTGGGCTGCCGGCGATCCAATGGACGCAGCGCTATCTGCGTGACTTGCGACCGGAACTCGCGCGGTTCCCCGATGGCCGCGATCAGCATCGTCTGCTGCTCTCCTTCAGCGGCCGGCCGCTCGAACGCGTGGCTGTGTGGCAACTCGTCAAGAAGTACGCCGCGATGGCCGGCTTACAGGATGTGCATCCTCACACGCTGCGCCACTCCTTTGCCACGCACTTGGTCGTCGGCGGCGCGAACCTGCGCGTCGTGCAAGAGTTCCTCGGTCACGCGAACATCGCCACCACGCAGATCTACACGCATGTCGATCGCGAGCGCCTGCGCGAAGTGATCTGGCAGTTCCACCCGCGCGAAGCCGTGGCGCGCGCACAGGCGACCCGCCGCGCGAAACCGACGGCGCGTTGAACGGCGCGATCTCACTCGAGCTCACGACACCGGCGGGCCCGCGGGCACACGCGGCGCCGAGGCGAGTCGGATCGCCAAGCCGATCGCGGCGCGCATGCTGCGATGATCGGCCTGGCCCTTGCCGGCAATGTCGAACGCCGTGCCGTG
>VGXL01000104.1 GCA_016873315.1 Phycisphaerae bacterium | reverse complement strand
GAAGCGAACTGGCTCATCTTCCATTCGCTGTAGGTCCGGTGCTCGGGGAACATGTCCGCCGGATTGCCGGTCGGGTGTGCCGCGCCGAGCGCGTTGGGCACATAGGAGCTGCCCTGCTTGTTGACGATCGGGTTGCTCACGTCGTGGCAACTCGCGCACGCTTCGCCCTTGTTGTGCAGCGGCGAGAAGACCAACTCTGCGTTGCCGTGGAAGTTCTGCGGCACATTGGCATACGGACCACGGCGCACGTCAGAAGGAGAGATCACGAACTGGCTCGAGGTTCCCGCTCCAACCGGGTGCGTGCCAGCGGCCACGAGTTGCGCCAGGATCTCTGGATCGGGAGTCAGGTCAGCGTTGCTGGGGTAGCCCTGCGCGTCGTCGGTCGTCGAGAGCTGCGGGTCGACCAGGCGGTGGCAGAAGTTGCAGTTGATCCCATCGAGGTCGTCGACGGTCAAATCGCCGACTTCACCGCCGGCGGATGTGCCGCTCAAGAACGACTGCGGCGAGTGGCAGCGGATGCAGAACTCCCCCGAGTTTGCGGCATCTTGGTTGGCAATCGTGACAGCGGCTTGCCAGACCGGATCGCGAGCTGACTGCGCCATCATGCTGCCGATCCACGAATCGAACGGAGCCGTGGCCGCGTTGTATTCAGCGTGGCAGTACTGGCAATTCACCGCCGGGTAGATCGAGTGGATCGTGGTGCCCGTTGGATCTGGTTGCGTCCCCTTGAAGAAGAAGTCGGCGCTCGTCGTGGGAATCTGCGTTTGGCCGCCTTGGAATCCCATGGCGACGGGGACGAGGACGGCTGCAAGGGCGGTGCCGAGAGCAACGGAGAGGGAAGATTGGCGCATCATGGATCGTGGGGTATGGGACAACTGGTTGCGCGCGCAGTCCCCTGCACGCATGGGGGAAGTCTTCCCCTCAGGTCGGCAATGTCAATGCTGGCCGAGACCGAACTCACGGTTTTTTGTCGACGCGCGCGCCTGTCGGCCCGATCGCCCGCTCGATCAGCCCGAGAATCCGCTGCTCGGTCGCCTCATCCCGGCCGACCGGGGTCCAGGTCCCGCGATCGACGGGCCCGACGGTCGCGGAACGAGGTTCCGTGAATTGGCTCGAGAGATTCGCTGAGTATGACGACATTCGATCGCCCGGCGTGTACTGCTGTTCGAGCGACACGATTGCACGCAGGATCAACGGACCCGTGCCGAACGCCGCGCTGCTTCGTGGCGCAGCGGCACCGGGGACCACTGGACCAACCAGCGTCGTCGGTTCAACGAGCGCTTGCTCAGCACCCACGGGCGTCCATGTCAACCGCACCTGACGGCGACGAGGCGACACGGTGTTGGCGGCCCCGTCCGACAGGCTGGCATTGTCCGTGCGCCATGGCTCGACCAGCGAACCTGCGCGCAGCGGATCAGTGTCCACCAGACCGGCTTCGCGATCGATCACCGCGCATTGGTAGCCCAGCCGATTCAGGGTCTCGACGGCCGTCTGCACCGACCGGTCATACTCCCCGGCAGGCACAGCGATTTCGGTCGGGCCCTGCCAAGTGGTGCAGCCTGTCAAGGCCGCCAACGCAAGCATGACCAACGCGATCGATCGCATGAGCAGGACTGTACCTCAGCCCGCCTCGATGCGAGGATCGACGACCCGGTACAGCAGGTCCACCGCGAGATTCAACAGGACCAAGAGCGAGCTGTAGCACAGCACGATGCCCATCACGAGCGTCACATCCTTGCCGAGCACGCCCTCGACAAAGTGGCGACCGATGCCGGGTACGGCGAAGACCTTCTCCACCACGAAGGAGCCGGTCATGGCGGCGGCCGTCGCGGGGCCGAGGTAGGAGAGCACCGGCAGCAGGGCGTTCTTCAACGCATGATGCACTGCAGCGCCGGTGCGTGATCGACCCTTGGCCATCGCCGTGCGCACATGGTCCGAACGCATGTCTTCCAACATGCCGTACCGGACGAGCCGCGCGATCGCGGCAGCGAACGGCAGGCTCAACGCCAGCGCCGGAAGCACCGCGCTGCTCCAGCCGTCCCAGGTTGCGACGGGGAACCACTGCAACCACGCGCAGAAGATCGCCGACAAGACCGAACCAACCACAAAGCCGGGCAGGCTGATCCCGATCACGCTCACGCCCTGGCCGACTGCATCGCCGAGCGAACCCGGTCGCAAGCCCGCGACGATGCCAGCGCCGAGTCCGATCGCAAGTGCGAACACCATGGCCAGCGCACCGAGTGCCATGCTCACGGGAAGTCCCGCTGCGATGATCTCGTTCACCGTCCAGTCGGCATGGCGAAGACTTGGTCCGAGGTCGAAGGGGCGATCGTGCCGGCCAGCGAGCCACGCGACGCCGCTGGCGCGATCGAGGTACTGCATGCCGAACGAAACAGGATCCTCCATCGCGTACGAGCGCTCGAACAGCGCGGCGATCTCCGGCGGTGGCCGTCGCCCTTCGCTCTCCATCGGATTGCCGGGAACCAGCCACATCAGCGAGAAGGTCACCAGAAAAACCGCGCCGAGCACCAGCGGAAGTTGCACGCTGCGCCGAAGAATCATCGATCCGATGCTCATCGCACGGCCTCGCTGCGAAGGACGATCAATCCGACGCTCATCGGGCCGCCTCGCGCCCAAGGGTCGACAGGGCCGCGCGTTCTGCTTCGGTGCGTTGGTGCATACGCCAGAACTCGTCCTCGAGCATCGGTTGGTGGCTCACGCCCGCGAGCGATGCGGGATCGACCATGTAGACAGCAGTCAACTGGCAGAGCGGCAGCACCGGCAGGTCGTGGTCCATCAGCAGTGCTTCGGCGTGGGACAGGATCGCCAAGCGTTGCGCGGGGTCGCGCGTTGATGCGGCCTCGTGCAACAAGGCGTCGTACGCGGGATTTGAGTAGCCGCGATCGTTGTTGCCATTTCCAGTCTCAAGCAGTTCGAGGAATGTGAGCGGATCGGCGTAGTCGCCATACCAATTGCCTCGCGCGATCATGAACTTGCCTTGCTTGAGGTCATCCTTGAAGAACTTGGTGTCCTTGCCCACGAGCTGCACATCGACCCCGAGCGCGGTGCGCCACATGTCGCGCAGCGCCAGTGCGATGAACTTGTAACGGTCCACGCTCACTGAATAGAGCAGCGTCACGCTGGGGAACGGCGTGCCGCGCGCGTCCTCGGGAACGCCGTCGCCGTTGCGATCGCTCCATCCGGCCGCCGACAGTTCGGCGCGCGCGCGCTCAAGGTCCATGCTCAATCCAGCGGGACTCTCGTAGCCCGGGATCGCTCCGCGCGGCACCAGCGTGGTGGTGGTCGGCTCGCCCAGCCGGGTCACACGGTCGACGATCGCCGCACGATCCACGCATCGAGCGAATGCACGCCGAACGCCTGCGATGGCGAAGGGATTCGCGCTCCCGTCCGGCAGTGTGGGTCGGCAATTGAATTGCCAGAACTCCGTGCCGAAGGCAGGAATCACCACCAGATCTCGTCGTTCACCCGGTCCCGGCGCTGGGAGCGCTGCGATCAAGTCATCGCCCTCGAGCCCGTCGACTTCAAGGCGCCGAGCGGTGGGTTCGACGCGTGCATCCCACGCGCGACGCTGGTCCGCCATGTCTGAGCGCCAGTCAACCGCAACATCGCAGATCCAATCGACCGATCCCGTTCCGAAGGCCAGCACCGCTGTGCCCGGGTCGGCGATGGGAACGAGTTCGATCGATCGATTGCGCATCGATGCGTGGTTCCACCAGGTGGGCGAGGCGACCATCCGCATGCTGCGCTTGTAGTGCCACGCCTCGAGTTGGTAGGGGCCATTCGTCACGAGCGCACCTGGTTTCGTCCAGGCGGTCTCCCATCGAACGGCTCCGCTAGCAGGATCGATGCGGCGGAAGCGTTCAGCCTGCCGTTCCTGCACGGGACTCGTCGTCGGAAAAGTCATGAGATCAAGCCAGTAGGGGACCGGCTGCACCAGCGTGACCACGAGCGTGTGGTCGTCGGGTGATCGCACGGCAACCAGTCGATCGAATGCGTCGCGCGTGCGCGACCACAGATCGTGCGGATCGCCGGGTGACTCAGCGTGCGCCGCGAGCGCTTGGGCGCGCCATCGAAGAAACGCCTCCGCGCCCTCGATGCGCAACTGGATTCCCGCAAAGTCCGTCGCCAAGTCGGGCAGCAGCGCGCGCATCCATGCATACCGCACATCGTTCGCAGAAACGGCAGAACCATCCGACCACGCCGCGTTCGGACGCAGGGAAAAGGTCCAGGTCCGACCGTCGTCGCTGCACACCCACGACTGCGCGAGACCGGCCTTGGGCAGCCCCGTCACGGCGTCGCGCGTGAGCAGTGGCTCGTAGAGCGCACGCGCCACGCGAAGATCCTGCTGCCAACTCATGCGCTGCGGATCGAGCGTGAACACTTCGGCACTCACGAAGCGGATGTCGGCGCGCGGTTGGGGATCAGTCCGGCTAAGCCACAACGCGCCGAGCGCTGCGATCGCTGCAAGGACCATCCATGGCCGCATGAAGGGGAGCGTAGCCACAGCCTTGCCGGGGCAGATCAACGAGCCCCAGCGTGGGGCGCGAGCGTTCAGGTCGTGGGCTTCTTCGGCGCGGGCTTCGCGGTCGGCTTGGCGGCGGGTCTGGTGGCCGGCCTGCCACTGGCCTTCAGCAGTTCGGCCATCAAGTCGGATGCCTTGACGGTGTCGGCGAACGCGGCCCGCACATCAGCATCGACGCCGGTCGGCGGCGAACCGCCGGCCTTGCGGAGCGAGTCGACCACGGGAAGGAGCGACGCGGCGAGTGCCGTGCGCTCGGCGGTCGGAGCGTTGGCCAGATCCTTGCGCATGGCAGCGAGTACACGGCTGGCGCACTTGAGAAGTTGAGCATCCTTGGGATCGCCCTTGCCGACCTTGGTGGCGATCGCGGCGAGGCCCGCCACTTGACCGGCGCGAGCGGCCGAGACGACCTTCGTGTCCATGCCGCTGCGCTTGGCGATCGCCGACAGCGCCGTGAGTTGGCTGTACGAGCACGCCCATTCGCTCTCGCGCTTGGCGGCGTCGCTGATCGCGCGGACGAGACCATCGGCCTGCGCGGAATTCATGTCCGTGCCAGCCTCGATCGCCGTGAGCAACGCACGAGCCGCGGCCAGTCTCACGCCCACATTGGGCACAGTGGACGAGTTGGCGAGCTTGGACAACTGCTGCAGCGCCTCGTGCGTCTGAACCACGCGAAGCACCTCGATCGCGTTGACGGCTTGGATGGGTTCTGCCCGGAGCACCAAGTCAGCCAAGGGGGTGCACGCGGCCTTCGAGAACTCGCCGCGGAAGACCGGCGTGGCGTTTCCGGCCGACCAGCCCGAGAGATCCTCACGAGCCTTCGTGACCTGGCCAACATCACTTGATCCAAGGAGCTTCACCTTGGCATTGACGGCCGATCGGATCGACTGCTTGTCGGCATCGGTCAGCGTCTTGGCGGTTGCCAGTTCATCGAACTCCCCAGCCATGGCCGCAGGAGCAACAGCGCAGCAGGTCAGGACGAAGCAGGTCAGGAAATGGAAAGCCGCTCGCATCGTGGGTTCCAGCACAGGTCGGACATGGTAGCGCGATGCCCGCGCGATCGGTGCACATCATCTCCCAATGCCTCGTCCCGCCTTATCGAACCTCAACGGCGGGCGTCGAGGGCAGGCCGCATTAGACTCGCCCCCATGCGATGCCGCATGGCCGCCGCAGTCTTGCTCATCTGGGCCGCGGCAGCGCCCCGCACCTTGGCCGCATGGCCACAAGGAGATTCCGCGCCGCCGGCCGAACCGCCCATTCTGCCGGTGGATCCAACGGCGTCCGGGCTGGCGGCAGATGCCGCGCGGCGCTTGGCGAGCCGCCTAGCGCTTGATGCCTTCGCGCTCGTGCGCACATCGGGCGTGACTGCACAGGAGATCGATGTCGCGCTCGACATGACTCTGCTCGGTGCTCGCATCGTGCCGGACTCGATCGAGGCCTGGCGCGATGTGCTCGCGCTCGCGGATCTGATCGGTCAGGGGCAGGAGTCCGCTGCTGCCGTTCGCGCCGAAGCACTTGGTCAACTCGCGCGGCTGCAACCGAACGATCAGGTGATCCTCTTGCGCAAGCTCGGTGCATCCATCGGCAGCAGGCAGACGGTGGACGCCCGCATGAAGGCGTACGAGTTGGCGCTTTCGCCGGCGTACGCGGGCACCTTGGCGCCACCCGTGGCCTCGCGTCTGGCGCTCGATGCTGCGTTGCTGCAGAATCGGCTCGGCGACGCCACTGCGTTCGAGTCCTGGCTCGGCCGTGCATGCACGATCGATCCGTCGAATCCTGTGAGTGCCGAGATGCGCGCAGGGCTCTCCGCATCGCTCGATTCGCCCGAAGTGGTGGCGAAGGATCTGGTGTTGGCGATCAAGGCCAATCCTGCTTCATACGAGCTGTACAGCCGACTCGCACGCCTGCTCCTGAGCCAAGGCGCGTACGAGGGCGCGCGTCGCATGGCGCGCAATGCGGATTATGCCGTCCGGCCCCAATTTGAATTGCAGGGGTTCGATCCGGTCGTCCCGGTCATCGTCGAGCGATGCCTGGCCGAGTGGGCGGCGGGCAGCACCGAGCAAGCGCGTCGACGCCTGCACGAATTCGACCAGTTGCGACTGCAGGTGTTCCGACAGGTGGCGCAGCGTCAGGGGCTGGCCGGCACCAAGCAGGACATCGAGTCGCTGGGCATCGCTCCCGATGGGCAGATCGAGATCATGCG
>VGXL01000103.1 GCA_016873315.1 Phycisphaerae bacterium | reverse complement strand
TTGATCGCTGCACGCAAGGCTCGAGGGATCGATGCACTCCGCCCCGGTGTCACCGGCTGGGCACAGATCAATGGTCGCGACGACATCCCTGAGTGGCGAAAGGTCGAGCTCGACGAGGAGTACCTGCGACGCCAATCAATCTGGTTTGACTTGAAAATCCTGTGGCTGACGGCGTGGCGCGTTGTTCGGCGCGATGGTGTGGCGCACTGACGGCGGCGAACCGACGCCACGACAGAGGGCGCCAACTTGCGACTCACTCAGCTCCGCGCCGACATCGTCGACGGACCCTGCTGCGATCGCTTCACGCCCGCTGTGCGATCCACGATCGCGCGCACGGCGGGGGCATCATGCTGGCTCACCGCAGCTTCGAGACGCTGCAAGGTCGCTTCGAACTCGGCCCACGGCACGAACCCCTCGCGCGCGGTCATGATCGCCGGGTGCGTGGTGCGATCGACGTCATCGCCAATGATGAGCTCTTCGTAGAGTTTTTCGCCGGGTCGCAGACCAGTGAACTGAATCTGGATGTCGCCTGTGGGGTGCTCGGCATCGCGAACGCTGCGACCAGCAAGGCGGATCATGTTGCACGCCATGTCGGCGATCTTCACGGGCTCGCCCATGTCGAGCACGAAGACCTCGCCGCCGTGAGCCATGGCCCCTGCCTGCAGAATCAACTGCACCGCCTCGGGGATCGTCATGAAGTAGCGCGTGACCTCGGGGTGCGTGACCGTGACCGGACCACCCCGCGCAATCTGCTCACGGAAGATCGGCACGACGCTGCCGCTTGATCCGAGCACATTGCCGAAGCGCACCATCGTGAACACCGTGCGGCGCGGCCGACCGGACCGATGATCCGCGTTGATCCCCTGCGCCCGCGCGCGCCAGCGCTGAGCGCGCTGCTCGAGGAGCTCGGCGATGGGTGATCCATTCGCGCCAACCGCGGCGCTTTGGCTCGACGCCGCGCGACTCTGGTCGGCTCGATCCGTGATGTCCGCCCGCTCGCCGAGTGCACCCGCCGCATCGAGCTCCGCCTGCAATCCCTGGAGCACGAGCTCGCTCATCCGCTTGGTCGCGCCCATCACGCTCGTGGGGCGCACGGCCTTGTCGGTACTCACCAGCACGACCTTGGCCACGCCGTGTCGGATCGCCGCCTCGGCAACGCGAAGCGTGCCGAGCACATTGACCTCGGCGCCCTCGGATTCGTTGTCTTCGACGATGGGCACATGCTTGTAGGCCGCAGCGTGATAGATCGTGTCGGGCAGGTGCTGCGCAATGAGCTGGTCCATGCGCACCGCATCGGTCACGCTGGCCAGATGCCTGTGCAGCGCCACGCGACTTGCTCCGGGCGCGCCCTGCGCGAGCAACCGACTCAGTTCGCTGTCGACCTCGAAGAGATTGAACTCACCGTGATCGATGACGATCAGAGACTTGGGTCCGAGCGCAGCGATCTGCCGGCAGAGTTCGCTGCCGATCGAACCGCCGCCGCCCGTGACCATGACGACCTTGCCAACCACGTCAGCGCCCAAGAGTGCGCGATCGGGCGTGACGGGCTCGCGCCCCAGAAGATCCTCGAGCGCGACTGGACGCAGCTGATCCACACGCACCTGACCACCGTGGATCTCGGCGAGCGTGGGCACGACCAAGACGGGCACGCCCATCAGATTGACCTGCTCCAAGATCGCATGCTGCTTGCGGCGAGCTGCCGGCGAGAGCGCGACGAGGAACGCCTCGATCTTCATCGTGACGAGCCGCTCGGCCAGACGCTCGGTGTCGAGGATCGGCACGCCGCGGATCGCGCCGCCTGATCGACTGATGCTGTCATCGAAGAAGGCGACGACCTGCGTGGCCGCATCCTGCGCCATGGCGATCATGAGCCCCGCGCCGGCATCGCCAGCGCCATAGATCGCCACACGACGCTTGCCGACCACCGTGGCGCGAAGCAGATGCCGCACGAGCAGGCGAATGCCGCCGCTGGAGAGGAGCACCATCAACCCCGCGATCGGAACCGCAGTGCGCGGGAACCCAAGCCCGCGATCCGGTGAGACGAAGAGCAGCATCGCCATCGCGATGCACGCGATGATCGTGCCCTGTCCGATCGTGAACGCCACGCGAGGACCGACATACCGCGTGATCTCGCGGTAGAGCCCGAGCAGTTGGAACGCCACCGGGACCAAGCCCGCGAACGCAACCACCTGCCACCATGGAACACTCTCCCACGGCGTGGCGATCCCCAAGCGCAGCGCCACCGCGCCAAGAAGCGCGAGCGCCGCTGAGGCAGTGTCCCAGCCCACCATCAGCCATTGCTTGGTGCGACGCGAGGACGCGTCAAGGATTCGCGGGAGACGGCGTGGCATGAAGAGACCCCAGAAGGAACGCATTCTAGGTGGAGTCTCGCCGTGTTCAATGGTCGTGTGAAACTTGGCCAGAAGCGCCAAAATCGGTTCTCGGAAGCGCACTCGGTGAAGGTGATGCGCGCCGGAACCTCAGCTCCTCCCGTGCGAGGCGCCGACCTAAACTCACTCCATGGCCACACACGCGCCCTTCAGCGGCACTGAACTTCTGGACGCACCACCTGCCAAGGTGTTTGCCTTCGTCACGGACCTTGATGCCTTGAGCAAGATCGTTCCCGGCCTAGTGAGCGCCACGCGCACTGGGCCCGACAGCGTGCTCTGCCAGGTCAAGCCTGGATTCAGCTTCATCCGCACGACGCTGAAGATGACCTTCACGCTCGTCGAAAAGCGCGCCGATGAGCACGTGATGATCCGCGTCGATGCGACCGGCATCGGCACGGCGTTCAGCGTCGAGACGAAGATGGATCTTGTCCCATCCGGCACCGGCACGCAGATGGCCTGGACCGCGACCATCATCAAGATGAGCGGTCTGGTGAGCGCGGTCGGTACGACGATCATCCGCGCCGCTGGCGACCAGGTGATCAAGGACGGCTTCGCCGCCCTGCGCAAGGCGATGGCGAACTGAGGGAATCGCAACCCCTGGTCCGTTCGATGATGGCTCCTCGCCTCCTGAGTGCAACCCTGTGCGCTTGAGCACTGATGTTCGCCCGCTGAACCACCCTCATTCTTCTTGACTCGCCCCGGCGGCCGGGTCACAATGTTCCTGCACCGATCGCGCGCGGCCGGCCATCTCTTCACTTCATGCATCCATGTGTTCCGGATGCCCCACAACCTGACTTGGAGCCAGTTCCATGACCAAGATCACCCACTGCGGGCTCCGCCGTGCCATGACCATCGCTGATGTTGCCGTGGGCGTAGCCAGTGCAACGCTGCTTGTGGCGGTGCTCGGCGCTGCGGCGGCCAGCATGCGCTCGGGCAGCGGCACGGCGGTGTCGCTCTCGAACCTGATGCAGCTTGGCACGGCGCACGCGCTTTACGCCGGCGACAACAATGGCCTGCAATGGTGCAACCACCGCAGCGAGTTCGGCTTGACCAACGGGAACTGCAGCCAGTACCTGCAGCTGGAGTGCCCGCCGCAGGTGATCTTGGGGCAGGACCTGAGCGGTGGCCTGTGGGGGTATTGGCTCGGCGGCGGTATCTGCCCACCCAACTATCCTGGCAACTGCGGCAACTGGGCGGTCTACCAACCCATGGACTTCGGTGGCACCACGGGCTACTTCGGCTCGTGGCGACTGCTCTCGGTGCGCTCGTTCCACCAGTACCTGAATGGTCGCCTGTATGACCCGGTGTACTTCGCGCCCAACGACCGCAACCTGTACCGGCAGGTGCGTGGCTACTTTGACTACCCGGGTGAGTTCACCTTCGTGACCGGCCTGCCGCAATGGAGCAGTTACGCCATGGCGGCATCGGCAATGTGGGATCCGGGTGTCTTCCGACCGGCATCAGAAGGCGGTTTCCGCAACCCCAGCTCGTACGCCAATGCCTGGCAGCGTCAATCGCTCTTCGGCGCGGCGTATCCCGAACTCAAGTCGCTCACCTTTGAGCACAACTGGTGCCAAGGTGGAGGAGGCCCGGCCACCAGTTTCGGAACCACAACCAACCGTCTGTACAACGCAAGCGCCGCATCGACCCCGGCCACCCTCTTCTACGACGGTCATGTCTGGCTGCTGCCCAACGCCAATGCGATCGCGGACGACGCCTCACTCATCCAGCGGGGGCTCGATGGACTCTGGAGCCGCGACACGCCGCTCGGTAGCTTCGGCTACTACGGTCAACTGTCAATCGACGGTTCGAACACCTCGCACTCCGTGCTCACGACGAAGGGAATCCTTGGCCGTGACCTGCTCTCGGTCAAGTGAGTGAACCACCATGCGACATCACACACCGACCAACCTCACTGTCGGATCAAGCGAACGCCACGGTCACGCATCGATCGTTGCTTGCCGAGGTGGCACCATGGCTCGCAACACCGCGCGTGCCACCCCATGGCTGACCGCACTCGTCGCGTGTGGCATCGTCAGCGCCGCTGACACCACCTGGACCGGGACCACAAGTGGTTCGTGGAGCGACCCGGCGCGATGGTCTGCCGGCGTACCGAACGCGACCTCGACGGCGATCTTCTCGAACCTCGGTGCCCCCACGGTCGGGATGCCCCTGTCAGGCAGCAGTGCACTTCGGCTCATCGTCCGCAACGGCACCATCAACTTCGGCTCGGGTGGCCCGCTCGAGCTGGGTTGGTCGAGCTCGTTCTCGCCTGCTCTGGTCATCGGTGACACCCCGGGATACATCGGCAAGTTGACACTGAGCGGCATCTCGATCCATGCGAGTTCATTCGACCTGGCCACGGTCAGCAACGCGCAGGGCGAGGCGCGCCTGAACGGGTTCTCGACGTTCACGATCGATGGTGCGCTGCGGATCGGCGTCGCTGGCACCGGCAGCCTGCAGCACACGGGCTCGGCCACGCTCACCGCGGGGAACCTTGAGCTGGGCACGCTCGGCACTGGCGTCGGCTCGCTGACGGGGTTGATCTCATCAAGCTCCTCCTTCCCCCCTGCAGGTCCAGTGTCGATCGACGGAACCTTCACGATCGGCAAGTTCGGCAGTGGCTTGGCACAAACGGGCACGACGGCCCGCTGCGGCGTGCTTGTGCTGGGCCAGAACCCGACCGCCAGCGGCACGCTCTACGCGGTCAATCTCGATGTCCTCGGTCAGGCCGTGATTGGCATGCAGGGCCAGGGTGCGCTCACCCTCACCGGCATCATGTCGACCAGTGGCCCAGTGACGGTGGCCGAGCGTGGCCCTGATGTCGGCAGCCCAACGCTGCCCCTGTCGCGCGGAACGCTGGAGGTGATTGGCGGATCCGTCCGCGCTGGCGGCACGGTCACGCTTGGTCGCGATGGAGTGGGCACCACGATCATCCGTTCAGGCGGCTCGATCGAATCCACCACCTCGATCACCCGCTACAACGCCGACGACGTGATCACCGTGGAACTCAATGCGGTGCCGAGCGAGTCATTTGCCTTCAGTGCACCGGCGATGACGATCACTCCCGCTTCGACGATGGTCGCCCTGCAGGTCATGGGCACGCCGTCGCCCGATGCTGTGTGGCGCATCGCGCGATCGTGGGGCGGCACTCTGCCGGCCTGCACCATCGCGGGCTCACCCGGCACTGGCCGAGAGTTCCACCTGGTGACCTGCGGCGGCGATCTGCTCCTGGCCACTGCACCGATCGGTGCCGGCCCACCGGCGATCTGTGGCGATGCTCCTGTGGCCATGTTCGTCCCCGACCAGATCAGCATCGCGACGCGTGGCTTCTCCAACGGCGGCATCGCGGTGGGCGATGGTTTCTATGCCGTCGGCTGCCCCGGCACCAACGGCGGCGTCGATGTGTACCGCTCAGTCAACGGTGTCTGGTACCTCGAGACCACGCTTGTTTCGCCTGATGGCCGCCAAGTCGGCCTGGCCGTCGCCGCCGATGGCCAGCGCATCGCCACACGCACGGTGGACGGCGAGGATGTCGTCACCTTCGTGCGATCGGGCGGCATCTGGAACGCCGAGCAGGTCATCGACCTCGTGCCGGCGTTGGGCACACAGTCACGCCGCAGCACGCTCGCGCTCCGCGGCGACACGCTGGCGATCGGCGAACCCAATGCTGCGGGCGGTTCGACCGGTACGGTGTTCAACGCCGGCCGGGTGAATGTGCTGCGACTGGTCAACGGCACCTGGACGAGCGAAGCCACACTCGTGCAGAACCCTGCGGTCAGCAACGGCCGGATCGGCCGCATCGTGCAGCTCTCGGGCGATCGGCTTGCGATCGGCAGCAACTCGGCATGGGTCACGATCTTCGAGCGCGCTGGTTCGGTGTGGACCGAGACCACCGTGCTGCCGGCTCCCACCACCATGCTGGACTTCGCGATGGACGCCGATGTCCTGGCGTTCCCGGGCTCATCGCTCGCCGCGTGGAGCCCGACTGCCGACGGCATCTGGCGCGAGGCCCTGACCGGTCCATCCACCGCCAGCTGGATCGCCGCGGGATCCGACATGATCGCACTGCCAAGTTCGCAGCGCCTGCAGACCTTCGTGAGCGATGGCAGCGCTTGGCGCATGGGGCCATCGCCCACACTCTCGCGCGCACCCACTGGGGTGGCGATCGCTGGCGCACTCACCGTCGTCGCGCACAGCGACGGCGCCTCGATCATGGGAAGCGCACCTGTCCCCACCTGCCCCGCTGATTTGACCGGCGATGGCCAGGTCAATGGCGCAGATCTGGGTCTGTTGATCGGTGCCTGGGAGCTCACGCCGCTGGGTGACCTCAACGGCGACGGCATCACGGACGGTGCTGACCTCGGCCTGATGCTCACGGCCTTCGGTTCGTGCGAGCCGTGAGTCAGACGCGTGC
The DNA here is from genome assembly GCA_016873315.1 of Phycisphaerae bacterium. Lineage (GTDB taxonomy): Bacteria > Planctomycetota > Phycisphaerae > Phycisphaerales > SM1A02 > SYIB01. The sequence continues at coordinate 65 of VGXL01000103.1, read as the reverse complement.
CGGAAGAACAACGGGCCCCGGAATCCGGGGCCCGCGTGGAGTGGCTTGGTCATCGGCCGAGCGCC
>VGXL01000102.1 GCA_016873315.1 Phycisphaerae bacterium | reverse complement strand
GCCGCCTTCACCGTCTTCCCACGCCACGGGCTCGACGAAGGCAACGATCACTTCCTTGAGCGCGTCGGCCTTTTCGTCGTCGGTCAGTTCTTCGGGATCTTCGCCCTTGCCACCGAAGACGCCACCACCACCGCCGCCGCCGCCACCACCGCCGCCGCCACCCATGCCGCCGCCGCCACCACCACCACCGAAGCCACCACCACCACCACCACCACCGCTACCGCCGCCACCCTGGCCACCCTGGCCACCCTGCTGGATGGATGAGTTCAGATTGAAGTCAGGGGCGTTGGTCCACTGCGGTGCCTTGAAGAGCAGGTCCTTGATGTTGTACATCCTGACCTCGCGGCGGTTCCACAGGATGTTCTTTGGCCCGATCTGGACCGCGTTGCGCGACAACTGCCAGGTCCAAGCGGTGTCGGATGCCGGATCGTCGGAGCACTCGATGAGTACGGCCTTCAGGACTTCGATCGCGGTGCCGCTGATGGTGGTTTCCCACTCGCGTTCGCCCTCGTCTGGCAGGGCAGCCGCGATGCGCTCCTTCATGTCCTCGCCGGCTTCGACGAGGACCGAGGTCTTGATGCCCCGCTTGTTCAAGTCGTCGACCAGGGTCATGACGACATCAACCATCGACTGGCCGGCTTCGGCCTTGAAGCCATCGAGGTAGAGCAAGCCGCCGAGGAGGCGGGCCTTGGTCTCGGAGCCAGCGGCCTGCTGGCCTGCGGCGACGGCCGAGAGGCGGTCGTTCATGTTCTGGGCGAGGGCCGGGGCCGCGAGGCCGAGGCTGGACAGGGCGATGACGAGCGTCGAAATGCGCATTGGATTTCCTCGTGGGGCGGACGGAAGACTATACCACGGTGCGTTGCGGATGGATCCACCCAAGGTCGTCCTTGGAGGATGTGGACATCCACATCGCAGCCTGAAGGAACTGACCTAGCAGGGTCATCAGTGACACCAGATCACGAAGGATTTGTGGATGGTTCTGCCGGCGGCAGCGCATGGGCGGCATCCAGAAGCACCAAGATTGCGGCCGCGGTCCCAGCGACCCTGATTCGAGGCTCCCACATCGACTCTCGGATCCCGCCGACGCAGCGACGAGGCTGCCGAAGGAGTGCCGCGCCATCGCTGGATACTTGAAGTTGGAGCACGAATCTCGTGCCCGCTTCGCACGCTTCCCGGACCCGCAACTGAGTCGCCGGATCGGTCGTGGCATCTGCCATCCGCAGGAGCGCGGCCATTGGTCGAAGTCCGGTCGAACCGATGGAGGGCTGGCCGTTCGCGGCGGCGAGTTGGAAGGCCCCGACAAGGTCCGGGGGCAGTTCCTTGGTCGCGCTGCCAATACCCAATTGAACGCGCATGAGGACATCACGCAGTGCATCCTGCACAAGCGGAGCCGGTGGGGGCGCGAGGCCTGACCAGTCGGCGGCGCGGAGGAGCCACTCGGCTTCGGTCACGAGCGAGGCGCGGGGCAGCTCGTCCCACGCGTGAGCGATCGCTCCGTGGAGCGCAGTCGGTTCGAGCACGCGCGCACCCACCGATTGCGCACACGCCGCGGCCGCGAGTTCGAGCGCACGGACTGCGTCGGCGGGTGCCTCTTCAGCGACCGATGTGGCCAGGGTCGCCGCGGCCGAATCTGCTGCATGCTTTGCAGCGCGGCGTTCGTCGTCGGTGCCTGAGCGCGTCAGCGCGCACCAGGCGATCGTGCGCAGCGCGTTCGCGCGTCGGATCGAGAGCGCGTCAAGGTCGGGGTCGTTCGCGTGCGCCACCAGTGCGGCTGCGCGCGCGCGCCAGGCCGATGCGCGATCGACTGGATTCGCGGCGAGTTCAGCCAGCGCCCAAGCAGCCATGAGTCGATCGATCGTTCCCGCCACCATCGGTTGGCGACGATCGGCAATCGTCGCGTAGTCGCCGAGCATGATCGGTCCAGCCGAACCAGGTTCATCGACGAAGCTCGCGTCGAGCCACGCTGCGGCGCGCTCGGCGGCCCCGACGCATGCATCGCGCGTGACCGAGCTCGAGGGCACCGAGCGCTCTCCGTGAAGGGCGAGCCACGGCGCCGCGCCCGGCGACGATTGCGCAAGTCGGATGGTCGGCAGCCGATAGACCGCGACGCTTTCAGCTGGATCGATCGATGGCAGGTCCGTGTCGGCCAGACCTGCGCGGCGCATGAGCAGCCCCAAGCCGTCGATCGGTCGTGCAGCAAGTCCCATCGACTGAAGACGACTCGCGGGCATCCAGTGCATCGAGGTGCCCCGACGAACAGCCATGGCGTCGAGTGCTGGTCGCAGCGACGCCGCGCAGTCCGCCAGCGTGCGGCCTGTGAGCGGCTCGGGCTCGCCGGCGAGCTCGAGTTCCAGCGTGACGCCCTCGGCCAGCGTGGCGGGGCGCTGCGTCCAAGCGAGCCACTCACTGTCCTTCTGCGCAGTCGCGATGGCGTCGTCGATGGCGGCGTCCACACACGACCGATCTGCGGTCGCCAAACTCGCTCCGTGTCCGACGACGCGGCCGTCGAGCCGAAGGATCGCGCTCGCCGCCGCAACCTCGGGCGCTGGCCCGGCTTCCGGCCTGCCGGCGAGGGCCACCTGCATGCGCTGCCACGCTGCGGCGGCCGTTTCGGCGTCCGGCGCGCTGGCCCCGAAGAGGGCGGCGGCAAGCGGCAAAAAAGCAAAGGTCAGACTGGACGCGGGCGACATCCGTGCCATCGTACGGCGTCAGGACGCCCGTCCTGCGCGGCTCATTCGCAGAGAGGACAACGCGATGCTCGGCAAGGTTGTGACGTTCGAGACGCAAAACCAACGACTGGCCCTTCTCGCCGTCATCAGTTTCATCGCGCTCTGCTGACCGATCCTCTTCCCACGAGGTCCGAAGTGCCCGAAAGGGCATCCGCCACCCCCTCCGGCCGCTTCGGCGGCCACCGTGGGGCGGAAGAGGTTGGAAAGGGACAACGGCCCCGCGGCTCACGCCGCGGGGTCTTTTTTTCGTCCCGGTGAATCGGAGACCCGATCCCGATGAACGACGCGCCTCCGATCCTAGGAGACCGGCATCCGATTCCGATGATCGACGCGTCCCCGATCCCATGAGACCGGCATCTCATTCACATGAAAAACGGGCCCCCAAGTGGGGGCCCGCGTTGCATGCTGCTTGCGTGACTTGATCGCGGCTCAGTCGAGCTTGATCTTGTCGGTGCCGAGCGCGCCGTGATCGTCCATGCCGCCCTTGGTGGGCTTGGCGCGCTTTGGCGCAACGAACGCAGCCATGTCGGCGGGGTTCGATGCTTCGGGAGTCGGGCTTGCGCCCCACTGTGCACGCTTGAGGCTGAGGCCGATCTTGCGGTCGTCGGTGTCGACGCGAAGGATCTTGACTTCGACTTCCTGGCCGCTCTTGACCACGTCCTGCGGGTTCTCGACCTTGTGGTCGGCGAGCTCGCTGATGTGGAGCAGACCCTCGAGGCCGTCCTCGAGTTCCACGAACACACCGAAGTTGGTGATCTTCGTGATCTTGCCGGTGACGATCATGCCCGGGCGGTACGCACTCGGAATCGCCTCGACCCACGGGTCTTCCGAGAGCTGCTTCACGCCGAGTCCAACGCGCTGCTTCTCTTGGTCGACTTCGATGACCACGCACTTGACCGAGTCGCCCTTCTTCAGGACTTCGTTGGGGTGCGCGACCTTCTTCGTCCAGCTCATGTCGCTGACGTGGAGCAGGCCATCGATGCCCGGCTCGATCTCGATGAACGCGCCGTAGTTGGCCAAGTTGCGGACCTTGCCCTCGATGACCGTGCCGAGCGGGTAACGCTCGCCGACGAGTTCCCAAGGGTTGACTTCGGTCTGCTTCATGCCGAGCGAGATCTCGAGCTTGTCCTTGTTGAAGTCCAGGACAACCACATCGATCTCCTGGTTCACATTGACCACTTCGCTCGGGTGGTTGATGCGACGGGTCCAGCTCATCTCGCTGACGTGCACCAGGCCCTCGATGCCGTCCTCAAGGCGCACGAACGCGCCGTACGACATGAGGTTGACCACGGAGCCGCGCACGCGCGCGCCGACCGGGTACTTCTTCTCGATCTCTTCCCAGGGCGAGGTTTCCTTCTGCTTCAGGCCAAGCGCGATCTTCTCGCGTTCGCGGTCGATGTTCAGGACCTTGACCTCGATTTCCTGGCCGGGCTTGACGATTTCGCTCGGGTGACCGACGCGGCCCCACGACATGTCAGTGATGTGGAGCAGGCCGTCGAGGCCGCCAAGGTCAACGAACGCGCCGAAGTCGGCGATGTTCGTGATGGTGCCGCGCACGATCGAGCCCTCGACGAGTTCGCCCATGAGGCGCTTCTTGGCCTCTTCACGCTCATCCTCGATCAGCTTGCGACGGCTGATGACGATGTTGCGACGCTCGGTGTCGATCTTGAGGATCAGCGCGCGCATGATGCGGCCAACCCAGTCGCCCACATCGCCGGGACGGCGCACATCGACTTGCGAGGCGGGGAGGAAGACCGGCACGCCGATGTCGACGAGCAGGCCGCCCTTGATCTTGCGCAGAACCTTGCCTTCGACGACATCGCCTTCCTTACGCGTGACCAGGATCTGTTCCCAGCCGCGGATGCGGTCGGCCTTGCGCTTGGACAGGACCACGGAACCTTCTGCGTCTTCGAGGCTCTCCAGCAGCACTTCGACGGTGTCGCCGATCGACACGCCGCCGCTTTCTTCGAACTCGGCCTTCTGGATCTGGCCTTCGCTCTTCAGGCCGACGTCGACGATGACGTAGTCGCCGCTGATGCCGACGACTTTGCCCTTGAGGATGCTGTTGGTCTCGAACTTGCTGACCTCGCCGCGCTCGAGAACGGAGGTCATGGAGCTCTGGCCGAGTGCCAGTTCCAAGTCGTTGAGGTCGAGCGAGAGATCTGCGATGAGGTTGTGGTCAACCATGATGTCGTTGGGGTCCTAGGTGCCGTGTGCGGGCGCCATGCACCGTGCATGACGAACGTCCCGCGGTCGCGGCGGTTGCGAACCGGAACTGGAACATCCAGTGCCGGGTCGTCGAGAGTAGCGGAGCGGGCGCACTCCGGCGCAACGGATAACGCCAAAGGGACGAAGTTTCGGTCACTTGTTGGTGGCGACGCCAGATCGATGGAGCGCGCTGACGCGGCGGGAGAGCGCGATGAACCCGATCATGCCCGCGACATTGACCCCGGTGCACAGGAGAAAGACCCAGTGTCGGCCATCAGGCGGCATCAGGGCATAGAGCGGGGCCGCGATGAACGGCGCGATCAGCCCTCGAAGGCCGTTCAGCGTGACGTGCACCGCCATGTATTCGGCGTCGCGGTGCGGCGGGGCGAAGTCGTGGTGGCCGAGGTTCCAAGCGAGCACACCGCCGGCGAAGCCAATGCCCAGCGCCACGCTTGCCGCGTAGAAGAGCGGCAGGCTGTGCAAGAGTGCGGCAAGCCAGAGCAGCATCGCCGCGGCGACGAACGACCAGCCATGGATCGCGCGGAAGCGCGTGATGTGCGATCGGACCATCAGGCGTGACCAGAGCGGGATGGCCAGCGGCATGATCGTCGTGGGGATGATCGTGGTGGCCAGGATGCCCTCGAGGTACGAGAGTCCGAACTCGTCCTGCATCAGCGAGACCTGCGGTTGCGTGAGCATCAGATTGCCCAGGCCGAAGACAAACATGTGCAGCATGAAGCTGCGGTAGAGCGGATCCTCGCGCAGCACCGTGATGATGCGTCGCGGATCGAGTGTGGGGCGCTCGTCCTCGTCGGTGCCAGCGCGTTCTGCCGCGACGATCTCATCCTCGTTGAGCAGCGTGACCTTGCGGTAGATGGCATTGCCGATCAGACCGATCGCGGCAAGGGCCGGGAAAAGAATGATCGAGTTGCGCGGCCCAAGATCCATCGCGTGACCGACGGCTGCGCCGCAGAGCGCCAGCACGACCGCTTGCATCGTCGCCATCTTTCCAGCGACGCTCGCGCGACGACCCTTGGGCCAATTGTGTCGCCAGACTGCCGTGCGCACGGTGATGACGCCAGTCCAGCAGGTGCGGGCGACGAGCACGAGTGCACAGAGCGCGATGAGACCGACTTCACTGACTGGAATGAACGCCACCAACCCAACGCAGAGGCATGTGGCGAGCTGCAGCGCCGAGATGAGTGGCACTTTCCGGCGGCCGTGCGCCACGCTTGCCCAGATGAAGGAACACAGATTTGCCACATTCGGCGCGGCGGTGACGATTGCCACGGCCATGTCGAGTTTCCACGGATCGACGGTGCCATTGAAGGCCTTCTTGACGACGACGCCCATCGTGCCACCTTCGATCGCGCCAAGCGCAAACGGCAGGAAGCACTACGACACGAGTTCGTGCACATAGTTGCGGCGCATCGCCGGCGTGAGGTCCTTCGGATTGAAGGAACCGATCACGTCCAGCAGGAAGCGCTGAAGCATGCTCAATCGTGCGACGATCATGAAGGGAAAATCGTAAGGCGTTCCTTCGGCTCGCGTGGACGCGCGCAATGCCGGGGCTACGATTGATGTGCGCCCGGTCCTCTGGGCGGCGGACCATCCCCGACGCGCTCGAACCTATGCGCGAACCCAAGGGATCGCTGTGCTCCGCGACGAAGGCCATGCCTCCCTCGAGTGGAAGGCCGGGATCGTCGGACAGCGAACCCACCTCACGGAAGGGTTCGGGCAACTTCAGGGTGGTTTGGCTTCGGCCTGGTGCTCGCACTTCGCCGCCCGGAGGACCGCGCGCGGATTCGCTCTTCGCGCGGGCGCGTGCTACGGCGGGGCGCGCGTGTCCGACGCGTGGCGCGTCTCACTGCTTGCGGCGAATTCTGCTCCTGCGGCCGTCGCTCCCTTTGGTCGCGGCATGCCTCGTTCGCTCAGACAGTCCTCGCCTGCTCAGAAACTGGCGCGGATGTCACATCGTGGTCACTGACTGGCACTGCGCGCCAGCTTTCCTCGCAGGCTGCGGAACTCGCTCGGCGAGGCATGCCGCGCCC
>VGXL01000101.1 GCA_016873315.1 Phycisphaerae bacterium | reverse complement strand
GGTCGACGATCCACAGGCGCGAAGCCTGAATCTGGCGACCGCAGCCGCCTGCGCGATCTTCGAGGGCGTCCGCCAGATGCATGCCCGCGGCGAATCGCCCTACCCCTTGGCGCCGGCCTGAGAACCAGTTCAATGGTCCACGGAATCAGGCTTGGCGCATCGATCCTGATGGCACAGCCGTATACTCCTCGTGGATGAGCGTGACGAGGCATCGGCCCGTCGCCGTCCTTGCCATTGGCATGGGTCGTCGCCGGGTGACTGGTCCGCAACGCCCCGAGGAACCCATGACGAAGCACCACACTGCACGCGCATTCTCCCTGACCGAGCTCTTGGTCGCGATCAGCATCATCGTGATCCTGATCGGCCTGCTCCTGCCGGCGCTGGGCAAAGTGTCCGCCCGCGCCAAGGTCGCGCAGACCCAGAGCCTGATGAACGAGTTCTCCAAGGCCTGCGACGCGTTCTATCAGGAGTGGAACTACTACCCGGGCATCGTGCCCGAGAGTGTGCTCGCCGGAACCACCAACCCTGCCATCACCGGGACGCAGAATGCGCTGCTGCACCTCATGGGTGGTGCGGTGCGCGACGATGATCCGTCCTACGACACAGCGACCGGCAACATCCTCACGTTCTCCGATGGAACGCGGACGGTCCGGATCAAGGTCGACCCGACCAAGATCGGTCGCGGAACACGCGTGGAAGGCAAGGACCGTCCCTCGTACTTCACGCCCAAGGACAGCGATCTGGGCGAACTCGAAAACCTAACGGATTCGCTCGTCAACTACGCGGGCATTCCGCACCTGAAGGATGCGTGGGGCAAGCCGATCGTGTATCTGCGCGCGCTCCGCGGAACCGGTCCACTCATGGGCACGGGATCCAGTGGCACCGCCATGCTGAACACCAAGCCGCAGTTCGTCCGGCTGACGGGCGACTCGTACTTCCGTGCGGAACCGCAGACGACCACCAACGATCCGGTGAAGTACAGCGTGCTCAACAACACGACCAACGGCACGCAACTGCTTGCCGCCCTGATGCGACACCCGGGCTTCGGGACCTTCGTCAACGCGATGACCGATCCCCTCAACGGCACGGCAAAGGGCAAGTACTACCTCTTCTCCCCTGGACCTGATGGCATCTTCTTCAGCACGACCGATGGACCAGGTGTCACGCCATTCACACTGCTCCAGTACACCGTGCCCAACCTGGTCACCGAGTACGACGATGTCGTCGTGTCAGGCGGCGGCTGAGCCAGCGCTCGCGGCGCAACAGCGCTGTGGCGTCGCGGCGGACGAATTCGCGCGACATCCCATCAACGACAGCGGCGCAGCCCAATCGGGCTGCGCCGCGTTGCTTCATGCGTGATGCGATCGATCACTCAGGGAAATCGACCGGCTTGTCAGCGGGCGGCGGAGGCGCCTTGTCGCCAGGCTCACCCGCGGGCGGCTTGCCGCCACCGGGTCGCTTGCCGCCAGGTCCACCGGGGCCACCTGGTCCACCGGGTCCACGACCCTTCCCCGCGTTCTTCTCTGCGAACTCCTTCTTCATGGATTCCATCTTCGCCTTGACGGACGATTGCTGATCAGCCGTCAGCACGCCCATGACGGTCACCTGGAATTCATCTGCCCGCGGTGCGCTTTCGCGCAACTTGCCCATCTCTTCCTTCAGGGCCTCCACGACCTTCGGGTCTGCGTCACCGGACTCGCGAACCGCCCTCACTTCCTGCATGAGTGCTTCCATCTTGGGCTGGAACTCCTTGACCTTCGCATCGAACGAGGCGCGCGCAGCGTCGATCTTCTGCTTCTGATCAGGCGTGTACGACCCTTCGACGGACTTCAGCGCTTCGCTGAACATGCGGTACTGGACCAGCGGGCCATCAAATCCGCCCTTGCGTCCCATGCCCTCGCGTCCGTCCTTCTGACCGTCCTTGCGGCCATCCTTCTGGCCACCCTTCAGGCCATCCTTCGCGCCCTGCTTCGCGCCATCCTTCTGACCGTCTTTCGCACCATCCGTCGCCGGTGGGTTGCTCTTCCCGGTGCCATCGAATGCAACGGCGGGAATGCTGACGAGAGCAGCGGCCAAGAGGGTCGCCGCGACAGTCACCAATCGATTGTGGTCCATGCTGTGCTCGCTTTCCGGGGCGTGGCCCCTGTGTCGGGAGGGTATTGCCCGTCAAACGGCTCGGGGGACAGTCAAACACGAAAGCCCTACCATTTGCCCCCCAAGCGCCATGACCACCTTGACCCCCGAACTCGTCACGCAGGCTCTGCGCACCGTCCATGATCCGGAGCTGCACAAGGACCTGGTGACCTTGGAGATGGTCAAGGGCATCAGCGTTCAGGGCAACGCCGTCACCGTGGGCATCGAACTCACCACGCCGGCCTGCCCGATGAAGGACCGCATTCGGAACGATGTGATCGCCGCGATCACTGCCAAAGCCGCGTCGATCGGTGCGACCGCGCCGATCGTCACGGTCGACTTCACGGCCGATGTGCGAAGGCCGAACCAGAAGGTCCGTGAGGGTGGCAACCCGCTCCCGATGGTGAAACAGGTCATCGCCGTTGGCGCAGGAAAGGGAGGCGTCGGCAAGAGCACGATCAGCGTGAACTTGGCCGTCGCGCTTGCGCGGATGGGCGCGACAGTCGGGCTGCTCGATGGCGACATCTATGGACCAAGCCTTCCTACGCTGCTTGGGCTCGATGAACTCACTGCCACCGCGCGCGGCAACACCCTGATGCCGTTCGAGGTTCATGGCATCAAGGCCATGACCATCGGAAAACTCGTCGACCCCGAGAAAGCGCTCGTGTGGCGCGGGCCAATGGCGCATGGCGCGTTTAAGCAACTCGCCACGCAGACCGATTGGGGCGCACTCGACTACCTCATCATCGACCTGCCGCCTGGCACGGGCGATGTGCCACTCACGCTCGCACAGCTCCTGCCGGTGACGGGTGCGGTCGTCGTGTGCACGCCGCAACGCGTCGCGCAGGACGATGCACGACGCGCCGTGCGCATGTTTGAGGGGCTCGGCATCGATGTCCTGGGTGTCGTCGAAAACATGAGCTACTTCGTGGGCGACGACGGCAAGGAGTACGACCTCTTCGGTCGAGGCGGTGCTGAGATGATGGCCCAGCAGATGGGACTGCCCTTCCTCGGCAGCATGCCCATTCACATGGCCCTGCGCAAGAACTCCGACGCTGGCACGCCGCTGGCCAACTGGGATGTGCCCGCCATGGGTCGTCAACTCGATGCGATGGCTCGGGCGCTCGCGGGCCAGATCAGCGTGGCCAGCCTTCGCGGCCAATTCGTGCAGCCCACGATCAGCGTGCACTGATCAGCCGCGTGATCTCGCTCGCAACGCGCATTGACCAGCAGTGTGATCTCACTCGCAACGCGCATTCACCAGCCGCGTGATCTGCTCAACAGTGCGCTCGGTCCGCTGGCGCGCCGCATGTGATCGGCAGGCCGCGACCTGCCCACGGCCAGTAGCCGCCGCGAAGATTGGTCACCCGGTATCCCAGTCGTTTGAGATAGGCGCACGCGCGCGCACTGCGCCCGCCGCTGCGGCAGTACGAGATAATCTCGCGATCCTTGGGCAGATCACCGAGTCGATGCGGCAACTGGCTGAACGGTGCGAAGATGGCATCGGGCAAGTGCCCTGCCTCGAACTCGCCGCACAGGCGGACATCGATGAACGCTGCCCCGTTCGACCAACGACGGTGCGCTTCGATCGCGCCGATCTCTTCGATGCCGTCAGCGTCGAAGGCCTCCTCGGGGAGCGCATCGAACTCACTGGGCGTCGTCCAGCCCGCGAAGTCGTCGATGCCGACGCGGAAGAGGACGCGCACTGCCTTCTCCAACTCATGGGGCTCGCACACCAAGAGGACCGCATCGCCCAACTCAAGGTAGCTCCCCGCTGAACTGGCAAAGTGGCGGTCGAGCGGCGCGCTGATCGAGCCTGGCAGGAAACCCTCGCAGAATCGACTCCACGAACGACAGTCGATCACCACATTCGCCGGCTCGGCGGCAGCTCGCATGAACCGCTCTGCGTCGAGCCGCCCCGGCAATCGAAGTTCACCGCTGGCGCCCTCGAGATTGCGTCGCTTCACGCGCACGAAGTACGTGGGCGGGTCAGGAAGCCCGCGAAGCACCTTGTCCATGAAGGCGCCGTCGTCGCCCGCAGCCCGCAGGCTGCCGTTGATCTGCCGCTCGATCCGCAGGCTCGACTGAGGCAGTGCGCAGATGGACCTGCCGCACAGGCTGCCGGCCGTGTGGCCGGGCAGGATGCGGACCTCGTCGGGCATGTCAGCTAGGCGACGCAAGGCCTGCTGCAGTTCCCGCGCACTGCGCTCAAGCTGCTCACGATCGCCCGACCGCGCGCCAAGGTCCGGTCGCCCCACCTCGCCAGCGAAGAGGAAGTCGCCCGTGAGGATCGCCCGCACAGTGCCGTCGGCATCGATCAGTTCGAAGGACAGGCTCTCGCGCGTATGCCCAGGCGTGTGCAGCACGCGCACGCGAACGCCGCCGATTCGCAGTTCGTCGCCATCGCCCACGCAGGTCGTGCGCCCTTGGCACGCGGCGACCCAGGCAGGAGGCGCGCCCTCGCGGCTGATGTAGCCGTGCACACCGTGACGCTCCACGAGCTGTCGAAGCCCGCTGACGAAGTCAGCATGCACATGCGTGTCCGCGGCCGCGATGATGCGCAGTCCAGCCTGTTCCGCCACGCGCTGCACACGATCCACATCGCGCGCGCAGTCGAACACGATCGCTTCCCGTGAGACCGGGCAGCCGACCAGATACGCGGCCTGCGACAGCGATTCATCATGGATGCGTCGAAGCAGCATCGGGCGAATCGTACGGCGCACCCGATCTCAGGCGAACTCTCGCTTGAGTTGCGCAAGGCCCTTGAGCAAGGCATCGATGTGCACCGGCCCGTGCGCTGCAGAGACCTGCACACGAAGTCGCGCGTGGCCTTCGGGAACGACCGGATAGCCGAAGCCGATCACGAACACGCCCAGTTCGAGCAGTCGACGGCTCATGGCGATGGCCTTGGCTGTGTCGTGCACGATGATCGGGCAGATGGCGGTCGGACTCTTCAGGACTTCGAAACCAACGGCCGCGATCCCCTGCCGCACGGCGGCGACATTCTGACGCAGTCGCTCGACGCGCTCGGGTTCCTGCATGAGCACCTCGATCGCCTTGTCGGCACTGCACGCGATCGTCGCAGGAAGCGCGTTGGAGAAGAGCGTCGGCCGCCCGCGCTGCACCAAGAGATCCGTCGCCGCGCGGGTGCCGCAGATGTAGCCACCCGCGCCGCCACCGAGCGCCTTGCCCAGCGTGCCCGTGAAGTAGTCCACATGCGATGCCGAAAGACCCCAGTGCTCGTGCGTTCCGCGGCCGGTTCGACCCATCACCCCCGTGCCGTGGCTGTCGTCCACAACGAGCTTGGCCCCGAACTCGTCGCACACAGCGCGAATCCCAGGCAGATCGCCCAAGTCGCCCTCCATGCTGAAGACGCCATCGGTCACGACCCATGCCGTTCCGGTCACTTCGGGATTCGCGCGCGCTTCCGCAAGCTTGGCACGCAGCGAAGCAAGGTCCCCGTGGCGATACACGGTCTTGAGTAGTCCCTTCTTGATGACCGCAGCAAGTCGGATGCCATCGATGATGCTGGCATGATTGAGCTCGTCGCTGATGATGATGTCGCCGGGCTCGCACAGCGTTGGAAAGATCGCTTCGTTTGCGTTCCAGCAGCTCGTGAAGGTGTAGGCGCTCTCGACCCCGTAGAAGTCGGCGATGCGGCGCTCCAGTCGTTCGTGGCAATCGAAGGTGCCGCAGATGAACCGCACGCTCGCCGTGCCCGCGCCGTAGCGACGAAGGCCATCGATCCCGGCCTCGACCACTCGTGGATCGTTTGCCAGGCCGAGGTAGTTGTTGCTGCAGAAGCACGCCACCTCGCCGTACCCGCGCAGACGCACCGTGGCGTCCATGGGGCCCTCGATCGTCTGCAGAATCTTGAGCTGGCCGCTCTCGCGCAGGCCCTTCAAGATCGACTCGGTGCGGGATTCAAAGGCGTTCACGGCCAAAGTGGTCATGGCCCGATTCTAGCGGTCGCGATCTGGGCGACTCAGCCGTAGCGCGCCCGAACCGCCGGAACGAGATAGTCGCGGAAGGCCTCGTCGAATCCGTGAACTGGCGCCCAACCCCAATCGCGGCGTGCAGCCGAGTCGTCAAGGTCCATCGGCCAGCTGTCGACGATGCGCTGCCGAGCCTCGACGGGCGCGTAGTTGATCTGGGCCCGCGGGAAGAACTCGCGCACCTTCGCCTCCATCTGCGCGGCCGTCGGCGCGAACGCCGTAACGTTGTAGACCTGCCTGGAGAGTCGCGAACGCGGCGCCTGCGCTAGGTGCACCAGTGCACGCACGGCATCGGGCATCGTCATGAACGAGATCTGCGCATCGGGCCGCACGAAGCATGTGTACGGCTTTCCTTGTGCTGCGGCGTGGAGCATCTCCGGGCCGTAGTCGCTCGTGCCACCCATCGGCACGGTGTCCGCAGAAATGATGCCCGGGAATCGAATCGAGCGGAAGTCGACCCTGGCGGTGCCGCGGTCTGCGTCGAGCAGTCGATAGTGACGCATGTAGTAGCGGCCCATCTCCTCGACCGCGCGCTTGTTCAGGCCGTACATCGTGATCGGGTCACCGCACTCGTCTTCGTTCACGACCCCAGCGGCGAGCTTGGCCGCGAGCGACTCGACGCCGTACGCGGCGATCGTGCTGGGGAACATGAAGGGCACATCATGACCACGGCGGCGCGCCGACTCGGCCGCCAACTTCAGGAGCGTGCCGCTTCCCATCACATTCACCGACAGCGCAAGTTCTGGATTCCGCTCGCCGCTCGAGGAGAGCAGCGCTGCGAGGTGCCACACCTCGCCGATGTCATGCTTCGAGGCGAGCGCCTGCACGAACTCAGAGTCGGCCACGCTCCCGCAGTACGCATGGGTCGAGGCAGCGACGGCCT
>VGXL01000100.1 GCA_016873315.1 Phycisphaerae bacterium | reverse complement strand
CGCGTCAGGCGTCGTCGTCGGCGGCGCGGAGCGATCCAGCCGCCGCGAAGCGCAGCGTGCCGGTGACATCCAGATAGAGCGCGCCGAGCACGAGCATGACGATGCCCCAGGACGGGAGCACCATCGTCGACGCGAGAATCCCAGCGAATCCGAGCTGCGCCACCGTCGCACCTTGCGCGGCAAGGGCCGTGCGCGACGGTGATCCACCGTCCAGGGCTCCCGAGCTGCGAGCGCCGATCCACGCACCAAGCCATCGTCCATCGCTCGCGCCAAGGGCCACCAGCCCAGTCGTGATCCAGTGCGCTTGCGTGCGCAGATCGATCGACACGATGAGGAGCGCGGACAGCGCGGGCAAGATGATGACTTGGCATGCGCGTTCGAGCGTGCGTGCCGCCGCGCCGTGGATGAGGAGCCCGACGACGCACGCCGCCACGGCGACGAAGCTCGCTCGCTGCGCATCAATCGTGCCGGATGACACCAACCACAATCCGATGATGAGCGGCACCAGCGACAACATCGTCGCGAAGCGCGCAGCGTGCGCCAATGGTCCCGTCGTCTCTTCGCGATAGACGAGCGCGCGATCGGTTCCAGCTGCGACGGCCGCACAACCGGTGCAGGCCGCGAGTGCAAACGCCATCGGTGTGCCGCGCTCGGACTCGACGAGCGCAAGGCAGATGAGCGTGGCACTCATCGGCACGACGGCGAGCCACGCACCCTTGGTGAACGCCGTGGGTTGCCAGATCGGCTGTCGCGGACCTGGATCGGACATGGCGCCAAGAATCGCCAACGCTGCGAGCGCGAGCACGATCCAACGGCGAGGTGCCGCAAAGTCTGTCTGCGCCTGCTCGACGGCCGATGAGCATCGCACGACGGTGGCGAGCTCTTCGGCGGCCGCCGGGTCGCTCGCCGTCGGTGGTCGACCCGCATGAAGCATCGCGGCTCGTCGTGCCTCGACCAAGCGTTCGGCATCGCGAAGCGCCACGCGCTCGTCTGCACCGCCATCAATCCAACGCACGAACGCGGCGGGGGCGCTGGGAGCCAGCACCGCGGGGCCAAGCATGATGCCGGTGACGACGCCGGCCGCGACAGCAGCATGGCGAAGTCCCGTCCTGCGCAGGAGCCAAGCCAGGGCGATGGCGACCACCGCGACGCCCGCTGCGCCAAGCAGCGCATCGTTCGTGTGGGGTCCAAGTGAGTCGTCGGCCAGAACCGCCATCGCGGTCGTACAGTAGCCCCGACATGCCCAGTCCACACGCCGCGTCGTGCACCACGTCGATGTTCCTCGCGCTTCTCATCGCCGCGCCATGCGCTGCAGGCAACGCCGAAGCAGCACTCGCGCATGTCCCGCCGCAGGCGATCAGCTTCGTCATCATTCCGGATCTGGCTCGCGCAGGTGCTGACCTTTCGGAAACGCTCGCGCGCATGAACCGTCCTGAGACGAGCGTGCTCGGAAAGCCTGTGGAACAGCTCAAGGGCTGGCTCGGCGTTGGCGAAGGATTCGACGAACGAGGCTCCGTCATTGCTTACAGCACGGCGATCGCCGACGCGAAGGCCGGCGAGCCGCAGGCCGAGTGGACGCTGCTCCTTCCCGCCAGTGACCCCAAGGCGCTCGCGGCATCGCTCGGAATGGACGCGGACGGCGCGCTGACCTTCATGGGCCAGCCGGCGTTCGCCGCGATCGGTGCATCGCATGTGATCGTGAGCGAGTCCGCTGATTTGGCCAAGGGGCATGATGCAAAGGGCGGCAGCGCGGCAAGCTTCATGAAGCTCGTCGGCGATGACTTGCGCGTGCGTGTCGATGAGGCCGAGCTGCTGGCCTGGTCCGGGCCCGTCGCGCTCGGCCATGCGAAGGCGATGGGCGAGCAAGCAGCGACGCTCGCCGAGCAGCGCGCAGCGGAGCAGGGGATGCCAACCGGCGGTTTCGCCGGGCGGACCGAAGATCTGCAGCGACTTTCGAACGCGTTCCTTGGATCGCTCGAGCATGGCATCCTGCTCGTCGACATCGATGCGCTCGGTCTTGCCTTGCGTCCGATCGCGGTGCTCGCGCCCGAGGGAACGCTGGCGAAAGCGTTCGCTGCGGGCGAGTCAGGACCTGCGCCGTTCTCGCATCTTCCCAAGGCTTCCCTCTACGGCGCGCTGTCGATCGATGTGCGCGCCGTCGGCGGTGGTGCTGCTCTGAAGGCACTCGCCGCTGCGATCGATCCAAGCGGTGCGGTGCTTCCGGCGTGGCTCCTCGACGCGGCGGATCGCGTCGATGGTGTTCAGCTTGGCGCGTACCCAAGCAAACTCGGCGTGATGGCCGGCGGCCTTCTCAATGACAGCAGCCTTGTGGTGGTGACGAAGGATCCCGCTGGTGTCGAAGCGGTGTTCAAGGAACACCTGATGCAGATGGGCGGCGTGACGGGCGGACTGAAGCTCACGCCAGGTTGGGAGGACGCGCGCGCGCTCAAGGATGGCACGACGGCGTCGGCGTTTGAACTCAAGCCTGAACCAGTTGCCGACGATGGGCAGGCTCAAGAGGCTGCGGCGAGTGCGATGCAAATGCTTGCGACGCAGGCGATTTTCGGCAACCGCGGCATGCACGGATTCGCTCGAGTCGGCAACGGCGGCCTCATCGTGACCTACAGCCAACGACTCGATGTGCTCACGCGAGCCACCGACGCGCAAGCAGGTCGCGGGGCCACGCTCGCCGACGATGCGGTCGTGAAGTCGATGATGCAGTGGATGGTGGCGAAGCCTGATGTCGTGGGTTTCCTCGGTGTCGGACAGTTGTTCAAGGCAGCGCGTCAGATTGCTGGCTCCTTCGGCGGCGGCGCCGACATGCTGCCGGCGGTCCCCAGTCGTGCCGAGCCCATCGGCATGGCGATTGATGTGCGCGACGGTCGCATCGAGGGCGCCGTGGTGGTGCCGACGGTCGTCCTTGCCGCGATGGTCGAGTTCGTTGCCGATCAAGGCGACGCGGCCGAACGGGATGGCGCGATGCCGACTCCCGCTGACGGCGACGCGCCACCGCCAGCCGACGGCGAGCCCGAACCGTGAATCCACAGACGGATCGAGCGGCTCCGTCGTCGTCGACTCTGCACTCGACAGCCGCGTCGTCGGCTGCGCCGACGACTTCCGGATCGTCGTTGGCTGAAACGTCGTCGTCATCGGTCGCTGCACCGTTGACTGCCGCACCATCGTGGCGCGTGCGCGACGGCGAGTTGCGCCTTGAGCCAGCGCCGCTCTTGATGGCGATTCTCAACTGCACGCCGGATTCGTTCAGCGACGGCGGACTCTGGAGCGGCGAGCGTGCCGTCGAGCATGCGCAGGCGTGCGTGCGCGCCGGCGCGACGATCATTGATGTTGGTGGCGAGAGCACGCGCCCGGGCGCAGTGCGCATCGACGCGCCCGAGCAGATTCGCCGGACGCAGGGCGTGATCCGTGAGCTCTCGGCGTGGCTGCGGGCCGAGGGTCGACGCGACGTGGTGATCTCGATCGACACCACTCGGGCAGCCGTGGCCAGGGCCGCGATCGACGCAGGGGCCGGCATCATCAATGATGTGAGCGCGTGCACCGAGGATGCGGAGCTCGCGCCGCTCGCCGCAGCAGCGGGCGCGGGCATCGTGCTCATGCACCGCGTGCTTGATCCGTCGCAGGATCGGTGGAGCCACGAGCACCGCACTTCGCTCGTGGAAGGGGACATCGTCGACGTCGTGGCCGCCGCACTCGCCGCTCGCGTGGCATCCGTCGCGGCGTGTGGCGTGCCGATCGAGTCGATCGCGATCGATCCTGGGCTCGGCTTCGGCAAGACGGTGCAAGAAAACCTGTCCTTGATCGCTGGCACGGCACGATTCGTGGCGATGGGTCACCCCGTGCTGGTGGGCGCGAGCCGAAAGAGCTTCATCGGTGCCATCACGGGCGAGTCCGATCCTGCACGCCGGGTCGCGGGTTCGGTGGCGGTGCATCTCGCGGCAGCAGCGAGCGGTGTGCAGCTCCTTCGCGTGCATGATGTCGTCGAGCATGCACAGGCTCTGGCGGCCTGGCGCGCGCTGCGCGACCAACGCTGATTCCACTGGAAATGCAGCGGGATCCGAGGCCACCCGCAGGGCTACACTTTCGCCTCACCCAACGCACCCACGATCAAGCACGGAGCACGCGAACCATGGCCGGACAGAACACGATGACCTTCAATGACGCGAATTTCCAGCAGGAGGTCCTCGACAGCGAAACGCCCGTGCTCGTCGACTTCTGGGCTGAATGGTGCGGTCCGTGCCGCATGCTCGGGCCGACCATCGATGAAGTCGCGAACGACTACGCCGGCAAGGCCAAGGTCGGCAAGCTCGATGTTGACTCGAGCCGCGACTGGGCGATGAAGCTCGACATCCAGACCATCCCGACGGTCATGATCTTCAAGGGCGGCAAGCTCGCCAAGAAGTTCGTCGGCATCGTGCGCAAGAGCGATCTGGCCGCCGCGCTCGACAGCGCCATGTGAACTGGCGCTCGCGCGCCGACTTGATCCACGCGCCGACTTGATCCACGCGCTGACTTGATCCACGCGCTGACTTGATCCACGCGCGGACGTGCGGCGACCATCGCTGACGAGGTCGCTTCACCATTGACCCTCCGCCGCATCCAGATTGGGTGCGGCGGTTCAGTTATGAGCGCATCCGTCGGATGTGCAGGGGAGCCGTGTCGCCGCTTGCCGCACCTCGGGTGAGGTGCTACCTTCTCCGGCCCGGCGCGCTGCGTCGGTGTGTGCAACTTGGGCCCGTAGCTCATTTGGTAGAGCGCTTCCATGGCATGGAAGAGGTGGTCGGTTCGAGCCCGATCGGGTCCATTCGCGAAAACGCTGGAGTGACTTGTCCTCTAGTGCGCGCCGCCAGCGGCATGAGTTTGCTTGGAGCGGCCTCCGTACCATCCAGTCGTGCCGTCGCTGGAACACAGATCATCAACGCCGTCGTCGTGGCGCGTGGAGTGGATGGCACTCGCGGTGCTCGTGGCCTGCGCCGTCGCGATCGTCTTTGGCGCTCAGGGCGAAGTCACGAGCGAGGCCTATGACCAGGACCAGCACCATCTGCTGGTGATTCGCTCCTTCGCTGACCAGTGGCCGACGCCGGATCTTCGCGACTATCGAAGCGCGACCGCGCCGCTGTGGCACCTCGTTCAATCGATTCCCGCCGCCCTCGGCGTGCCGTTGACGGGACTTCGAATCCTGTCGGCGATCGCGGGTGCGGCGCTTGTGCTGCTCGTGGCCCGCGTGGCGATCAAGCTTGGCGGCGATGCTCGACTGGCATGCCTCGCCGTGCCGCTCGCCGTGAGCCCGTACTTCTTGTCGGGATCGATCTGGATCACGACGGATGTCCCTGCCACCCTTGCCCTCACCGCCGCGCTCGCCGCAGCGATGTTCGCGCAAAGGGGCAGTGGATGGCTGCTCGCCCTTGGAACCGCCATGCGACAGACCGGACTGTGGATGGCCCCGCCGATCGCGCTCATGCGTTGGTTCGGAGCGCCGCAGGGGACACCCACGATGGAGCGCGTCCGCGGTGCGATCTCGGTCACGCTGCCGGCGATCGCTCTCGTCGGTCTGCTCGTGTGGATGTGGGGCGGATTGACTCCGCCGGGCTATCGCGACCAGCACGATCGCGGTCTGAACCTTGCAGTCCCCGCATTCACGCTGGGACTCATCGCACTCATCGGCGTGCCGCTCATCACCCTTCGTGGCGCGCGCGAACTGCTCGCCATGCCGCGCATCACGCTCATCGCAGCGGCGGGTCTTGGCTTCGTTGCGGCAGTCGCCGTGCCGACAGCGTTCAATCGGGACGCGGGCCGCTGGGGTGGACCGCTGTGGAGCGTCATCAGCCACGCGCCAGTGCTCGCCGATCGATCGCTGGTCCTTCTCGTGTTGGCTCCGATCGGTGGCCTAGTGCTCGTCGCGCTCGTGAAGCGCGCGCACGAGGCGAAGCGCACCGGCGAGGGACTTGCGCTGGGGCTCGCAGTCCTGTGCTTGATCGCCGTCAACACCGCGAACAGTCAATGCTGGGAGCGATACGCCGATCTGCCGCTGCTCGTGCTGGTGCCATGGATTGCGGCGCTCGGCATGCGTGGCCAGGACGAGCGCGAGCGCAGCAGGATCGTTGCAGGAGCAATGATTCTTGGACTCTGCCAAGCCGGTTTGAGTGTGCCCATGGTGTGGTTGCCGCTCATCGGCAAGTGTGGCGCGCCCTGAACCATTGGTTTGGGCGTTCGCGTCAGTCGTGTAGAATTGTCCGAATGATCCGGGCTACCACCATCGTCACGCTCTTCGTCGCCACCAGCAGTTCGTTCGCCGCCGAGCGCGAGTTCGAGTGCACGATCGATGGCACGAGCGTCATCAACGCGGACGCGGGGATCAGTCTGCCGCTCGTCGGCAGTTGGATCGGCAACTTTGATGCAGCGACGAATCCAACCGGCACGCAGACGCGCCCCGGCCTCTTCGGCGGCAGCGGGAACGTCGCGATTCCCTTTTCGTCGGTCGTCAATCCAGCTGTCGTCGCCGACGGCGCGGTCCCGACCGGCGGATTTGGCCTGCGCTACGACGACCTGACGGGCGTCATGAGCGTCGATGGCTTCTCGCTCGATCTCTTCGGCGCCGATGCGGCTGACCTGGTCGCCCGTCTCACGCTCACCTATCCGACCTTTCGGACCTTCAGCCCTAATTCGTTCTACGTCGGTGTGAACGGACTCACGATTCCGTTGCCGCTCGGCGAGCTTTCGAAGATCGTGGCGGAGCAGACCGGACCGGCCGGCGGCGTCGCCGTTCCGCAGGGCGATGGCACGAGCACGTTCGCATTCGTGATTCCATGTGATTTCACGATCCAAGCCTCGGCGATGGGGCAATCGATCGATCAGGTGATTCCCGCCGCGTTCGTTCTCTCGGGACGCCTTGAGCCCAAGTCAGGCGGCGTGCTGCTCACGACGACGGTCGCGCTCGAGGAGACGACAGAGATCCCCGCAGGCTTGCCACCGCTGAAGTCTCAGCCGGTGGGTCTGCCCACGATTCTCCCGCCGGGTTCAACGGCGAATCTGCTCGTCACAGGAAAGTTCGGCGCCGGGACCGCATCGATTGCGGTCGATGGTTCGTTGGTCGCGACGGGAACGCCCGTGTCGGTCCCGGGTGACATGAACGGCGATGGC
>VGXL01000099.1 GCA_016873315.1 Phycisphaerae bacterium | reverse complement strand
TCGCTCGGCGGCGGCACCTACTCGGCGATCTTCTCGAACATCGGCAACATCCAGTTGGGTTTCCAGGTGCCGGCCGCGCTCGCGGGCCAGAACATCACTGGTTCGTTCGACATGACCGGCTTCAACCTGACGCCCGCGCCGGGTGCGATCGCGCTGCTCGCTGCAGGCGGCATCGTGCGCAGCCGTCGGCGTTGAGCGCGAGCGTCAGTTCCAAACGGTCAGCAGTCGACCCAGGTCGGCGCCATACCCCGATCCACGGCATGCACGATGACGAGCGCCTCGAGTCCCTCTGGGAGCGCGGCGGTCAACACCGCGGTCGCGCAGTATCCAGGCTCGACGGTGCACGAAGCTGAACTCAAGGTCGAGCAAGGGGAACTCGTCTGGAAGGTGGAACTCATCACCGCAGCGCTCGTCGAAATCGATGCCTGGGTTGATGCCTCGACGCCTGCCTTCCGATTCGCGAGCGCACCCGTCAATGCGAATCCCAGCGATCTCAACGAGGATGGCGCGGTGGACGGCGCCGATCTCGGCGAACTCCTGACGATCTGGGGCACGACCAACCCTGTCCTGGACATCGATGGTGACGGCTTGGTCGGCGGCGCCGAACTGGGCACCATGCTCACGCGTTGGAACGGCCAGTGATGAACTGATCGAACCCATGAATCCATGCGGGGCGTCGCTTCGGCGGCGCCCCGCTGTCCTTGGTGCTGCACATTCTCTGATCGGTGGTTGACTCGGGGCCTAGAGTGACCACACTCCCAGTCCGGCCCCGGGTGCGCCTCACTCGCGATGACGACGACCGAGCCGAAGATCATGACCACGACCACCACATTCATGTCCATCCTTGGCCTCACCGCCCCGAGCTTTCTTGCTTGCGCCGCGCTGGCCGCACCACCGACGGGGCGACAGGATGAACCCGAGTTCACATCGACCCTGACCCGCGTGCGCGAAGGCGGCACGCCGTTCGATCCCAGCCAGAAGCTCGAGCCCTACGCGATCAGGCGCGCGATCGACGGCGGGCTCGCCGGCGAAGTCGGTTCCGCGCTCATCAGCTCGGTGCCCGAGTACGGGCCGACCCGCGGCGTGCTCTACCAGTACGGCAACAGTTGGAACTCGGTCGTCACCGCGCTCGTGTCGAGCCTGACCGCCGGGACCGTGAACGACGAGATCGCCTATGTCGTCGTGGCCAACCAGACGACCGCCAACAGCGCGACCACGGCCTTCACCGCTGCAGGCGCGAACATGAGCAAGGTCGTCTTCATCATCCAGCCGAGCAACTCAATCTGGATGCGCGACTACGGGCCGCACTTCATCTTCCAGGGCGGAGCGCTCGCCGTCGTCGACAGTCACTACTACCCCAATCGTCCCTCGGACAACTTCCTGCCGACGCTCATCGGCGACCTGACGCTCGGCGTTCCAACGCTCGACATGGGTCTCTACTACTCGGGCGGCAACTTCCAGCCCGGCCCGAATCGCAGCGGGTTCTGCACGGCGCTGATCAATCTGGACAACCCTGCAGCAGGCGGCCACAGCGAGGCGCTGATCCGCGAGCTCTACGACACCTATCAAGGGATCGACACGCTGCACATCCTGCCGCAGTTGCCGTTCACCGTTGACGGCACGGGCCACATCGACATGTGGATGTACATGGTCGATCAGGACACGGCGATCATCAGCGAGTTCATCCCGGGCTCGAATGCGACCGCGATCAGCGTCACCGACAATGCCGTGCCTTACATGCAGGGCCTGGGCTTTCAGGTCTTCCGGCCCAAGGCATGGAACGACGGCGCGGGCACGCACTTCACCTACGCCAACGCCTTCCGCGTGAACAACCGCATCTTCATCCCGTGCTACGGCACGCAGCTCGCTGCCGGCGGCAACTCGGCCTACAACGACGAGGACGCCGATGCCCTGGCGAAGTGGCAGCAGGCGGCGGGTCCCGGCGTGCAGATCGTGCCGATCCAGTGCTCGAGCATCATCACCGCGTCGGGCGCGATCCACTGCATCGTCAAGCAGGTGCCGCGCTACACCGATCTGCTGCCGGCGGCCCATGTGGTCGAGCCGATCGGCAACGAAGTCTGGCTCCAGGGGGCCACGCAGCAGATCCGCTGGAACGCGAGCGACACGAACAACGCCGTGCTCGCCAATGTGGACCTGGCGTACTCGGTCAACGGCGGCACGAGCTGGACCCCAATCGCGAACGCGATCCCCGACTCGGGCAACTACGCCTGGACGGTGCCCGCGGTCGAGGCCTCGTCGGCGCTGGTCCGCATCGTGGCGCGGTCCACCGACGGCGACACGACGATCGGCGTCAGCAATCCGTTCCGCATCGCGACCGGCACGGCCGCGACATACGACTTCGCCAGCGGCGCAGGCGTGACCAGATTCGGTGCGGGTTCGGCGACCGCGAGCTGGACCAATGTGAACGCGAAAGCGAATCCGGTCACGACCGCACTGACCGCGGCGAACTACACCGCGCTCTCGACATCGAATGCGACCGGCGGCTCGACCGATGCCAACCGGTACATCACCCCCACGCTCGCGTCGACCAGCGAAGCCACCCATGTCTACCGTTTCGTGATCAACGAGCCGGTTGCCGACATCGACGAACTCCGTGTGCGCTGGGAGGGCTACGCGGCCAACTGCACGCAGACCGAGCTCTATGTCTGGAACAACGCGTTGGGCAATTGGGGCGATGCGAACGGCCTGGTCGGCCAGAACCGTTACCTCGATGGCTTCGCCGGCAATCGCGACGAGAACCTCACCGCTTCGCTGCGCGCGAACCTGCAAAATGTTGTCGCCGCCGACGGCACCGTGCGGTTCCTGGTCTATGGCGAGCGCCCAGCGGATGAGACCTATCACGACTACATGTCGCTCACGGTCATCCGCGCCAACGATCCGGCGCCAGCCTGCCCCACCGATCTCGACGGCAACGGTCTGACGGACGGCGGTGACCTGGCCGTGCTCCTGGGCTCGTGGGGCGCGTGCAGCGGATGCGCTGCCGACCTCGATGCGAGCGGAGCGGTCGACGGCGGCGACCTGGCCGTGCTCCTGGGCTTGTGGGGCGCGTGCCCGTAAACGCCGCCACCTGAAACGGCCCGCGAGAAGTCGTCCGCGAGCGGACAGGCCTCACTTGCGAATGCCAAGGTCGCGGTTGACCTTGGCCTTGCGGCCGCGGATCGTCGCGCCGCGAAGCACGCGGACCACATGGTCCACATCGCGAACCGGCAGTTCGACGATGGTGTAGAGCTCTGCGATCTCGATGTCGCCGATGCCTCGGGGATTCACGTTGGCCTCGTTGGCGATCGCGCCAACGACATCGGCCGGGCGCACGCCGGCCTTGCGGCCCAAACCAATGAAGATCCGCTCCATGTCCTGCGGATCACGATCGTTCCACTGGCCGCGCGGTGCGCCGCGCTGCGGTGGACGGTCCTGCCACTGACCACGCGGCGCGGCGCCGCGTGGAGCGCCGCGAGGCGCCCCGCGAGGTGCGCCGCGATCCTGCTCGCGTTCATCTGATTGCGGGGCGCCGTCTGGTCGCGGTCCGCTCCACTGCCAACCGCGCGTGGCGCGCTGACCCGAATCAGCGGGCGCGGCCGATTCTCGCCGCGGGCGATCGTTGCGACCGAATCCCTCGATCACTGGAATGTCCGCCTCGTCACGCGCGGCATCACCCTCGAGCGCTTCGTGCGCTAGACGCACGGCCGCCGCCGCAACATCCATCGGGTCAAACTCCGAAGCGAGTGCCTCGGCGACCGAGCGATACGCCTCAAGATCGCCCGACTCAAGCACCTCGCGCACGGCACCCTTGGTCATGTCGAGCCGACGCGCCTTGACATCCATGGGCGAGGGCACCGTGGCGATCGCGATCTTCTGCTTGGTCGCCTGCTCGATGTTGCGCAGCAAACGATGACCACGCGGCTCAACGAGCGAAATCGCCACGCCCTCACGCCCTGCGCGGCCGGTGCGCCCGATGCGATGCACATACGCCTCGGGTGATGAGGGCACATCAAAGTTCACGACGTGCGTCAAGTGATCGATGTCGATGCCACGCGCGGCGACATCGGTCGCAACGAGCAGATCGACGGTCCCCGCTCGTGCACGCGCCATCACGCGGTCGCGCTCGGCTTGACCCATGCCGCCGTGCAGCGACGCGACGCGGTAGCCGCGCCCGACCAGACGCTCCGCAAGTTCATCGACTTCCAGCCGAGTGCGGCAGAAGACCAGCGCGAGCGTCGGCGACTCAAGATCGAGCACGCGACCGAGCGCGGCGATCTTGTGCGGACGCGGCACGATGTACGCGGTCTGACGAACCTTCGGCACGGATCCCTTGGTCGCGGCGTCGCGTGCGATCAGGATTCGCTCGGGATCACGCAGATGCTTCTCGGCGATCGATGCAATGCGCGGCGGCAGCGTGGCCGAGAAGAGCGCGGTCTGCCGGTTCTCAGGCGTTCCATCCAGGATCAGCTCAAGGTCTTCCGCGAAGCCCATGTCGAGCATTTCGTCAGCTTCGTCGAGCGCGACGATGCGAAGGCCCGACAGGTCCAGTGTTCCGCGCCGCATGTGATCGAGCGCGCGGCCTGGCGTGGCGACCACAACATGCACGCCGCGGCGAAGTGCCACGACCTGGCGGTGGAACTCTTGCCCACCGTAGATCGGCGCGACCGCGATACCCAGTCCGCGCCCGTAACGATGACACGCCTCGCACACTTGCACCGCGAGTTCGCGGGTCGGAACGAGCACGAGCGCAAGCGGCTTGAGCGCGTCGGGCTTGATGCCGCCAACGAGTTGCAGGATCGGCAGCGCGAACGCTGCAGTCTTGCCGGTCCCGGTCGCCGCCTGACCGAGCAGGTCACGCCCGGCGAGCAGCGGCGGGATGGCAGCCTTCTGGATGGGCGTGGGCTCCTCGTAGCCCAGGGACGCGAGTTCAGTGACCAGTTCCGTGCCAAGTCCCAGTGCTTCGAAAGTGTCGCTCACCGCGCGAGGCTACCGTGCAGGGCCGGACCCCACCACCGCCGTCCTAAACGCACGATCCATGCGGGGTTAGGCGTTTTCCGGGTGCCCTAGACCCCGCCCAGCGGTCGGATCGCCAGTCCGGCACCCAGGACAGATTCCCCGTTGGACATGCGATGCGACTCGAGTTTGGAATCGGCGTAGCCGGTGTCACTCCGTCATTCAGAATCCGCGATGATTCGCAACTGTCTCTTGCACAAGCAGTTAAGTTGCTTTCGCCAACCTGACAGTCCGGCAGACCCGCTCTTTTCGAAGCCATGGTTTTGACTTGTTCGTCGATTGGGCTACCGTCATGGACAAGGCGTAGCCCACAGTGGGCGGTTGCCTCGATCCGGGATGTGCCAAGAAGTAGGAGAAAACCATGAAGAAGCGCCTTCGTTTTGTTGTTGGCGCGTGCGCGAGCACGCTGCTGTCTGTTTCCGTGCTCGCGGATGGAGGACTGAGCGACCGTAGTTCAAAGTCGCCTGACCGAGTGATGCTGGATAATGTGCCAGCCCACTTGGCGATGAACCCCGTCCCTCCGACGAAGGAGGGTCACTGGGGCGGTAGCCTGGCGGGATCTGAAGCGTCTCAGATTCTCTTCTATCGCGATTACCGCATCAGCGAGTGCACCTACGAGGCCGCGCTTCAGGGCGGGGCGCTCGGCACCGTGACCTTCACCAGCAACCCCACCACCTTCGCCGGGCTGATCGCCAATGGCACCGAGTGGGACCTGATCGTTGTTGCGAATCAGAAGCACCCAAACCTGGGCACATTCCAGCCGGCGCTCGTCGCCTACCACGCTGCGGATCCGGGCTGCGGCATCCTCGTGTCGGAGTGGCGGCCAGGCAGCGCGGCGCAGTACTTCCCGGCACTCGGCTTCACCCACAATGAACCATGGAACGTCTTCGGCCCCCTGAGCTTCGAGGCGGGCGGCACCGTGTCCAACTCGGTTCCGGTCAACACGATCGACATCGGCTGGGCCGTCTGGAACACTGGCACCATCGGCGGCGGCTCTCCTGAGATCCGCGGCAGCCAATCCAATGTCACGAGCGCACGCATCGGGCAGACGATCGTCAACGGCTTCCTGAGCGACACGCTGTCTCCGTTTGCCAACGGCGTGACCTTGGTCCGCCAACAAATGGCTGCTCTGGTTCGCCCGCCGTGCAACACCGGCGACTGCAACGAAGACGGCATTTGCGATGACGACCAGCTGCCGGGCAATGACTGCAACGGGAACAACGTGCTCGACTCCTGCGACATCGCCAATGGCACGTCCAGCGACTGCAACGGCAACGGCACGCCAGACTCGTGCGAGATCGAGGGCGGCGCTGCCGACTGCAATGGCAATGGCGTTCTCGACTCGTGCGAACTGGCCAGTGGTTCGGCGACCGACTGCAATGGCAACGGCGTGCTTGACTCGTGCGACATCGCTGGTGGCGCACCGGATTGCAACAGCAACGGCAAGCCTGACTCGTGCGACATCGCCAACGGCACATCCAACGATTGCAATCACAACGACATCCCTGACAGCTGCGACATCGCTAGCGGCAGCGCGAATGATGTCAACAGCAACGGGATTCCCGACTCGTGCGAGCCGGACTGCAACGGCAACGGCATTCCGGATGCCTATGAAGTCGACGGCGGCTTCGTTGCAGACTGCAACCACAACGGCCAGCCTGACAGCTGCGACATCGCCGGCGGTGCAGCCGACTGCGACGGAGACGGTGTGCTCGATTCGTGCGAGCTCGCCGACGGTGCGCCGGACTGCAACAGCAACGGCGTTCTGGACTCGTGCGACATCGCCAACGGCTCCTCGCTGGATTGCAATGGCAACACGATCCCTGACAGCTGCGATCTCGCCAACGGTGCGCCGGACTGCAACGGCAACGGCATTCAGGATTCGTGCGACATCGCCAGCGGCTTCTCGGTCGATTGCAATGGCAACCTGATCCCAGACAGCTGCGATCTCGCCAACGGCGCGCCGGACTGCAACGGCAACAGCGTCCCTGACAGCTGCGACATCGCCAGCGGCACGTCGCCGGACTGCAACGGCAACGCAATCCCCGACAGCTGCGACATCGCCAGCGGCACCTCGAAGGACTGCAACGGCAACTCGATCCCTGACAGCTGCGACATCGCCAGCGGACACAGCTCCGACCCCGAAGGCGACGGCATTCCCAACAGCTGTGAGCCTGATCCGGGCGTCACCATGACTGGTCCGGGCAACTCCAACCCTGGCGAGTGCCGCGCGATCGGTGACGAGGTCACCTTCGACATCCTGGTCCTCAACCCGCCGATCGTCACGGTCGCCGGCCAGTTCAACGTGGTCTATGACCGCGCGGTGCTGGAGTACTTGGGGATCTCTGGCGGCGACGCCCCGATCACCGACATCTTGGTGAGCCA
>VGXL01000098.1 GCA_016873315.1 Phycisphaerae bacterium | reverse complement strand
CGCTCGAGTCTGAGTTCAAGTCCAGGCTCGATGCCCTCGCGCAAACTGACTTCACGATCACATGTTCGGCAGGCCCGTTGACGCCAGGCGAAGCCGAACGGATCGTCGTGGCCATTCCCGCTGAGTGGGCTCGGTTGTCGGAAGCAAATGACGTGACCGCATATCAGTTCCCGCTGCCCCAGACCCGGGAGCTCCGGGAGTCAGCAGCGAGACTCACCGACGCCTCGGCTGACGCCTCGAACTCAATCCTTCACGCCGAGTTGTTGCGCGACTTCGTGGAGGGCGTTGAGCGGTCCATCGCTTCCTTGATGGCTGTCCCGGGTACTGAATCGGTCGTGTCCTCCACCGGCGAGACCTTGGTCGATCTTCGACAACGGGTCGATGCACTCCAGAGAAATCTGATCATGCCGGCCTACATCGACATCATGGCTGTCGCACAGCAGTCGAGCCCCGCTGAGTACTTGGCGATCACTGGCGTGCGACGGCGCATGCTCGACTCAGCACTCGCGACCGGCGAGAGTCGTAGCAAGGTGCTGCACGAAGCATTGGAGCGGGTTCGCACCGAACAACGCGAAGCGCGAACGATTCAGGATCCAACGCTTCCGGGCTCAGGTTCCGGTGTCATTGCAAACGTCGATGGCACGTTCATCGACCGCGTGGTCGAACAGGCGGTCCGAAGCCGTGATGTCGAGTATCGGCGTGAGTTGAGTGATCGCTGCGTCGACGCCGACCTTGTGGTCGTGGACCAGAAGGCGCGGACCGACTTCGAGAGGTGGCTGAGCGAGACGATCGAGCAACGACGAAGCTCGACCCGCAGCATCCCGACGGATGCAGCATCGGCCAACCAGCGCCTGATCAGTCTCAGCAACCAGATCGCGGACCTTGCCGACCGCACACGCGAGATCCTGGTCGCGGTGTCGCGCCGAAACCTCAATCCAGCCTCGGTGCTCTACCAGGGCGACATCGCGCCGGTCGTCACGACTGAGCGCCCCGTCTCCACCCGCAACGTCGCCTTCGCCGGCGTTGGATTCTGGTTTGTCCTTCTCGGGTTGTCTGCGCTGGCTGGTGTCGTGCAGGACCGCCGCCGCGCGCTTGCCTGAGCGCATGCGAATTGACATCGAGAACTTCGACGATCCGCGACTGGCGGACTACCGCGCACTGCGTGATCGAGAGCTCATCGGCGACGATGGACGCAGTGGCACCTTCATCGGCGAGGGTCTGCTCGTCATCGAGCGCATGCTTGCCGTGCGCGGCGCCACGCGATCGATCTTGGCGGCCGAGCGTCGACTCGCCGAGATCGATGCGCTGCTCGCACGCCATGGACAGCCAGATGTTCCGGTCTTCGTCACGCCAGATCATCGCGTCGAAGCACTCACCGGATTTCAGATGCATCGCGGCGCGATCGCTTGTGGAGATCGCAGCGTGCTCCAAAGTCGCTCGCTCACCGAGATTGCGCCAACGAGCGGACCAGCACTGGTTCTTGCGGCCGATGGCGTTGGCGACCGCGACAACATCGGTGCGATCTTTCGGGATGGCGCGGCCTTCGGCGCGCACGGCGTTCTGCTCGGGCAGCACTGTCACGATCCGCTCTATCGCAAGAGCATCCGCAGCAGCATGGGGTACACACTCAGCGTTCCGTTCTTGCACTGTGTGCTGCCATCGACGCTGAGAATGTTGCGTCGCGACCATGGTTATTCCGTGCTCGGAACTGTCTGCCGTCCTGGCGCTCGCTCGCTGCCATCCATCCGCCGCACAGAACGGATGGTGGTCGTGGTTGGCAACGAATTCCGCGGGATTTCTCCAGAGGTCGAGGCCGAATGCGATCAGCTGGCGTTCATCCCCATGCGTGCTGGGATCGACAGTTTGAATGTCAGTGTGGCAGGCGCGGTCACGCTCTTCCACCTTGCGCACGGAAAAGGGGACCTCGTCGACGGGAAACCTGACCGAGCACGATTGAACCGTGGGCGTTGAGCCGCCGTACCGTATCCCGGCCGATCGTTCGGCCATGGAGGAACCCCAACATCATGTTCAGCTTCATCCGTCCGTCATCGCACGCTGCCGCGTTTGGTCTCGCGCTCTCGCTCGTCGCCACCGCACCGACCTTCTCCGCCTCGCAGGACGAGGCAGACCTCAAGCATGCGCGTGCACTCTCAAACGCGTTCCGTGCCGCTGCTCAAAAGCTCGATCCGAGCGTCGTGAGCATCGTGTCGATCGACAAGGCGCCGTACAGCACCGACGCCGGAGCTCCACCGGGTGGCCAGCAGATGCCTGAGATGCCCGAAGAGTTCCGTCGCTTCTTCCCCAACATGCCAGGTGCGCCTGATGCGCCGCAGCAACGCGGCGGTCGCATGCCGCCCCGCATGGGCGAGGGCACTGGCGTGATCATCGACAAGAGCGGCGTGATCGTGACCAACAACCACGTGATCAACGGCGCCGATGAACTGAAGGTCATGTTGCACGATGGCCGTGAAGTCACGGCCACGGTCATCGGGACCGACCGGGACACAGACCTCGCCGTGATCCAAGTTGAAGCGGCCGATCTGGTCGCAGCGAGTTTCGGCGACAGCGAGTCGCTTGAAGTCGGCGACTGGGTCGTGGCCATCGGTTGTCCCTTCGGGCTCGACCACACTGTCACCGCCGGCATCATCAGCGCCAAGGGGCGCGATCGCGTCGGATTGGCGACGTTTGAGAACTACATCCAGACCGATGCGGCCATCAATCCCGGCAACTCGGGTGGACCGCTCGCTGACCTCGAGGGCAATGTGATCGGCATCAACACCGCCATCAGCAGCCGCAACGGCGGCAACGACGGTGTGGGCTTCGCGATCCCCAGTGCGATGGTCAAGGACATCGTGGGTCAGCTCCGCGAGGGCGGTCGCGTGGTCCGTGGGTATCTGGGCGTGCAGCTGCAGGAGATGGATGCAGAGACCGCCGCCAGCTTCGACATCAAGCCCAACGACGGCGTGCTGATCGCCCGCGTGCAGCCGGACACCCCTGCACAGAAGGCCGGCCTGCAGGATGGTGATGTCGTCGTGAAGGTCGACGGCAAGCCGACCCCGAGCTCGTCTGCCTTCATGCGCATCATCGCGAGCCGTCGTCCTGATGCTGAAGTCAGTCTGGAGATCATCCGCGAGGGCGAGCACATGACGAAGCATGCCACGCTCACTGAGCGCACCGAAGGGCGTCTGGCTGCAAGCGCTCCGGCGCAGCCCAAGCGTGGTGGCGAGCTCGCGAAGCTCGGTCTCACGATTGAAGAGGCCGACGCTGACCTTCTGAAGTCCATGAATCTCGAGGGTGGCGTGGTCATCGCCTCGGTCACGGATGACAGCCCGGCCGCCGAACGCGGGCTGCAGGCGGGCGATGTGATCACCAAGGTCAATGGACGGGCTGTGCAGGATGCTGACTCGATGCGCGACGCGGTGAGCGCCGTGCCCGAAGCTCGGCCGCTGCGCCTGACGGTCGTTCGTGATGGCGAGCAGCGCTTCGTGATCCTGCGCCGCTGATCGAGACCGACATGTCCAACGAACTCCGCACACGTCGTGCGGGGCAGCCGCGGTCACTCCGCGGCTGTTTCGTTTCATGCGCTCTCCCATGGTCGACACATGATGCGGTGACGCACGCGACTTCGGGGCTATCCTTCAGGTTCGACGATGCGCCCGCATGACGCCACACCAGCCTGGGACCGCGAGGTCGCCGTCCCCTTTCGTCACCGCGTGTGGTTCACGGATGGTGCGCTCGATCCTGCCAACCCCGCCTTGGCCCACGCGCTGCGCTGTGCCTGCCCCGGCCGCGAAGCGCCCGGCAGAATGGCTGCCTTCATCGATTCTGGCGTCCTCGCTGCGTGGCCACGCTTGACGAGTGACCTTGCGCGCTATCTCCAGACGCACGCGGGCCTGCCGGAACTGATCGAGGCCGAATCGATGCCGGGTGGCGAGGCGTGCAAGAACGATCCCTCCTGCGTCGAGCATGTGCTCGGCGCCGTCGACCGTCTGCGCATCGATCGGCACAGCATGGTGCTGGCGATCGGCGGTGGTGCGGTGCTCGATGTCGTGGGCTTCGGCGCGGCGATCGCCCACCGCGGCGTGCGGCATGTGCGCATGCCCACCACCGTGCTCGCTCAAGATGACAGCGCGATGGGCGTGAAGAATGGCGTGAATCGCAAGGGAAAGAAGAACTTCACGGGTTCCTTCGCACCACCGGATGCGGTCGTCTGCGATCGCGCGTTTCTGGGCACGCTTTCCGACGCGGCCTGGTGCGGCGGCTTCAGCGAGGCGGTCAAGATCGCGCTCCTCAAGGATGCCGCGCTCTTCAACACGCTCGAGCGCGATGGTGCGGCGATCCGCGAGCGCTCGATGGACGCGGCATGGCCGGTCATCATGCGCTCGGCGGAACTCCACGCGCGCCACATCATCGATGGCGGCGATCCGTTCGAGACGCACCAAGCGCGCCCGCTCGATCACGGCCATTGGGCGGCGCATCGGCTCGAGAGTTTGACGACCTTTGAACTTCCTCACGGCGAGGCCGTGGGCATCGGCTTGGCGCTCGACACGGTCTATGCGCGTCGGATCGGTCTCCTGGGGGCAGAAGCCGCCGCGCGCATCCTTCGTGTGCTCGCAAACCTTGGGCTGGCTCGCTCGCATCCGATGCTCGCGTCGATGGACGATGTGCTCGGCGGTCTTGAAGAGTTCCGCGAACACTTGGGTGGCACGCTCTCGATCACACTCATGCGCGACATCGGGCATCCTGTCGAAGTGCACGAGATCGATCGTGTGGCCATGCGCGAGGCTGCGTCCGAGCTTCTTGCGGCACACGGCTGACGCCGCAGTGCGTGGTGGTGCGGCCTACCATCCGCAACCATGGGAACTCCCCTCACCAAGCAGGCTGTTGCGGACCTGTACTTCCTTGAGCATCGTGCCAAGGTGCTCGACCTTGCTGCGTTCCTCGATCGCTTCGACCGGGCCAGCGAACCCGGTGCTGACGACTTTCGCGTGCAGGCGCTCACGGCTGCGCTGGGACTCGTCCTCGATGGTCAGCCTGAGCGCGCACGACGCGTGCTCGAGCTCTGGAGCGATCACTCCACCCAACCGATCGAGCGAGCGCCGATGAAGGGCGCGCTCGGTGCCATGCCGCTCGATGCGAGGGAGCGCCGCTGATGTACATCGATCCGCATGTGCACATGGTGAGTCGCACCACCGACGACTACCAACGCATGGCGTTGGCTGGATGCGTGGCGATCACCGAGCCGGCGTTCTGGGCTGGCTATGACCGCTCGACGGCGCAGGGCTTCCACGACTACTTCAGGATGCTGACCGACTTCGAGCCGCGCCGAGCTGCGCAGTTTGGGATCCGTCACCACACTTGGCTCTGCATCAATCCCAAGGAGAGCGAGGATGTCGGTCTCGCGCGCGAAGTCCTCTCGATCATCCCCACATTCCTCGAGTGCAAGACGGTGCTGGGCATTGGCGAGATCGGGCTCAACAAGAACTCACGCAATGAGATGACAGTGCTTGAAGAGCACATCGCGCTCGCTCTGAAGCACAATCTGCTGATCCTGGTGCACACGCCGCACCTTGAGGACAAGCTCAAGGGCACCCACTTGATCATGGATGCCCTGCGCAACCAAGGTGCGGATCCTGGTCGTGTGCTCATCGATCATGTCGAAGAGCACACCGTGCGCGCGGTGCTTGACCGAGGCTTCTGGGCGGGCATGACGCTCTACCCCGACACCAAGTGCACACCGCAGCGTGCTGCGGACATCTTCGAGATGCACGGCACGGACCGACTCTGGATCAATTCGGCAGGCGACTGGGGTGTGAGCGATCCACTCGCCGTGCCCAAGTGCCAAGATGAACTTCGCCGCCGCGGCCATCTGCTTGAGACGATCCGCAAGGTGAGCTACGACAACCCGCGCACCTTCCTGTCGCAGAGCGGTCGATTCAGCGCACCCGATCGCGCGTGATCACGATTGACGGCTCGCCGTTTGGCGGCGAGCCAGCATCGACCCCAAGAGCGCGCCGACGAATCCGCACGCTGGGTTGGCCACCTTCAGCCAGCCAGGTTCGCGCGCGTTCTTGCCAGCTTGGATCATCGCGTAGAGCTTCGGTGA
Organism: Phycisphaerae bacterium; assembly: GCA_016873315.1. Taxonomy (GTDB): domain Bacteria; phylum Planctomycetota; class Phycisphaerae; order Phycisphaerales; family SM1A02; genus SYIB01. The sequence continues at coordinate 1,719 of VGXL01000098.1, read as the reverse complement.
CTGATCAGCTTCAGCTGCGGCTGCTGCGAGCGCCTCGGTCGTGGGTCGGGGCGCGGGCTCGGGCTCCGAGTCTGATCGCAGCACCGTGACGAGCGATCCGATCATGGCGACCACGAACACGATCGACAACAGTCGAATGCCCATCCTGTTGTTCGCAATCCGTTCGCAGACGGCGCCGCCCGCAATCGCGCTGAGCAGGCTGATCATCACCACGATCGTGTTCCAACGCGATGTCGACACCCAGAAGCCTTGTTCGAAGATCGCATCGATGTCCATCATCTGCACAGCAAGGAACATCGTGCTCATGACGAGCATGGCCATGATGAGGTAGCCGACGATCACAGACAACGCGATGCGCAGCACTCCCAAACCGCCGCCCGCGAACGGTCCGTCGGGCCTCCATGCGGGGCGCGGTGTGCTCGGCTCAGTGTCGCTGATCGTCGTCTCGTCCATGCGCGCAGCCTAGTCGCGGGAGTAGGCTCCAACCCATGACGCTCGGCCGCACGATCGCGCTGCTCAGTTCATCGACTGTCATGCTCGCGGCCTGCGGACAGGGTCCTTCGCCAAGCCCCGATTGGTCTGACATCGCCGCCGAAACGCTGGCATCGAAGGCGAATTGCACGGCCTGCCATGCTGCATCCGCGGCGACGATCGAGCGTCTTCGACCCATGGGCGCGCCCACGATGGACGAGATCGGCGCGCGCGCCTATGGCCCGTGGATGGCCGAGTTCATCGCGAAAGGCACGCATGTCGGCGAGCTCGGTTCGCGCATGCCCGACCTTCTGCACGGTCTGGACAAGGACACTCGCGAACGCACGGCGGTGGCGATCGCAGCCTGGCTCTCAACGCGCGGTCGGTTCGCCTCGGAACCGATCCACATCGGCGTGGCTTCGCTCGCGCGCGGCAAGCGACTCTATGAGTCCATCGGTTGCCTGGCCTGCCACGGCGCTGGGCTCGATGTCGTGCAACTGGCGCGCAAGACTTCGCTCGTGGCGCTCACCGACTTCCTGCAGGATCCACTCAAGGCCAGACCCGGCGGGCACATGCCGGGCATGCTGCTCACGCGAGATGAGTCACGCGACATCGCCGCGTGGCTCCTGCGCGCGCAGTCTGGCAGCCTTGATGCGCCGACGGTCACTGCGGGAACCGGCCTGCAGTGCGAGTACTTCGAAGGCGCGTTCGATGGCATTGGCCCGGGCGCGCAGGCGGTGCCCATGCGCACCTTCGCGATGGAGCGCATCGCGTTGCCCAAGGACGCGCGTCACGATGGCTACGCACTTCGATTCACGGGCTCGATCGAGATTCCGCGATCTGGATCGTGGATCTTTCACTTGTCCAGCGATGATGGATCATCGCTCTGGATCGACGGCAAGATGGTCATCGATCACGGTGGGATCCATGGCAGCGGCTACAAGTCGGCCACCATCGATCTGACGCAAGGTGCGCATGCCATCGTGGTGACCTTCTTCGAAGCCGCAGGTGATGCGGGCCTGTCCTTGCAATGGAACGGGCCTGGCACCGCGCGCGAAGATGTGCCGCCTTCGGCATTCACGACGCAGGTGGTCACCTTCACGCCGGGTCCTGCAATCAGCCGCCCCGACGATGCACTGCTCGCCGTCGGCAAGACCAAGTGGACCGCGCTGGGTTGCGCGAACTGCCACGAGCCCGCGATCGCAACACTCAAGACCAAGCCGCTGGCCGAGCTCGACCCTTCGGCAG
>VGXL01000097.1 GCA_016873315.1 Phycisphaerae bacterium | reverse complement strand
CAACGACTTCCCCAAGCAGGTCTTTGGGCAGCGGTGGATCAGCCACCACGGCCACACGAGCACCACGCGGATCCTTCCGCCCGATGGCGCGGCCAAGGATCACCCCATCCTGCGCGGCGTGAAGGGCGGGCAGATCGTGCCGAGCTGGCTCTACCACGTCGAGCCGCTGCCAGCCGATGCCACGGTGCTCCTGTGGGGCGAATCACTTGGCAGCGAGCAGCCCGAGGGTGCGCCGCGGCGCCAGCCGATCCTGTGGGTGCGCGAGCATGCAGATCCCGCGCCCGAAGAGGCTCGTCGCGCGCGCTACGCCGCCTATCGCGCAGCAACCGACGCTGCCGGCCGCGATGGCGCGCGCCCGTGCGCGCCCGACCAACTCATGCCGCGACGGATGGCCTTCACCACGCTCGGTCATCCCGGCGACTTCGCCGATCCTGAGATGCGCCGCATCGCGGTGCAGATGGTGCTGTGGTCCGGCGGCCTCGAGTCCGCGATCCCCGCGGCGGGCATCACGCCCGCATGGCCCGCGGACTGGACGCCACCGCCGACGCGGTGACTGCGCGTGTGAAAAGAGTTGACCCCGGCACGCACAACCCTTCAGCGAGATCACTCCGACGCCACACTCGGGCAGAGAACTGATCCAGGGCACGAATCCGGATCAGAGGACGGAGATGAAAAAGTGAAGAAGGGTAAAGGGAAGTCACGGAGTCCTGGCGGCTCGGAACCCGAGGTAGATGAGGGCGTAGCCCGGGTCCGAGCCGCGGAGCGACGCACGGCAGCCGCCGGAGCCGTTGTCCCAGTTCCCGCCGCGGAAGACGCGGACCGAGCCTGTCGATGGGCCCGACGGGTTCGTCTGTGCGCCTGAGGAGTAGCTGCCGTACCAGTCGTTCACCCACTCCCACACATTCCCCGCCATGTCGTGCAGACCAAATCCGTTGCCGAGCTTGCCGCCCACGGGGCGCGTCTGGCTGTTCGAGTTGCCGTAGAACCACGCAATGTTCCCAAGCAGGCTGTCATCGTTCGTGCCGCTCAGGTAGCCCGTGAAGCCATGGAACGCGGTCGTCGTCCCTGCCCGGTAGGCGTACTCCCACTCGGCTTCGGTGGGCAGCCGCATGCCGGTCTGGGTCAGGAAGCCTTGGATCGTGTTCCAACTCACCGTCTCCACCGGGCGGTTGGGGACTTGGGCGGCTGGTACCTGCGTGCTTGCACTTTGGAAGGAACTCGGGTTCGACCCCATCCGCGCCTGCCACTGCGCCTGCGTGACTTCGTACCGGCCCAAGTAGAACGCGTTGGTCAGCGTCACCGTGTGGACGGGGCTCTCGTCGCTATAGCATCCATATTGCTGCGACGCGCTGCACCCCATCTGGAACGAGCCCGGCGGGATCAGCACAAACTCGATCTGCGTGGCCGTGTCCTTCACGCGCCAGGCCAAGCCAGTGGCGGTGATGGCGGCGCGGAGCGCGGGGTCAGTCACCACGGCCGGGTCGGGAGCTGCGTCCAAGAGCGTGGCCCACGAGGGTGTCACCACGCTGAGGTAGGTGAACCCACCCGCCACCGTCACCGCACCCTTGGCGCCGGTCACCACTACATCCGCCGCACCAACTGAACCCGCGGGCGTGGTCGCTGTGATCTGCGTGCTGCTCACGTTGACCACATTGGTGCATGGCACGCCGCCGATGGTCACGCTCGTGGTACCAGCCAGGTACTGACCCGTGATTGTGATCAGCGTTCCACCGGCGTACGGACCGCTGCTCGGCACAATCGACTGGACTTGCTGCTGGACATAGGTGAAGGGCTGCGGCGACAGGCTCGTGCCGCCGACTGCCGTCACGGCGATCGGAACTTGGCCAACCGCGCCCGGCGGCGTCGTCGCACGCACTTGCGTGGGAGTCAGCACCTGCACACCGGTGCACGGCACACCACCGACCGTCACCGAGACCGTGCCGCCGAACCCGGCACCGTTGATCGTGAGCACCGTGCCGCCCAGCACACTCCCCTGCAGCGGCGTGACCGAGGTCACCGTCGGCGGGCAGAGGCCCCAGTTCGACAGCACCAATGCGAGGTCGCCCCCATCGACCTTGCCGTCACTATTGATGTCGCCAGCGCACTGCGCGTGGCTCGGTGCGGTCAAGGCAAGGGCGGCCAATGCGCAGAGCATGAGGCACGCACCACGAACCGCTCGAATCGTCCCGGTCAGCATGATGAAGTCTCCTGGAATCGCAACCATACCCCCGCCGGCCTACCCCGCAAAACCATCCTGCGTCCGGGCCGTACAAACTCCACTCCGCGAACCGAGCCCCGCCGCTCGTCCGGAGCGCCACGGGCGGTCTCACGAACCCATGCGCTCGTCCGGAGCGACCGAGGGGTTCCGAGCTGCGCGGCCTGCGGAGTCGCGAAGGCGGCACGGTGCGCGACCATCGGAGGCGGGTGCCAGCCCCGCCGAGCGACGCAGGAGGAGCGCGCGCGGAGCCGGGTGCAGCGCGCGCGTCCGCGCGGCCGGAACCCGAGGTCGAGGGAGGGCGAGCGCCTTACGCCGCGCTCACGCTGCGCCGCGCTGCCCCAAATCCTTCGCGAGCCCAAGCTGCACCAAGTGCTGCATCGGGCCGTGGGGCTTCGACTTCTCTTCCTCGAGCCGGCGCTTGGCGCGCGGGTTCGCGTAGGTGCTGAACACCATCGCCTTCACCGTCGCCCACAACCCGGGGAACCCAGAGAATGTGCAGTCAACAGCACTGGGCTCGTAGCCGCAGTGCACCATGCAATTCTGGCACTTGGGGTTGCCGCTTGCGCGGCCGTAGCGCTCCCACTGCGTGTCGCGCATCAACTCCTTGAAGGAGTCGACATAGCCCTCTTGCAGCAGGTAGCACGGCTTCTGCCAACCAAAGATGTTGTAGGTCGGATTACCCCACGGCGTGCACTCGAAGTCGCGCTTGCCCATGAGGAACTCCAGGAAGAGCGCGCTCTGGTTGAAGCGCCAACGACGGCGACCATCCTTGCGGTTCGAGAGGATCATCTCGAAGAGGTCATGCGTGTTCTTGCGCTTGAGGAAGCCCGACTGATCGGGCGCCTTGTCGTACGCGTAGCCCGGGCTCACCATCATGCCCTCGACACCCAGGTCCATCATCTCGTCGAAGAACGCGCGCACGCTGTTGGGATCCGCACCATCAAAGAGCGTGGTGTTGGTCGTGACGCGGAATCCGCGCTCGACCGCCAAGCGGATTCCAGCGATCGCCTTCTGATAGGTGCCCTCGCGGCAGACGGCGAAGTCGTGGTTCTCTTCCTGACCATCCATGTGAACGCTGAAGGTCAAGTACTTGCTCGGCGTGAACCAGCCGGCTTCGAGCTTCTCCTTCAAGAGGAGCGCGTTCGTGCAGAGGTAGATGTACTTGCGGCGCTTGACGAGCTCGCGCACGAGTTCAGCGATCTGCGGGTGCAAGAGCGGCTCGCCGCCGGGGATGCTCACCATGGGGGCGCCGCATTCATCGACCGCCTTCAGGCACTCTTGGACCGAAAGATCCCGCTTCAGGATGTGGGCCGGGTACTGGATCTTGCCGCAACCCGCGCAAGCCAGATTGCACCGGAAGAGCGGCTCCAGCATGAGGACCAAGGGGTACTGGGCGCGCCCACGAAGCCGCTGACCCAGCACATAGGTCGCCACGGTCCACATCTGCGAGATCGGCACAGCCATGCTTTCGCTCAACTCCTGTTTCGACGCCCGAACCGGACGGGGTGAGGGATCGTAGCGACCCCTCGTGGGCGCCATGTTCGTTCCATCCCTGCTCTCGCCAACCGCTGCCGGTGTCGGATCCATCGGTGGGCTAGGCCTTGGGGTCGACCTTGCCGGGCTCTTGGGTCACGGCGGTTTGCCCTGGCCAACCGGCGGCGCCAAGAACTCCGCGCGCGCATCCACCGCGGCATCCGAGCCCAGCGCACGACAGCACCGGGGCGCGCAATGCGCAAAGGCCTTCGATCGTTCCACTAGCATGCCGCTCCCGATGGAGGACTGGGAGTCACAGACCGACGAAGCGCTGCTCAAGGCGCACCTTGACGGTCGCGACGGCGCGTTTCGCGTGCTCCTTGAGCGCTACCGCGCCGAGCTCCATCGATTCCTGACGATGTTCATGGGCTCCGCGACGGCGGCCGACGATGTCTTCCAAGACACCTGGGTGCAAGTGCACCTGTCCGGCGGCACCTTCGATCAAGAGCGCACCTTCAAGCCGTGGCTCTTCACGGTGGCTGCGAACAAGGCGCGCGATCATCTTCGCCGTCGCAAGCGCCACGCCATGACCTCGATCGATGCCCCCATGCGCGGCACTGATGGACAAGTTGCGTTGGCTGAAACGCTCTCCCGCAATGATGATTCGCCGGGGGACCCGATGGGGTCCTACGACGAAGCCCAGCTCGTCAAGACCGTGGTGGACGGACTTCCCGTTCACCTTCGCGAGATCCTTCTCCTTGGGTACTTCCACAAGATGCCGTACCAACAGATCGCCGAGACCTTGGGCATTCCGCTTGGGACCGTCAAGAGCCGCCTTCACGCGGCCGTGGCTGCCTTTGCCGATGCCTGGAAGCGCACACAATCCGGACAGGACGCCGCATGACTCAGCGCGAACCAAGCCTTGACCCGCGCGATGCGCACCTTGTCGATCAGTTGGTGAACGCGGGCTGGGATCCTTCCAAGGTCACGCCCGCCTCGGCTCAGGATGTCGAAGCCTTGCGTGCGCTCGCGCGCATCGGCACGCTGCTCGATCAGTACCCAAGTCCCGCGCCCGACCAGTCACTCATCGATGCCACGCTGCTCTCGGTCGAGCGCGCCGATGCCGAGCGAACCGAACGCATGACGATCACGGATGCGCCGATCGCTCGATCGCGATGGCGAATGCCCGACTTCATCAGCGTTGCGGCGTGTCTGCTGCTCTTGATCGGCGTGGCCGTTCCCATGGCGAGCCAGGTCCGAGCCACGAGTTCCCGCGCACTCTGCGCGAGCGGTTTCCGCGAGCTCGGCTCAGCGTTCACTGCGTACAGCACCGACAGCATGGGCAACTTGCCGATGGCCGCTGGGCTGGGTTCGATGCTTGCAGCGGGTCCGTCGGGTGATCTTCCAACATCGATGCCCGCCGACAATGCGCAGGCCGTCCGCGTGCTTGCCGACAAGGGCTATTGCCGCCCCGGTTGCCTGCACTGTGCCGGCGCGCGTCAACTGTCGTTCCGCGTCCCGCTGCATGCATCGCATGTGCGCATCACCACCTTGGTGCTCTCGCCATTGGCTGCCGATGCGAACCCGATCCTTCTTTCGCCCAAAGCGGGCATCAAGTCCGCCAGTCCCAACCATGGCGGCGATGGCCAGAATGTGCTCTTCAGCGACGGCGCGGTCGTCTGGATGCCGCTGCCCTTCATCACGGTCGGCCCCGAACGGCGCTTGGACAACATGTGGACCTTGCGCGGCGTCTCGGGGACCGAAGGTGTGGACTTGAAGGGCGTGAAGTTCGACCAGTACGAAGTGTTCCTCGGCCAATAATCGGCCCGGCGTGCCTGGTCATCCACATCCACCCATCACCGGTGATCCGTGCCCTTGCGGTGAACGCGGGTTGCCGCTACCCTTGCGGATCTCTCCAAAGCGGGTGCACTATGCCTAAGAACAAGAGCCACAAGGGCCTCCTCAAGCGCGTCAAGATCACCAAGAGCGGCAAGATTAAGTTCAAGCCGCCGCGGAGCCGCCACTTGAAGAGCAACAAGACGGGCCTGCAGGTCCAGTCGTACCGCAAGTCGCGCCACGCGCGCTCGGGCGACATGGGCGCCTACGAGAAGTTGCTGTTCCGCGGCCTGCGCTCGCAGGAGCAGCACGAAGCTGATGATGCCAAGGCTGCCGCCGAATCCACCACGGCGACCGAAACCAAGGCTGCACCGAAGGCCAAGCGCGCCGCCAAGGCGAAGGCCTGAACCGATCGTCTCATGAGACAGCCTTGGCCATGGTGGCCAAGGCATTCGCACAACGACCGACGGGACAGAAGACTGGCTCAGCCAGCCCCGTTCGGACAAGCAAGGAGTGAACCATGCCCCGTGCACGTAAGGGCGCTGCCCGTACCCAAGCCCGTCGTCGCCTGCTTCGCGAAGCTCGCGGTTACTTCGGCACCAAGAGCCGTCTGAAGCAACAAGCCAAGGTCGCGCTGATGCGCGCCGGCCGTTTCGCGTGGCGTGACCGTCGCGCGCGCCGTCGCGAGTACCGCAGCCTGTGGATCACCCGCATCACGGCCGCGTGCCGCATGCGTGGGATGCGCTACAGCGTGTTCATCAACGGCCTGTCGCGCGCCTGCATCTTGCTGAACCGCAAGATGCTGAGCCAGATCGCGATCGAGGATCCGACCACCTTCGACACCTTGGTCGAAACGGCGAAGAAGAACACCACCTGCAAGGTGGCTGCCTGAGCCAGGCTGACCCAGCCCAGACACTCCAACCGCCCCGCTTGACGCGGGGCGGTTGTGTTTCTGCAATGCCCTGATGCAGCAGCAGGACCGTGCACCGTCGGCCCGCATGGCGTGGTTCGCTGCCGCACTCGCGACCGCAGCGTGTGCGGCGTGGTGCGCCACGCGCACGGGTGAGCTTGGTCCGGCCCGAACGACGGAACTGGTTCGAGTCGCCTTCCTCTCGGCGTGGCTCCCCTGCTTGTGGCTTCTGTCATCAGCGGGTTGGGGACGGCTCGCGTGTCGCGCGCTGTCGGTTCGTCGCAGCGATCCTGTTGAGCATGCGGCGATGATCATCGGGCTCGGCGTGTCAGTGCACCTCATCCTCGATGCGTGGTGCGCGTGGCTCGGCGTCCTTGCGTGGCAGCGACCGATCGGCGCATCGTTGCCCTTGGTTGCGGGACTCGCCGGACTGGTCGGTGCGCCACGACGCGTCGCGATCGTGCCGCCGCGGATGACCTGGCTCGTGGCGCTCGCGCTTCCGGTTGGTGTGTTGATGACCGCCGCGTCGACCGCGCCCGGCTGGCTTTGGCAAACGGAGTTCGGTGGCTACGACGCGCTGACCTATCACCTGCTCTTGCCGCGCGAATGGATCGATTGCGGGCGCATGGCCACGCTCGATCACAATGTGTACTCGGCGCTTCCCTCCTTCATGGAGGCTGCGTTCATGCAGGTCTTGGCGTTCGCACCCGATGCGAAGCTTGCCGGCACCTGGGCACAGTGGCTGCACGCGATGTTCGCGCTCGCTGCGGCGCTGAACTGCGCGGGCGCTGCGCGATCCGTTGCTCGAAGCGCGGGCGCGTCGGAGCCAGCGATCGCCGCATCGGGATGGCTCGCCGCGATTGTGCTTCTGTCCACGCCGTGGATCATCGCCACAGGATCGCTCGCCTACACGGAACTGCCGGTCGTCATGGTGATGGCGATGGTCGTCATGTTGGTCGTCGATCGCGCGGATTCAGGACGGTCGGCATCGATCGTTGCCGACCGCGCCACATCGACGCGATCGACGGTGATCGCGCTGGCAGTCGTCTGCGCCGCGGCGATTGGCGCGAAGGGCAACGCTGCGGGTGCGCTCGTTGTTCCGGCGATGGTGTTGGTGGTCCTTGCTCAACGGCGACACCCGCGCGAACTCGCTCTCGCGGGCGCCATCGGCGTCGTGGTCGGAGCGATTGCGCTGATGCCCTGGTGGCTTCGCAATTGGATCGATGCGGGGCAGCCGTTCTTCCCCTTCGTCGCGGCGCTCGGACCCGGCGATTGGTGGACCGTCGAGCAGCAACGCATGTTTGCGGCGGCGCATGCCGCGCCGGCGGGATGGGACCTTTCCGCGCTTTGGAACGAGTGGCTGCGTTACGGCATCGGCGCCGCACCCGACGCGTCGGAGCCGTGGCGGCCGCAGTGGCTGTTGCTGCCGTGGCTGGGCTTGGTCGGTGTCGTGGCGAACCTTCGTCCACGCTCGGGTCGCGTGCCCTGGGGCGGGATCGTCTTGGCTGTTCTGGTCGTGGTGAACGTGGCATTCTGGATCGGCTTCACGCACCAGAAGTCGCGCTTTCTGGTGCCAATCGCCGCGCCGCTTTCGATCGCAGCTGGGGTCATGTTGGGTTCGCTCGCCACGCGGAACTCTGCGCTCGGCGCTGACAGCACAGGCGC
>VGXL01000096.1 GCA_016873315.1 Phycisphaerae bacterium | reverse complement strand
TGCTCTCGATGGCCTTCCATCCCAAGTTCGCCACGGATCGCCGCGTGTTCCTCTTCTACTCGGCCGATGCGCCGATGCGGGAGGTGCTGGCGAGCATGAAGGTCGGTGATGATGGCAAGCCCGATCCGAAGTCCGCCACAGTCATTCTGGAACAACCGAGTTTCGAGTGGAACCACAACGGCGGTACGGTCCTCTTCGGTCCTGATGGCATGCTCTACCTGTCGTTGGGTGATGGTGGCAGCGGCAACGATCCGTGGGGCCACGGCCAGGACATGAACACATGGCTCGGGAAGGTCATCCGCATCGATGTGGATCGCGTCGAAGCCGGGAAGACCTACTCGGTGCCTTCCGACAATCCGTTCGTCGGTCAGACCGGCATCAAGCCCGAAATCTGGGCGAGCGGACTGCGCAATATGTGGCGCATGAGCTTCGATCGCCAAACCGGCGACCTGTGGGGCGGTGATGTCGGACAGAACCAGTGGGAGGAGATCGATCTCATCCGCAAGGGGAAGAACTACGGTTGGCGGCCGCGCGAGGGGCGACATGCCACGCGCGGTGTGAAGGATGCGTGCGACGACGCCTCGCGCTTCGAGGAGCCCATCGCCGAGTACGTCCACAGCGATGGCATCAGCGTGACCGGCGGCTTTGTGTATCGCGGCGACAAGCATCCATCGATGCAAGGCGTATACCTGTACGGCGACTACCAGTACGGCACGGTGTGGGGACTTCGCTTCGACACGAAGAACAACCTCTTGACCGCCGGGCCCGAGCGACTCTTCCGCAAGCGATTCTGCATTGCGAGCTTCGCGGAACTCAACGACGGCACGCTCCTGCTCTGCTGTACCGAAGGCGGCGCGGACGGACCGGGCTCGGTCTACCTCCTTTCTCCCAGCGGAAAGTGATGCAAGTCGTTTGCCGACCTGAAGTTACGAGCGCGAGCACGAGTTCGATGGCAGGGCGCGCACACGCCAACAAAGTACGAGTTTCTGACATGCTTGCGTTCCGTTCGTGGGCGCGCCAAGACAATCTCCCGTGCTCGGATCCACTCGGACTCCGAGCCACTTCACCAAGGACCTTGAACATGACTAGCCCGTCGATCCGTCGTCTCTGCACCGTTGCGCTCGCACTGTCCGTCACGCTGTTGAGCGACCTCGTCGTCGCCATTCCTCAGGATGCACCCCCCGGTCAGCGGCAGGGGCAAGGTCGCGGTGGCGAGCCAGACGGTCCGGATGGTCCACGCAGAGGTGGTCAGGATGGTCAGCGCGGTGACGGCCCGGGGGGCCGGCGCGGCGGCATGGGTGGCGGCGGAATGGGCCGCATGGGTGGCATGGGCAACATGATGCGCCAGTTCAACAACCGCATGGAGCCTGACTTCATGAAGCGCGATGTGCCGGTCATTCAGGAGCAACTCAAGCTCGACGATGGCCAGGTCACGGTCGTCGAGACCTTCATCACCGATTACACCGATGCCTTCGAGCCGCTCGCCGAAGAGACCCGCACCTCCATGCAGGACTCGATTCGTTCGATCATGCAGTCCTACATGGGCGGCGGGGTCCAAGAGCGCATGCGCGACCTGTTCGATGGTGTGCAGAAGGACATGGAGCAACTCCAGCAGGAGAACGGCGGCGTCGAAGTCGATCCTGATGTGCGCCGCAAGCTCTTTCAGGAGCGCATGGACAAGCTGCAGCAAGAAGTGACCGCCGAGCGCGCTGCCAACGGGCAGGACGCCGACCAACGCCGGATCGTGCAGGAGATCGTCGATGCCAGCAATTCGTTCCTCAGCAAGAAGATCGCGCTGCGCAAGGAACTCGTCGACGGTGTCAAGGGCGTGCTTCGCGCCGACCAACTCGCCAACTGGGAAGCGTTTGAGCGCTTCCTGCGTCGTGAGCGCGCCATGGGCAACGGCATTCTCAGCGGGGAGAGCACCAACCTGATCTTCGTGCTCGACGACGCCGACCTCTCGCAGGCCGGCATCGATGCGGCCAAGGCGATCCTGGACAACTACGAACTCCAACTCGATGGCGCGCTCAAGTCCCGCGACGAGTTCTTGGAGTCAAGCGAGCCACGCCTGATGAAGGCGATGCTCGATGCCAATGCGCAGGAATCGACGCGCATCGTCGATCAGCAGCTCTCACTTCGCAAGACGGTGCGCGACACGAACGAACGATTCCGCACAGAGATCACGCAGGCGCTGCCCGCGGAAGATGGCGCGAAGTTCAACCTCGCCGCCCTCAAGGCCGGCTTCGAGCGCACCTACAACACCACGACCACGCAGCGCATGTTCGAGGCGGCCGAGAAGATCGAAGGACTCTCGGCCGAGACGATCGCTGCGATCGTCGATCTCGGTTCGAACTACGAGCGCGAACTCATGGCCGTGAACGACCGCATCGTGACGGCGACCAAGAAGCAGGAAGTCGACCGCACCAAGGAAGACATGGAGCGCGGAATCTCGATGATGAACGGCACGGGTTCATGGTCGAGCATGATGGGCCGCGGCCGATTCGGTGGCGGCGATGACGGCCAGCCCGATCCGGTCCGCGACGCGTTCGATGACCGCGCCAAGCTCGCCGAGAGCTACCAATCTCGCCTGAAGGCGCTCCTCACTCCAGAGCAGGTCGAGTCTCTGCCCAAGGGCAATGATCGGGGTGGTCGCGGCGGCCCGGGTGGCCCAGGCGGCATGGGCGGCAACTTCGGAAGCGGCAAGATCAGCGAGCTGCCCGAGCAGTTTCAGGAACGCGCCAAGGAGTTCGACGCAAACAAGGACGGCACCCTGGACGACGCCGAGCGCACCAAGATGTTCGAGGACTTCCGCGGCCGCTTCCGCGGTGGGCAGGGCGGCGGTCCCGGCGGCCAAGGTGGCCGGGCGGGCGACAACGGCGCCTGATCTGCGATACTCCGGCGCATGGATGCGCACGGACGCTCGTTCCCTGAACGCCTCGCCATCGAGGAAGTGCTGCGCTGGATGCGCGGCGCCTTCCTCAATGACCATCACGGCTTCGGGCATTCTGCAGAGGACTGCTTCCAGCGTGCGTGCGACATCCTTCGCACGCAGGCCGAATCTGCGCTGACGCATTGTGCGCTGCGTGGCGGCGGGACCCTCGATCGTTCGGCTGCGCTCCTCCGCACCAAGGAACTCCTCGCAGAACTCCGGCGTGCTCGTCCGGCCATCGCCGCGCTCATTGAGAGCGATGTGCAAGCTGCCTTCGATCGCGATCCTGCCGCGCACTGCCCGGACGAGGTCCCGATCTGCTACCCCGGCGTGCGCGCGCTCGTCGTCCACCGCATCGCGCATGTGCTCTGGCAGCTCGGGCTTCCCGTGATCCCACGCCTGATGGGTGAGATCGCGCACACCGAAACTGGCATCGATGTGCATCCGGGCGCCACGATCGGCGAGGGCTTCTTCATCGACCACGGCACGGGTGTCGTCATCGGCGAGACCACGGTCATCGGCAAGCAGTGCACGATCTACCAAGGCGTCACGCTCGGCGCGGTGCGCTTCCCCACGGATGATGCTGGTCGCGTGGTGAAGGGGCAGCGCCGGCATCCCACACTTGAAGACGGCGTGACGGTGTACGCCAATACCACGATTCTCGGTGGCGCGACGGTGATCGGCGCGGGAAGCACGGTGGCTGGCGGCGTCTTCGTGACCGAAAGCGTTCCCGCAGGAAGTGTGGTCCACGCGGCCAAGCTCGATGTGCAGGTGAAGCAGCGGCGGTCCGCGCCGTGACGGAGCGCACCTGGACCGCGATCGGCAGCACGGCGTTCATGTCGGGCTTGGCGTACACGGTCGTCAACGACGGCGTGTCGACTTGGCTCGCCGCGCAGAAGGTCACGCCTGTGGTCATCGGCCTGTTCGCGCTCTGCTCCTTGCCGTACGGATTGAAATGGATCTGGGCACCCATGCTCGATCGGTTCCATGCGCCGCTGATCGGTCGCGGTCGCCGCCGCGTGGGTTGGTTGATCGTGCTCGGTGCGCTGTCAGCGGCGCTGCTCGTCGCCGCGGGACTTGCCGGGCCGAGCGAGCCGATGGCGACGCAGATCGCGGCGCCTGCCGATGCGGGATGGCTCGAACGGCAGTCGCTGGCGCTCGATGAACTCTCGCACGGAGGGCTCTGGGGCTTCGCTCTGATCGTGTTCGCGCTGAGCCTTGCTTCGGCGAGCTTGGATGTCGTCGTCGATGCGTTCCGCACGGATTCAGCGCCGCGCGCGGAGCTTGGTCGTGCGGCGAGCGTCTTCGTCGCGTGCTTCCGCGTCGCGAGTTTGGTGGGCGGCGCGGGTGCGCTCCTCGTGGCGGCCCGGTGGGGATGGCCAGCAGCGTTCATGTTGGCCGCACTCGTCATGGCACTGGCGTCGTGCAGCGTGGCCCTTGCACCGGAGCCCACAGTGGGTGAGCCGAGTTCATTCCTCGACGCGGTCCTTGGGCCAGTGCGCACATTTGCCCGTCAGTGGGGGATCACCGCACTCGCGCTCGCTGCGTTCGTCTTGATGTTCCGCCTGCCTGATCTTGTTGGTAATCGCATGGTCGGACCCTTCCTGATTCAGGAGCTCGGCTTCACGCTGGAGGAGATCGGCTGGATTCGTCAAGCGCTTGGCTTTGGCTTCACGATCGCGGGGGCTGCACTTGGTGGCATCGTGATCGCGCGACTGGGCATCGCTCGCAGCATGTTCCTCTTTGGCGTGCTGCAGGCCGCGAGCAATCTCGGTTGGGTTTGGCTCGATCACGCCGGCAAGGATCGCGCTGCGCTTTTCGTTGCGGTTGCCGTCGAAAATGCCTGCAACGGCATGGTGGGCACGGTGTTCGTGGCGTTTCTCATGAGCTTGTGCGACCACCGCTACAGCGCGGCGCAGTACGCCATCCTGACTGGACTGATGTTCTTCGCCGCGAGCCTGGTTGGATCGCTCAGTGGGTCGCTGCTCGTGGAGTGCCAGCGATTGCAGGGGATCTTCGGCGGCTACTCCGGCTTCTTCATCGCCACGATCGCCATGGGCATACCTGGGATCGCGATGGTGCCGTGGATCACTCGCACGGCGGCGGCGCGTCCAGACGCGGCGTGAGCGCGCGCAGACGAATCGTGTCGTAAGCGCTCGCAAGCAAGCCGACGAGTCGGAAACGGCCGCCAAGGCTGCTGGGCCCAAGCCGACGCAAGAGCGCGTGCGGAATGTGCTGCACAGCGGCCGCGTCATCCAGTTCCGACAGCGCGCGACCCGGGCGCCAGAAGTCGTGCACAAGTTCCGTGATCGGCCGCAGCTCAGGCGGGTGCTGCGCCACCGGCGGTGGATTGTGTGCGCTCTGCACACCCCGGTTTGTCAGCGCGCGGTGTTCCTGGATCCGCTCAAGCAGTCGCTCGCCTGCAAGTCCGCGCAGCGTGAAGAGGACCAGCGGATCCACTTCGATGCGTTCGGCGAGAACGCACGCCGCGGCATGCACATGCTTGCACGGATGCGGTTCCTTGCACGCGCACTCGACGATCGGATCGGCGGACTTCAGACCCATCGGGAAGAGTCGCAGGCCGAGCCCCGACACGAGTCGCTCGGCGCCCTGAGGCAGTTCACCTGTGAGCAGTCGTGCAGCGTGGATCGCTTCTTGCGACATCGCGGCGACGACCGCGGTCCATTGCTCGCTCGTCCAGGGGTGGAAGGTCATCGAGCATTCGTAGGGTCGCGTGGCGCGCCCCTGCACTTTCATGCGCGCGGTGCCCGGCACGATTTCCATCGTGACGACCTGTCCGCTCTGTGCGTACTGGAGCCCCTCGATGCGAACAGCATCAGCGAAGCCGCTCTCCATCCCCTTGAACCAAGCTTGAGCCCACCACGGGAAGCCCTCCATGCCGGCCTTTCGGCGCAAGCGGATGCCGTGATGCACGCGCCGTGGGTGCTCTGCACGCCGTGGCTGGAAGCCATGCTCTGGCCGCACGCTCGGCGCATCGGTCGAGGGCTCGACCGCATGACTGGTCGATGCGACCTCAGTCGACTCGACTTCGACTTCCGGCTCCGCGTGCTCCACGACTGGCTGCGGCGTGTCGATCGGCTCAGGTGTTTGGCGCGTGACGCGCGTGAGCGACTTGACCGTGGGCGAGACCGCGGCGGCCTTGCGCGGGCGCTTCGGTGCCGCCTGCGCCGAGGACTGGGCAGTCGTTTGGTCCGAAGCCTTCGCCGCGGCCTTGATGGTGGGCTTGGCTGCCGCCTTCGCTGTCTTTGCTGCGGGCTTCTGTGCGCCGCCGTCCTTTCGTGCGGGTCGCGTCATGATGCCTCCGCCTCGATCAGGCTCGAGCGGCGCAGCGTCAGGATGTCACGCAGCTGCGACGTGCTCATCTCGGTCAGCCACTGGTCGCCAGCGCTGATGATCTGCGTCGCCAACTCGGTCTTCTGCTCGATCATCTGGTCGATCCGTTCCTCAAGGGTTCCTTCGCACACGAACTTGTGCACATTGACCGTTCGGCTCTGGCCGATGCGGAACGCGCGGTCCGTCGCCTGATTCTCGACGGCCGGGTTCCACCAGCGGTCGAAGTGGAAGACGTAGTTCGCGGCGGTCAGGTTGAGACCGACGCCACCGGCCTTCAGGCTCAGCACGAACACCGGGCACGAGGGATCTTCGCTCTGGAAGCGTTCGACGAGCTTGTCGCGCTTGGCCTGCGGCGTGCCGCCGTGCAGGAAGAGCGCTTCGGTGTCAAGCTCCTTGCGCAGCATCGCGACGAGCAGGTGTCCCATCTGTCGGTACTGCGTAAAGACCAGTGCGCGGTGACCGCTCGCCACAACTTCTTCGAGCAACTGCACAAGGCGATGCGCCTTGCCGCTGCGGGTGGCCATGAGCGCGCTTTCGGCGAGCGCCTGGCGGCCCATCAGTTGTTCCTCGCCGTCGCCTGCTTCTTCTTCCGCGTCCACGCCATCCTTCGAGAAGCCCTCGCGCAGGAAGTGTGCTGGGTGATTGCAGATCTGCTTGAGCTTCACGAGCGCGCTCAGCACAAGCCCGCGACGCTGGATTCCTTCGGCGCGATCGACCTTGGCCAACATCTCGTTGACCACCGAGTCGTACAGGCGCGCTTGCTCTTCTGAGAGCGGCACGAGCGCCTTCGTCTCGACCAGCGGCGGCAGGTCGGTGATGACCTTCGGATCGGTCTTCAGTCGACGCAGCACGAAGGGGCGAACGAGCGAGCGGAGCCGTTCGGTCTGCGTGCGGTCGCGGTGCCGTTCGACCGGCAGCGCGAAGCGCTTGCGGAATTCGCCCTGCGTCCCGAGGTATCCGGGGCAGCAGAACTCCATGATGCTCCAGAGTTCAGTGAGACGATTCTCGACGGGCGTACCGGTCAGCGCCACGCGGTGATCGGCCTCGAGCGATCGGATCGCAGCGGTCTGCTTTGTCGGCGGGTTCTTGATGTGTTGTGCTTCATCAAGCACCACGCGGCGCCACGGAATGCGCTGCATGAGTTCCTTGTCGCGCACCACGATCGCGTAGGTCGTGATGACGACATCGACGCCCAGAGCTGCCTGTTCGAACCGTTCACCCATCGGGCGCTCAAGACCGTGCTGCACATGCATGCGCAGGTTGGGCGCAAATCGCGAGAGTTCGCGTTGCCAGTTGCCCAGCACACTCATCGGCGCGACGAGCAGCGTGGGACCGACCGGTGCCGGCGCGGCGATTTGTCGCTCGTGCAGAAGGAGCGCGATCAGCTGAATCGTCTTGCCAAGGCCCATGTCGTCCGCGAGCACCGCACCGAGCCGGTACTTGTCGAGGAACGCGAGCCAGCTCACGCCGGCCAACTGGTACGGCCGCAGCGAGCCTTGGAATCCAGTGGGTTGCTCGAGCATCTGCAGGGTCTCGGCTCCGGCACGCGCGCCGAAGATCTCGGCCACCCAGCCCGTGGCGTCCATCCCAAGAATCGGCATGCCCACGGGTCCGTCGATGCCGTGTGCCATGCGCAGCGCGTCGACCAGCGTCATGCTTCCACCTGGGTGCTCACGCAAGAACTGCACGGCGCCCTGGAAGTCTTCGGGTCGAATCTCGACCCACTGTCCATTCACGCGCACGAGCGGCGAGCCTTGCTTGGCAAGCGCTTCGAACGCTTCAAGCGAAATCGGTGCATCGCCGACGGCGATCTGCCATCGATAGTCGACGAGCGATTGCAGACCGAGCGCGCCGCTGCTTGCGCCGGCGCCACTGCTGCCCGACGGGTCGGTCTCGCCGCTTTGGATCATCAGTCGCGCGCCGAGTCGGCTCGCGGGCTGGCCCCACCAGTCAGGCACAATCACATCGAAGCCAGCTTCAAGAAGGACCGGGCGGATTTCGGCGAGCAGCGCGTAGGCCTGCTTCGTCGTCAGGTCCATGCCGCACGGATCGCTCTCTTCGAGTGACTCCTCAAGCACAGGCCAGGTGCGGCTCGCGCGCGAAAGTTCCGCGAGCAAGAGCGCGCCCA